>CAZGBV010000007.1:0-30134 GCA_964523985.1 uncultured Paraprevotella sp.
CGCGTCCGTTCGCCGTCCGGCATCCGGACATGGAAAGATACGCGGAGGCCGCAAATCGGCAGACTGACGGGATTCCTTACGAAAAATCTTTCCGGGACAATGCGTACCGCCGGAAACAAACGTCCGGCGGACTGAGGCAACGGCCGAACCACGGCGAAATCGTCAATCCAAGAGTTCCGGCGCGAACCGTTTCCCCGTCCAGGATAAGACGGAAAAGACTGCCGTCCGAAATCCGCATCCCGGCAGGGGTGGAATCCGCCCGGAAAACCGGGGATTTTCCGTCGCCGTATACTGCACGGCGACAAGCCGTTCATCATACGTTTTCCGCCTAATCGCTTTTTTCGTTGGCATCCCCCGCCGTTTCCGGTTTCTTCTTGTACCGTTTGTTCAGGCCGTTCACCACGTCCTTCGTGATGTCGTACTTGGCGTTGGCCGCCAAGATGTTGTCGCCCGCCTTGCTTATGATGTAGTCGAACTTCTTCGTCTTGTTATATTCTTTCAGGAACGACTGGATGGAGTCCCGCATCTCGTTGTTGTATTTTGCCTGTTCCGCGGCGAAGTCGCTCATCAGACGGTCGTTCAACGCCTGCAAGTCCTGCTGCTGCTTGGCGAGCGCCATCTGCGCCTGTTCCACTTCGGCCTTGGTGGAGAACTGGTTGGACTCGTATTTCTTTTGCAGTTCCGCGGCCTTGGCCTGCAACGCGCGTTCCTTCCCCGCCAGCGTGGCGCGGATGTTCTCCCCTTTCTTGTTCATCAGGATGGTGTAATCCTTGCAGAACTTGTATTGCGTGGCTAAAGAATCGATTTCCACGTATGCGATTTTCAAGCCGCCTGCGGGGATTTCCGTAGCCTGAGTGTTTGCCGTCTCCTCCGACGTCTGCTTGCCGCATCCCGTCAGGGCGAACGTGGCAGCCAACGCGGTAAGTCCCGTGCCGATGATAGTGTCTTTCTTCATTATGTCATTGTTTATGATTTCCCGTACTGCGTTCGTTGACTTTATGCGGGTTTCCCGCACGTTCCAAGGCATCCATGGCTTGCGCACACGTGACGCCTCGTCCGCGCAAGGCCGCGCTGTGCCCCACGTGTATGTCGGGGAAGCGTCCGTTTTTCTTGAATATTATCTTTATGGCAAAGAAAACCATGCTCAGTGCCACAATTATCAGGGCAAACGATAGTGCCTTCAACATTTTTTTGCGTACATTTGTCGTACAAAGTTAAACTTTAAAAGCGTAGGATTGCACCGCGTCTTCGCTTTTAACCTATTTTAGCAGAACAGACATGTAAAAATGAGTGGATATGGAGATGGATTTGTTGAAGCCAAGGGAGGTATTTAGGTTCTTTGCGGAAGTGAACCGCATACCGCGCCCCTCCAAGAAAGAGGAGCAGATGGCGGCTTATCTGCAACGCTTCGCCCGCGACAGGAGACTGGAATGCAGGGTGGACGAGACGGGGAACGTGTTGATCCGCAAGGGAGCCACGCCGGGCATGGAAGGCCGCAAGACGGTAATCCTGCAAAGTCACATGGACATGGTATGCGAGAAGAACCGCGACGTGGAGTTCGATTTCGGGAAAGACGCGATACGCACATTGGTGGACGGCGACTGGTTGCGTGCCGACGGGACGACGCTGGGAGCCGACGACGGGATAGGCGTGGCGATGGAGCTGGCCTTGCTGGACGCTACGGACATCGCCCACGGGCCGGTGGAGTGCGTGTTCACCCGCGACGAGGAGACGGGGCTGACCGGGGCTTTCGGCATGAAGCCCGGTTTCATGTCGGGCGACATCCTGCTGAACCTCGACTCGGAGGACGAGGGGCAATTGTTCGTGAGCTGCGCCGGGGGAGTGACCACCACGGCGGAGTTCGACTTCACGCCGGTGGACACCCCGCGGGACTTCTTCTTCTTCGAGGCGAAGGTGAAGGGACTGACGGGCGGACATTCGGGCGACGACATTGACAAGAAACGGGCGAACGCCAACAAGATACTGGCGCGTTTCTTGTACGACGCCCTGACGAGATATGACTTGTACCTGTGCGACATTCAGGCCGGGGGATTGCACAACGCCATACCCCGCGAGGCCACGGCGGTCTGCGCCGTCCCGATGAAAGACAAGGAGAACATCCGCGTGGACTGGAACTTGTTCGCCGCCGACGTGGAAAAAGAGTACAGCGTCACCGAGAAGACCATGGCATTCGACTTGCAGAGTGAAAGCGCGAGGCCGGAAGCCGTGGAGCGCGACGCGGCACGCAGACTCGTCTCGGCTTTGCTGGCCGTGCACAACGGCGTGCTCTCCATGTCGCAGGACATCGACTTGGTGGAGACTAGCTCGAACCTGGCGAGTGTCCGCCTGACGGGAAGCGGAAAAATCCGCGTGGTGACCAGCCAACGCAGTAGCATACTCAGTGCACGCCGCCACGTGAGCAATATGGTGAAGGCCGCTTTCGAGCTGGCCGGCGCACGGGTGGAAGTAGGGGAAGGCTACCCGGGCTGGAAGATGAATCCCGCGTCGGAAATCCTGAAAATCGCCGTGGAGACTTACGAGACCTTGTTCGGCAAGAAGCCGAAGGTGTTGGGGATACATGCCGGACTGGAATGCGGCTTGTTCAGCGAGAAGTATCCCGGGCTGGACATGGTGTCGCTCGGCCCCACGTTGCGCGGGGTGCACTCGCCCGACGAGCGGCTGCTGATACCCACGGTTGCCATGGTGTGGGAGCATATAAAAGCTATCCTGAAAGAAATTCCGGAGAAAGTTTGAAATAAAGGCGGGCAGGTTCGCGTTATGGATATGGCGGAAAGCCTTTCTTGACTTTATGAATATGCTGGGGACATCCGTATTCCGGAAGGCGGCTTTCGCGTGGTACGCGGCGGTCGCGGGGGGCTTCGCATCCTGTGAAGACACGCTGTCGTTCACGTCCGACGCGGGCGCGCTGTTGTCTTTTTCTGCCGACACGGTGCGGTTCGACACGGTGATTTCCACGGTGGGGTCGAGCACCCGGCGGCTGACGGTGTACAACCGCAACGCCGATGGCCTGCGCGTGGCATCCGTGCGGTTGGAACGGGGGAAGGACACCCCTTTCCGCGTGAACGTGGACGGCTCGTATCTGGAACCGGAAAGCGGGGCGCGGGCTTACGACTTCGAGGTGCGCGGCGGCGACAGCATCAGCGTGTTTGCCGAGGTGACGATGCCGGAAAGCGGGCAAGATGCCCCCGTGACCATGTGCGACACCCTTGTATTCGCCTTGGAGAGCGGCGTGGAGCAACATGTCATTTTGACGGCCACGGGGCAGGATGCCTACCTGTGGAGGGCGAAAGCGATAACGTCCGACACTCTGCTCGAGGGCGGACGGCCGGTAGTGGTGTACGACAGCCTCGTCGTGAGGGAGGGGGTCACGTTGCGCATGGCGCCCGGCGTGAAACTGTACTTCCACGACGGAGCCGGCCTCCTCGTGTACGGGCGCGTCGTGGCCGAGGGAACAACAGACTGCCCCGTGGTGTTCCGCGGGGACCGCACCGACCGGATGTTCGACTACCTGCCCTACGACAACACGCCCTCCCGCTGGAGAGGCATACGCCTGAAAGCCGCAAGCGCGGACAACCTGCTGAATCACGTGGACATACATGGCGGTTCCTACGGCATCGCGTGCGACAGTTCTTCCACCGACGTGACGAAACTGACGTTGGAGAACAGCGTGATACACAACGTGGGAGGTGAAGGGCTGGGGCTGTACCATTGCCGCGTGTCGGTGGGCAACACCCAAATCAGCAACACGCTGGGTCATTGCGTGGCCGTGGTGGGCGGATGGGCCGAGTTCGTGCACTGCACGTTGGCGCAATTCTATCCTTGGGATGCCTCGCGGGGCGATGCCTTGTACATCTCCGACAAGTGGCTGGCCATGGATTACCCCCTCCTGCACGCCCATTTCCTGAATTGCCTCGTGACGGGCTACGCCGCCGACGTGGTGGCGGGGGACATCGAGGACGGGGACAAGGAAACGGATTTTTATTTCGGGAACTGTGTGTTGCGCACGGTGGAGGCGAAGGACGACTCCGCGCGTTTCGTCAACGTGGTGTATGAAAAGATGGTGGAAGAAGGCGGGGAGGACGAGGGAAACGGGGACGAGGGGGAACGTACCGGTCAGGGGCAGTTCCGCCTGTTCGACACGGAGAAATTCCTGTACGATTTCCGCTTGAAGGAGACTTCCGTCGCGCGCGGCAAGGGCGCACCGGAAGGAGTCGCCCGTTATCCGGTCGACCGTTACGGTGTGCCCCGTCCGGAGATGCCGGATGCGGGATGTTATGAGTTCGTGCCGGATCCGGAAGAATGAGGGCGGCGGGCTGGTTCTTGGCGTTGGCGTGCACGTGGGGCGCGTGGCTTCCGTCCGCGGGTCAACATGTCTTCCGGGTCATGTCCTACAACGTGGAGAATTTGTTCGACTGCCGTCACGACAGCTTGAAGGACGACCGCGAGTTCCTGCCCGGCGGGAAGAAGAAATGGACACCGGCTCGCTATTGGCGCAAGCTGGATGCCTTGTCAAAGGTGGTGGCGGCCGTGGGCGAGGTGCGTTTGCCCGACTTGGTGGGGTTGTGCGAGGTGGAGAACGACAGTGTGCTTTCCGACCTGACGCGGCGTTCCCCGCTCCGTGCGCTGGGCTACCGTTACGTGGCGACCCATTCGCCCGACGTGCGCGGCATCGATGTGGCTCTTCTTTACCAGCCGGGCAGTTTCCGTCCGCTGGAGTCGCGTGAAATAACGGTTCCTTCCGTCGCGGCGGGATTCCGCCCCACGCGGAACGTGCTGTATATGAAAGGCGAGGTGCTGTCCGGCGACACGTTGCACGTGTTCGTGTGCCACCTGCCCAGCCGCATAGGAGCCACCCGCGTCTCGCGCCGCCACCGTATGCTGGCGGCGCGGACGGTATGCGCGGCGGTGGATTCGGTACGTGCGGCGGTGGCCGATGCCCGCATCGTCCTGATGGGCGACTTCAATGCCGGCGTGGGAGACGAGGTGTTCCACAAAGTGTTTTTCCCTTATTTCCGGGAGCGGGGAATTGCCTCCCCGCACGGAAGCGACGCGAAAGGCTCCTACCGCTACCGCGGGATATGGGAAACGATAGACCATATCTTGGTCAGTCCGGCGTTGGCGGACGGCGGCAAACCGTTCCACGCGGACGATGGCCGCCTCTCCATCGTGGCGTTTCATTTCATGTGCGAACGGGAAAACACTTACGGCGGCATCCGCCCGTTCCGCACATATCAGGGGCCGCTGTACAAGGGAGGGTATAGCGACCACTTCCCCGTGACGTTGGATTTCGTGTGGCGTTATCCCGAATGAGCGACTTTTTGCCGCCGCCGTGCCGGATTGTCTTTTTTACGTGGCTACCATCGGGGGCAAGTGAGGTTCAAGGGATGAGCAGCGAACTGTCCCCGTAGCTGAGGAAGCGGAAGCCGTGCCCGAGGGCGTAGTCGTAAATCGTGCGCCAGTCGCCGTGTACGAAAGCCGAGACGAGCAATAGCAGGGTGCTCCTCGGCTGATGGAAGTTGGTGACCATCATCCGCACGACGTGGAAACCGTATCCGGGGGCGATGATGATTTGCGTGTCGGCGTGCAGGGTTTCCAAGCCGCGGCGTTCCATGTAAGCCGACACGTTCCGCAGAGCCTTCGCCGTGGAGAGTTCTTCCGGACGGCCGTCGTCGGAGCTTCCGGCGGGGCGCGTCCGCGCGGCATACTCGTAAGGCATCCATTGCGGCACGTGCAGTCCCTCCTCTGGCGCGTCGGGGTTTCCGTCCAACGCCACACCTATATAATATAGGCTCTCGAGGGTGCGTACCGAGGTAGTCCCCACGGCGACGCATCCTCCTCCGTGGGTCAGCAACTTCTCTATCGTGCCGCGGCGCACGCAGAAGCGTTCCGTGTGCATCTCGTGCCCGCCGATTTCCTCGCTTTTCACCGGCCTGAACGTGCCCGCCCCGACATGTAGCGTCACTTCCTCGCGGTCTATTCCGCGCGCGTCCAGGTCTGCCAGCAAGCGCTCGGTGAAATGCAACCCCGCCGTGGGGGCGGCCACGCTGCCTTTCACTTTCGAATATACCGTCTGGTAGGTTGTCTTGTCGCTTTCCCGCGCCTCGCGGTTCAGGTAAGGCGGGATGGGCAGTTCCCCGGCGGCTTCCAGTATTTCGGCCCATGTCACTTCGTCGTCATTCCATTCGAATTCTATCCGGTGCCCGTCGCCGAGGTTCTCTTTCCGCGTGGCTTTCAGAGTGAAGCTGCGCCCTCCGGCCTCCACCGCCCGTGAGAGGCTCCCGCTTTTCCATTTCTTCAGGTTTCCCACGAGGCAAATCCAACTGCAACGGACGGTTTGCCGGAACATAAGCCCGTAGTCGCGCGGGCAGTCCGGTTCTAAGCAAAACACTTCGACGAGAGCTCCGGTGTCTTTGTGGAAACGCAACCGCGCTTGTATGACTTTCGTGTCGTTGAACACCATCAGGGCACCTTGGGGCAGGTATTCCGGCAGGGAAGCGAAAGTGTCCTCGCTCACCGCTCCGCCGCGGTACACCAGCAGCTTGGAGCCGTCCCGCGCGGGCAGCGGAAATTTCGCGATGCGTTCCTCGGGCAGTTCGTAGTCGAAGTCCTTCATCCGGACGTGTTTGGTTTCTTCCATCGGGATAAGTCGTCTGTGGGCGTGCAAAGTTAGGCATAATTGTCGGGGCGGAGCGGCGTTTGGGATAAAAAAACATAAAGACGGCGGCCGTATTTTGCGTTCCTTCCGCTTTGCCGTATCTTTGCCGTAGACAAACAAAAAACGCAAGACATGAAAATCGGAGACAAGGTAAGGTTCTTGAGCGAAGTGGGGGGCGGCGTGGTGAGCGGCTTCCAAGGCAGGGGCACGGTGTTGGTGCGGGACGAGGACGGCTTCGACATCCCCATGCCCGTGCGCGAGTGCGTGGTGGTGGACACCGACGACTACAACATAGCCAAGGTGAACACGGGCACGCACGACGGGGAGAAGCTCGCCGGGGGACGCTCTTCCGAACTCTCGCACGGCAAGGGAGACGAAGACGACCGCCCCGTGACGTTCGTCCCGAAACCGCAGGAACGCCGCGGCGGCGACAAGTTGAACGTGTATCTGGCATACGTCCCGGTAAATCCCAAGGAAATGACCACCACGCCCTTTGAGGCTTACTTGATTAACGACAGCAACTACTATGTCGCATTCCTTTACATGAGCGCGGAGGGCGCGAGTTGGCGCGTGCGTTTCCAAGGGACGGCGGAGCCGAACACCAAGTTCTTCATGGAGGAGTTCGACCGGGCGGCGTTGAACGAGATGGAACGCGTCTGTGTGCAATGCCTGGCCTACAAACAGGAAAAGACGTTCCTGCTCAAGCCGGCCGTGCAAGTGGAACTGCGCATCGACACCGTGAAGTTTTACAAGTTGCACACGTTCCGGCCCTCGGATTTCTTTGAAGAGGATGCTCTGGTTTACGACGTGGTGAGGGACGACGTGCCTGCCCGCACGGTATTCGTCGATGCCGGACAGTTGAGGGAGGCCATGCGGAAGAAGGCCGACGACGACCGACCGACCGCAAGACCCGCCCGCAAGGCGGAAAGGCAGAAGGACGGTGTCGTCGAGGTAGACCTGCACATCGGCGAATTGCTGGACGACACCACGGGACTGACCAACAAGGACATGCTGGATTGTCAGATGAAGGAGTTCCGGCGCGTGATGGAGGAGAACTTAAGGAAGAAGGGGCAGAAAATCGTTTTCATCCATGGCAAGGGAGAGGGCGTGTTGCGCAACGAACTGTTGAAAGAATTGAAGCGGACTTATAAGAATTGCACCTGTCAGGATGCTTCGTTCCGCGAATATGGGTTCGGTGCCACCTTGGTCACGATACGTTGACGGGTCGTGACCAAGGTGGATGCGGGCGAATCCGGTTTCTTTCCGTGCGCGGCAGGAATGTCCCGCGCCATATGCGGGGGGGGAGCCGTCAGGAATGTAGGCAGAGCGCGGGGCCGGTTCCCGCCATATGGCGGAGAGTGTTGCCTCCGGACAGGCGGGATGCGCGGGACGGCTCCGCTCCCGCAAAGGAAAGGGCGGACTATCAGAACAAGTCCGCCTCCACGGGGCAATGGTCGGAACCGAAAATCCCGGCATGGATGTCCGCACCCTTGAGGTTCGCTTCCAACCGTCTGGACACCAAGAAATAGTCGATGCGCCACCCCACGTTCTTTTCCCGCGCCCTGAAACGGTACGACCACCACGAGTAGGCATCTTCGCGGTCGGGGTAGAAAAAGCGGAAAGTGTCCGTGAAGCCGCTATCCAGCAAGACACCGAATTTTTCCCGTTCTTCGTCCGTGAAACCGGCGTTCTTGTGGTTCGTGTCCGGGTTTTTCAGGTCAATCTCGCGGTGTGCCACGTTCAGGTCGCCGCAGGCCACCACCGGCTTCCGGGCATCCAGCCGCAGGAGGTAGGCGCGGAAAGCGTCCTCCCACCGCATACGGTAGGCCAGACGTCGGAGGCCGTCCTGCGAGTTGGGGACGTAAACCGCAACCAAGAAGAAGTCCGGCATCTCGAGCGTGATGACGCGGCCTTCCTTGTCATGCTCCTCCACGCCGAGGCCGTAGGAGACGGCGAGCGGGGTGTGTCGGCTGAACACCGCCGTGCCGGAATATCCCTTTCTCTCCGCATAATTCCAAAAAGAGCGGTATCCATCGAATTCCAAGTCGAGCTGTCCCTTCTGCAATTTCGTCTCCTGCAAGCAGAAGAAGTCCGCGTCCAAGGCGGCGAAAGTTTCCTTGAATCCCTTTGCCAGGCAGGCTCTCAATCCGTTGACGTTCCATGAGATGAATTTCATAGGCAGTAATGTTTGCTTTTTCCGATTCCAAAGGTAAGCCTTTTCTTCCGGATGTGCAACCCCCGGTAGCCGTTCGGCCAAAGCAAATCTCGTGCTCTCCTAATGGCAAGTGCCCGACTTTGGCTGAATAGTTATCCGGTAAAGGACATTAAGTTAAGAGCCTATAAAAAAAATGCGTGGAAAAGAGGCTGGTCGGATTCTTTTTCGCACTTTTGCAGACAAAAACGCGGCTATGTTGAACTTGGACGACTTTTACAGGGCGAGGTATGTGTTGGGCGGCGTGGTGCGCCGGACGGATTTGATATGCGCGCCGGAAATCAACCCGGAAAGCGAAATATACCTGAAACCCGAAAACCTGCAGGTGACCGGTTCTTTCAAGTTGCGGGGCGCTTGTTACAAGATTTCGCAACTGAGCGACGAGGAGAAGGCGAAAGGCGTGGTAGCCTGTTCGGCGGGAAACCACGCGCAGGGCGTGGCGCTCGGTGCGGCGCGATACGGCATCAAGTCGCTGATTTGTCTGCCCGAGGGGGCACCAATCAGCAAGGTGGAGGCCACGCGTCGCCTCGGGGCGGAGATTTGCCTGGTGTCCGGGGTGTACGACGACGCTTACCGCAGGGCGTTGGAACTGCGCGACGAATTCGGGTACACTTTCATCCATCCTTTCGACGACGAGCAGGTGATTGCCGGGCAAGGGACTATCGGACTGGAACTGATAGAGCAACTGCCGGACGTGGACACGATAATCGTGCCGATAGGAGGCGGGGGGCTGGCCGGCGGCATCGCCTTTGCCATCAAGACGTTGAACCCGAAGATAAAGGTGTATGGCGTGCAGGCCGACGGGGCATCGGGCATGTTGCTGAGCCTCGAACATGAGAAGATAGAACGCTTGGAGACGGTGTCCACCATTGCCGACGGGATTGCGGTGAAAGAACCCGGGGAACTCACTTACAGTATGTGCAAGCGGTATCTCGACGGGGTGGTGTCGGTGACGGAGGACGAGATATGCGCCGCAATCCTGGCCTTGATAGAACAGCATAAGCTGATTGCGGAAGGTGCCGGGGCCGTCAGCGTGGCCGCCGCCATGTTTGGCAAGGTGCCCGTGAAGGGGCGCAAGACCGTCTGCATCGTGAGCGGGGGGAACATCGACGTGACGATACTGAGCCGCGTAATAAACCGGGGGCTTTCAAAAAGCGGACGGATATACACTTTCAGCGTGGAACTGGACGACAAGCCGGGGCAACTGTTCGTGGTCAGCCGCATTGCCGCATCGGTGGGGGCGAACATCATCAGCGTGTACCACGAACGGAACGATGACACGGAGAACGTGACGGCCTGCTGGCTGCGTGTGCAGGTGGAGACCCGCAACGAGGAACATGTGCAGGAACTCAAGCTCGCGCTAAAGGACGCGGGCTTAAAACTAATATGAAGAAGGAGTGACTTTATGAAAGCATTACACACGGAGTCGGCACCCGCCGCCATCGGCCCTTACAGCCAGGCCATCGAAGTGAACGGTTTCGTATTCGCTTCCGGGCAGATACCCATCGATCCCGCTACGGGGGAACTCACGGAAGGCGGCATCAGGGAACAGACGCGCCGGGCGTTGGCAAACGCCGCCCATGTCATGGCGGCGGCCGGCACAGACTTGTCACACGTGGTCAAGACCACCGTATTCCTTTCGGACATGGCCGACTTCGCCGCCATGAACGAAGTGTATTCCACCTTCTTCAAGGAACCCTATCCGGCGCGTTCGGCGGTCGCCGTGAAAGCATTGCCCAAGGGGGCGCTGGTGGAAGTGGAATGCGTGGCGGCCAAGTGAGGCCGCCGGCCGGCGCGGCTCTCGGGCGGGGTGCGTCCTAATAATGACTGTAATGCGTGATTTCGGGGGCTCCTCGGCTTGTGTGTTCCTCGAAACGTCCGCATAGGCGCCGGGCTTCGGCCACGTAGCGCTCGCCCGTCTGCCTGCATTCGCAGATGACGGGGTTTTTCATCCATTGCATATACTTGCCGTGCTTACAGTCGTAGCACTTCACCATCTTGTCTTTGCCGGCCATGGCGTTCTTCTTATCGCATGCGGTGAAACTTCTCCGGGATGTTCGTGCGGACGTGTTTCAGGGTCAAGGAATCCGGCGTGAGTTTCAGGATTTCCAGCGTGTCGTTCCCGTCCCCGCTTCCATTGCCGCTTGCGCCTCCGCCTTCCCGCGACAACACTAACTTGCAGTTGTGCAGTTTCCACCGGGCGTACTTGCACGAGGTACCGGACAATGGGCTGGTCTTGCCGTCCGCCTCCAACAGGAATCCGTTCTCTCCGTCCGTGTCCGACTGCCATTTCCTTTGCGCGATTTGGCTGACGTTTAGAGCCACGCTCACGCTCCGTCCCTCGTCGCACGTCGTGACGGCATAACGGTCGGTGTAGTTCGCTATTTCCCCCACGATGCGTCCCGTTGCGCCCGTCTTTTCGTTGGTCTTGTTCAGCGCGAGCGTGTCGCCTCCGTCGGTGACAAGTTCAAGACTGCTCATCCCTGTGCCTTCTCCCAAATGTCCGTAGAAAGCAGTGTCGGGCGGAAAGTCCGCCGCGCCGTCCGTCGGCTCCTTTGCGGGGCGTCCGCCGCCGTTGCATCCCGGCAGGAGGCTTGCGGCGGCCGTCGAAAGCAAGAAGCACATCACGCTTTTCTTCATCTGTCTTAACGCTTTTTCGTGAATAACCTGACCGCAAATATACTAATTATTCAAAAAAAGTCGGCTCTCATGTCTGTTTTATTTGCCACATTCGGCGATTCTTCGTTATTTTTGCGTCTTGTTGGCACGATGTTTGAAGCCATGCCTTCGTGAAACTTAACAGACGCATTATGTATTTGTATTTGTATTGGATTATTTTTATCGGCATTGCCTTGGCCAGTTGGTTGGTTCAAGCTAATTTGAAGAGAAAGTTCGAGGAGTACTCGAAAGTTCCTGTCGACGGAGGGCTGACGGGACGCGATGTCGCGGTGAAGATGTTGCGTGACAATGGGATATACGACGTGAGGGTGACAAGTACGCCGGGTTCGCTGACCGACCATTACAACCCGGCGGACAAGACGGTGAACCTGAGCGAGGACGTTTACGGCACGTGCAGCGTGGCGGCGGCGGCTGTGGCGGCTCACGAGTGCGGTCATGCCGTGCAGCACGCCCGTGCCTATGCCCCGTTGAAGTTGAGGAGCAGCCTGGTGCCGGTCATCTCTTTCGCTTCCAACTGGATGATGTGGGTGTTGCTCGTCGGCATGCTGACGCTGAACGTGTTCCCCCAAATCATGTTGTTCGGCATCATACTGTTCGCCTCTACCACGTTGTTCAGCTTCATCACCCTGCCGGTGGAGATTGACGCGAGCCGGCGTGCCGTGGGCTGGCTGAGCGAGGCCGGCGTGGTGAACAGCCGGAATTACGGGATTGCCGTGTCGGCTCTCCGTTCCGCCGCGTACACTTATGTCGTGGCGGCTTTGGGCTCCTTGGCCACCTTGTTATATTATGTCATGACTTACCTCGGCCGTCGGGACTAAGACACCGGATTCATGTTCTTTGCGGTGGTATTGCTTGTGGTCGGCATCGCGCTCGTGTTGCTCGGTGCCGACAAGTTGACGGACGGCGCGACGGGCTTGGCGCGGCGGTTTGATGTCCCCGAGATGGTGATAGGCTTGACGGTGGTGGCTTTCGGGACTTCCCTGCCCGAGTTCGTGACGAGCTTCACGTCGGTGCTGAAAGGGAGCAGCGGGCTTTCCATCGGCAATATCGTGGGGAGCAACACGTTCAACGCGCTGATGATTGTGGGATGCTCGGCCTTGGCGAGCCCCCTCGTCGTCAGCAAGTCCACCGTCCGCAAAGACATACCGTTCGCCATCTTGGCAACACTGATACTCATCGTCGTGTCGTCGGACGCGGCGTTGGACGGCGGGCGGTTCGCGAACCTGATTTCACGTGCCGACGGCCTGACGCTGGTGGGCTTCTTTGCCGTGTTCATGTCTTACACTTTCTCCATGGCGCGCGAAAAGGGCGGTGCGGACGGCCAGCCGCAGGCACCGCGGGCGGCTCCGATGTCCTACGGGCGCATATTCCTTTACATCGTGTGCGGCTTGGCAGGCCTCGTGTTCGGCGGGAGCTTGTTCGTGGACGCGGCTACGGAAATCGCGCTCGGCCTCGGTGTAAGCGAGACGGTGGTGGGGCTGACCTTGGTGGCTGCCGGGACGTCGCTTCCCGAACTGGCCACTTCAATCGTGGCGGCGCGCAAGGGAAGTTCGGCCATCGCGATAGGCAACGTCGTGGGAAGCAACATCTTCAATGTGTTCTTCGTGACGGGCTTCTGCGCCGCCGTATCCCCGATGTCCGCCGGGAGTCTTTCTTGTCCCGACTTGGGCTTCATGCTCTTGAGCATCCTGATGCTCTGGTGCTTCTCTTGCACGAAACGGACTGTCGAGCGTTGGGAGGGAGGAGTCTTGGTGGCCGCGTATTTGGTCTATGTCGCTTACCTGATACGACAGGCATAGGGCGGAAAAGAGCCTTTTTCGGGTTTTATTCGGAAAAAGTAGCCCGAAGTCTTGCAGATTCGGACAAAAGGAACTATCTTCGCGTCGCGATTGGGGAAACACCTGCGGCGGACAGGAAATCCGAGGAAGCAAGGAAGTTTGGGTGAGTGGCTGAAACCACCAGTTTGCTAAACTGACGTGCGGGTTTTACCGTACCGGGGGTTCGAATCCCCCAGCTTCCGCCCTCTAATTAAGGCGTCTTCGTCTAGCGGTTAGGACACATGCCTCTCACGCATGTAACACGGGTTCGATTCCCGTAGACGCTACGACCCCGGACATCCGGAGGCACGCCCTCGCGTCCGACGGGAGCGAAGTGCGTGTGAGGGACGTTCCGGAGTTGAAATCAGTTAGTTACGTATGCTTTGAAATAAAAGGGTTTCAGCAGGTTTTTCATGTACTCCTGCCGATACCCTTTTTGTGAATCAGAGGAAACCTGTCGGGGTCAAGATGCCTTCCGCGTAATCAGATGCCATACTTCGCGCACCCAAAGGACGAGCGACGAGCCGAAGATGATGACAACCCAGTCTTGCAGGCTCAAGCCGCAGACGTTGAAGAACTGCCGGAACACGGGGATTTCCGCCATGGCGACCTGTCCGGCAAGGATGATGGCCATGATGGTGAGCAAACCCTTGCAGCCCTTGATGTGGAGCGCACTGCGGTTCGTCCCGAACGCGCGGGCGTTGAACAGGTAGAAGAAGTGCGTCATCACGAAAATGGTGAAGAGCAGCGTGAGCTCGTAGGTGGTCACGTGCCCTTTCCCGCCCAGCTGCAACGTAGGCAGGTCGGCAAGTGAAGTGACATCGGCATGCTGGAACACATAGAGCAGGGCGAGGAGCATCACGAAGAAAAAGCCGCCCACCCCGACAATTTCACGTATCATCACCTTGTTGAGTATGAACGCGCCGCGGTCGCGGGGAGGGTCGCGCATCACGCTCTCAGAGGGAGGCAACGAGGCGAGCGCCATGGCGGCAAAGGTGTCCATGATAAGGTTAATCCAAAGCATCTGCGTGACGGTGAGCGGTGATTCCGTACCCATGAACGCGCCGAAGAGGACGAGGAAACAGGCCGTCACGTTCACCGTGAGCTGGAACAGCAAGAAGCGTTGAATGTTCTGATACAGAGAACGCCCCCACATCACAGCCTTGCCGATTGACGAGAACGAGTTGTCGACGATGGTGATGTCGGAAGCCTCCTTGGCCACCGACGTGCCGTCGCCCATCGAAAGTCCCACGTGGGCGGCGTGGAGGGCAGGAGCGTCGTTCGTGCCGTCGCCGGTCACTGCCACCACCTGGTTTTCCTTTCGCAGTGCTTCTACGAGGCGCTTCTTGTCCATGGGGCGCGCGCGGGCTATTATCTTCAGGTCGGGCACGCGGTCGAGGAGTTGCTCTTCGCTTAGCGCGGCAAATTCCGGGCCGGTGATGATGTTGCGTTCGTCGTCGGCATCTGTCCACAGGCCGATTTGACGGCCGATTTCTTTGGCGGTTCCAGGGGTGTCGCCTGTCACGATTTTCACGTGGATGCCTGCGGCAATACATTCCTTCACGGCATCGGGCACGTCCGGGCGGACAGGGTCGGCGATGGCGGCGATGCCGACAAAGTGGAGGGAGGGAGCCACGACCTTGCCGCCGGCGATGGCCGTCATGCCGTCTTCCACCGCTTGGAAGGCAAAGCCCAGAGTGCGCATGGCGCGGTTCTGATAAGTCAGGAGATGCTTTTCTACATCCTGCTCGCCTACGCCGGCGGCCTTGCAAAGGGATAATACGACCTCGGGGGCACCTTTCACGTAAAGGATTTTCTTGCCCGGCATGGCGGCCGATTCCACCACGGTGGCCATGTATAGGCGTTCGGCAGAGAACGGGAGTTCTTCCACCACCTTTGCCGATTCGCGGAGGGTGCGGTAGTCAACTCCCTTGCTGTGAAGCCACAAGAGCAATGCTCCCTCTGTCGGGTTGCCCAGCACTTGCGGCTTCTTGGCATCCGAGAAGTCTATCGATGCCGTCGAGTTGACGGCCAACCCTTCGTTGAATACCCCGTCGTCGACATTCTTGTCATAGACTTTCATCTCTTCGACCCTCATCTGGTTTTGCGTCAGCGTGCCGGTCTTGTCGGTGCAGATGACGGTCGTGGCACCCATCGTCTCGCAAGCGTGCATCTTGCGCACGAGGTTGTTCGTCTTGAACATGCGGCGCATGGAGTAAGCCAGCGAGAGCGTCACGGCCATCGGCAAGCCTTCCGGGACGGCGACTACCACGAGCGTCACGGCAATCATCAACGTCCGGAGCACGTAATCCACGAACAAGGCGGCCTGCTCCATGGAGCCGAAGCAGTCGGTGCCGTTGGAGGAAAGGTAGACCGCGATACGAGCAATGACGATGACGGCGGCGAAGCCATAGCTCAGCTTGGTAATCCAGTCGCTTAGTCCGTCAAGTTGCTCGTTGAGCGGTGTCCTGACGCTGTCGTCGATTTGTGCGGCCTCGAACACTTTCCCCTGTTCAGTCTCGTCGCCGACGGAGAGTACGCGGAACTTGCCATGGCCTTCCATCACTTTCGTGCCTTTCATCACGTGGTCGGTGGGATAAGTGGCGTTCTTGTCGAAATCTTCTTCCTTGACGCTCTTCCTGCATACCGGCTCGCCTGTCAGCGTGGATTCGTCCACGTGAAGCCGGACTGCCTCTATCAGTTCGCCGTCGGCGGCGACTTCCTCTCCCGTGCCAAGAATCACGATGTCGCCCACCACCACGTCCCTTCGGGGTATCTGCGTGGCGTTGCCGTTGCGGATTACTTCAACGGGTTCGTCGTCGTTCACTTGGTTGAGGATGTTGAACTCCTTGTCGGCCTGCAACTCGAAATAGAAAGCCAGTCCGGTGGCCAACAAGATGGCGACGAATATGCCGACAGGTTCGAAGAACACTTCTGCGTCCTGGTTCAGGCTCAGGCCGAAATATTCGTAGAACGATATTCCGACGGAGAACACGCCGGCAATCATCAGTATCATGATGAGAGGGTCGCTGAACTTTTCGAGGAATTTTTTCCACAACGGTTCTTTCTCCGGTGGAGTCAACACGTTGGATCCATGTTTCTTTCGGCTTTCGAGCACCTGGACATCGGTCAAGCCTGTCAAATGCTTGCTTTCGTTCATAAGTATGCTGTTTCCTTGATTTATATGAGTTTCCCTCTTGTCGGGAAGTTGTCACGGTTCGTACCGTTGCCGTCGGTCGTGTTACGGCTCGACTTGTAGCCGTTGAAGCTCCGGGCGTTGGTTGCCAAGGCCGGACTGATGGCGATTGCCACAAACGGAAGAATCTTTTTCATGCGGTTCGAGGCTCGACCTTTAACGTTGCAAAGGTACGATGGTATGCGAGTTCAATCCTGTTGTCCGTAACGTTATAAGCATTCCGGCATGGAACGCCCAAGAACGGGATGCAATGTTTTAGGCCGCCGCCGTTGCCTCGGTTCCGGCTCGTCGCGATGCGGCATCGGACAAGGCGCGGGGATGGCTTCCTTTTATCTTTTCGTGGAACAAATTCAGTTTTTTGGGAGACGGGAAACAGGATTTTTCGTATCTTTGGACTGGTTGGAAGAATAATCAAAGAAGAATCTGAATGAAGAAACCGTATCTGGAAACCGCGATTCTGGCGTTGGCGTTGGCAGGGTCGTTCAACGCCATGGGGCAGGTGGCCGCTCCGACGTATGCCATCGAGCAAACATTTACCGTTCCGGCTCCCGACTACGAACTCAGTCCTTACACCGGCATGACCCGTCAGGGTTGGGTTGCCGCCGCCGAATACCTGTTAAGCGGGGCTTTCTCTTACATCCGCACGTTGGACGACCCGATGTATTTCCCCAAAGAACTTGACAAGACCTACCCCAAGGAAGAAGGGCAAGTGCCCACGGCCAAGCTGGAAGGGCTTTGCCGGACGCTATTCGTGGCCGCCCCCTTACTCCGCGAAAAACCCGGACTCACGCTGAACGGGATAAAAGTGGCGGACTACTATCGCCGCCAGCTCCTGAACCTCATCCGTCCGGACAGTCCCACTTTCGTCCCCCACCTTAAAGGCGGGCCGAACCAGATATTGGTGGAATTCGGTGCCTTGGCCATTTCCTTGTCCGTGGTCGGGGACATTCTTTGGGATCCTCTCACGCAAGAGCAGAAAGACGAACTGGCCGCCACGATGCTGAGTTACGGCAACGGCCCTACCATAGGGTCGAACTGGATGTTCTTCAACGTTTTCATCATCAGTTTCTTCAAGGAACGAGGTTATGCCGTGAACGACCAGCGCATGAAGGAGAACTTGGAAAAGATTCTTGACCTCTATCGCGGGGAAGGCTGGTACAACGACGCGCCGGCATACGACTATTACAGCTTGTGGGCATTCCAGACATACGGCCCTTTTTGGGCGCAGAAGTACGGGCACTTCTACCCGGAATACGCCGCGCGGTTCTTGAAGAACCAGCACGATTTGGTGGACAATTTCCCGTACATATTCAGCGCGGAAGGCAAAATGAGCATGTGGGGACGGAGCATCTCCTACCGCTTCGGTGTCGTCACGCCGTTCGCCTTGTTGGGATATGCGGGAGACCCTTCCGTCAATTACGGTTGGATGCGCCGCATCGCTTCCGCCACTCTCCTTCAGTTCTTGCAGAACCCCGATTTCCTGGAAGACAACGTGCCGACGTTGGGTTTCTATGGGGCTTTCCCGCCCGCCGTGCAGATTTACAGTTGCCGGGGTAGTGTATATTGGTGCGGAAAGGTGTTCCTGAGCCTGCTTCTCCCTGCCGATGACCCGTTCTGGACGGCGGTGGAAAATAACGGGCCGTGGGAAAAGGAATTCAAGAAAGGTCATGTGTACAACAAGTTCCAGCCAGCGACGAACCTGCTCATCACCGACTACCCGAATTGCGGCGGGGCGGAGATGCGTTCATGGTGCCACGAAACGGTAGCCGGCGACTGGCAAAAGTTCCGCAGTTCGGAAAACTATAACAAGTTGGCCTACCACACGGAATTTCCTTGGATGGCCGACGGGACGCACGGGGAAGTGTCCATGAACTACGCCACGCTGAACGGCAGGAACCGATGGGAAGTGCTCCGCCTCTACACCTTCCGAGGTTTCGAAGACGGGATTTACCGGCGCGACGCCGAACTGGAGACCGACCGTGACATCCGCTACAAGCTGGCGGATATACCCCTTCCCGACGGTGTCTTGCGCGTGGACAAGGTCGTCACTCCGTCAACTACGAAAGTCCGTCTGGGGCATTACGCCTTGCCGGAAATCCAGGGTCGTCCCCTTTCGGAAGAGAAGTTTTCGGAAGCGGACGGAGCCGTGATACTTCAAAACGGGGCGTATCGCTTGGCTTTGATTCCGTTGCGAGGATGGGATACGGTCACGGTCGCCTATCCGGAAGGCCTGCATCCGGTAAGCCGCAAATGCGGGGTCGTCATGGCCGAAAGCGAAGTGAAAAAGGAAAAGATTTTCGTCACCCTGATGCTTTGGAAGAAAGGCGGGGAGGAATTCACGAAAGAAGAATTGAACGTCGTGAGGGACATAAAAGTATCCGCGAGCCTGGATGCCGTGGATGTCACGTTTGCGGACGAAAGCGTGAAACGGGTCTCCTTTTGAGGTGTCTTGGAAACGAGCCGGGTCTCATGGACTGCCCGGAAAAGCCAGTTCATGAGACCCGTCTTGGATGGAGGAGCAGTAGTCCGCCCTCTTCCCTGCGGGCGTTCCGCCGAAGCCGCACACAGGGAAGAGGGGACTTTCATATCAGGGCCATGGTGTCTTGGGCAATCATCAGCTCCTCGTCGGTGGGGATGACGCACACCGTCACCTTGCTGTCCGGCGTGGAAATGACGGCCTCCTCGCCGTGCACGGCCTCGTTCTTGGCCTTGTCGAGCGACACGCCGAGACATTCCAGTCCCTTGCAGAACGCCTCGCGCATTTCGGACTGGTTTTCGCCCACGCCCCCGGTGAAGAGGATGATGTCCACCCCTCCCATGGCCGCCGTGTAAGCGCCGATGTATTTCCTCACGCGGTAGGCATACATGGCGAGGGCGAGGCGGCACCTGCCGTCGCCCTCCTGCGCCGCGGCGGCTACTTCGCGCATGTCGGAAGAAACGCCCGACACGCCGGCCACGCCGGATTTCTTGTTCATGAGGTCTGACATTCCGGCGGGGGTGAGCCCTTCCTTTTCCATGATGTACGTCACCGCGCCGCCGTCTATGTCACCGCAACGGGTGCCCATCATCAAGCCTTCAAGCGGAGTCAGTCCCATGGACGTGTCCACGCACTTGCCGTCTTTCACTGCCGAGATGGAACCGCCGTTGCCTACATGGCAGGTGATGATGCGCAGGTCGGCGGGGCTCACGCCGAGGTACTCGCAGACGCGCCGCGACACGTAGCGGTGCGACGTGCCGTGGAAGCCGTAGCGGCGGATGCCGTACTTTTCGTACATCCCGTAGGGGAGGGCGTACATGTAGGCGTAGTCGGGCATCGTCTGGTGGAAGGCGGTGTCGAACACGCCCACCTGGGGTATCGAAGGCAGAATGGCCGACACGGCGTTCACGCCTTTCAGGTTGGCGGGGTTGTGCAACGGGGCCAGGTCGGTGCAGGCCGTGAAAGCTTCCAGCACCTCCGGCGTGAGCAACGCGCTTTGGTTGAACTTCTCCCCGCCGTGCACCATGCGGTGTCCCACCGCGCCGAGTTCGTCCAGCGACTTCACGGCGCCGAGTTCCGGGTCGGTCAGGATGTGGAAAATGAACTTCACGCCCTTGGTGTGTTCGGGTATGTCTTCCTCGATGATTTTCTTCGTCCCGTCCGGCAGGGTCATCTTGAGGAAAGAGCCGGGCAGTCCTATCTTTTCTATGCCGCCTTGGGCAATGACGGAATGGTCGTCCATGTCGTACAGCTTGTACTTGATGGAGGAACTTCCGCAGTTTAACACTAAAATCTTCATGCTGTCTGTCTTATCTGTTGTTTACCTGTTGCCATGGTTTTCACGGGAGAAACTCCCCGTCCGGCAGTTTCCGTGCGGAACGAGCGTGGGCGGAAGTCAAGCATTCCGTCTATTTCTGTTCCTTTGCCGCTATGGCTTGGTTGGCCGTGACGGCTATCATGTTGTAAACATCCTCGATGGAGCATCCGCGGGAAAGGTCGTTGACCGGACGCGCTATGCCTTGGAGGATGGGGCCGATGGCCTCGGCATGCCCCAGACGTTGCACGAGCTTGTAAGAGATGTTGCCCACCTCGAGGTTGGGAACAATCAAGACATTGGCGTGTCCCGCGATGACGGAGCCCGGGGCTTTGCTTTCGCCCACGCTCGGCACGAGCGCGGCATCGGCCTGCAACTCCCCGTCGATGGCGAGACCCGGCGCCATCTCGCGAGCCAGCTTGGTGGCCTCCACCACCTTGTCCACCACTTCGTGCTTCGCGGAACCCTTGGTGGAGAAGCTCAGCATGGCCACTTTCGGGTCGAGTCCGGCCACGGCCTTGGCCGTGCGCGCGGTGCATACGGCAATCTGCGCCAGCTGTCCCGCGTCGGGCACGGGAGTGACGGCCACGTCTCCCATTACTAGCACTCCGTTCTTCCCGTAGTTGGGAGCCTTGGTGAGCAAGAGCATCGCTCCGGAAACGCAGGTGATTCCCGGGGACGTCTTGATAATCTGGAGAGCCGGGCGCAACACGTTGCCGGTGGTGTTGCGCGCACCGGCCAGTTGCCCGTCGGCATCGCCGCTCTTGATCATCAGGCATCCGTAGAACAGGGGGTCGAGCACTTTCTTGCGGGCTTCTTCCAGCGTCATGCCTTTCTTCTTGCGCAACTCGAATAGCAATTGCGCGTATTCCTCCTTCTTCGGGCTGGTGGCGGGGTCTATGATGGTGGCCTTGGAAATGTTCCCCAGCCCCCATTTCTTCGCCGCATCCTCTATTTCAGCGGGGTTTCCCAGCAAAATCAAGTCGGCCACCCCGTCGGTGAGTGCCTGGTTGGCGGCTTTCAATGTGCGTTCTTCCGTGCTTTCGGGAAGGACGATGCGCTGCTTGTTGCCTTGTGCGCGCGAGACAATCTCTTTGATTATGTCCATATCCATAAAAGTTTAAGTTGACGAATATTCCTCATGGTGTGAAAAAACTTATGCAAAGTTATGATTTTCCCGCCGAAAAAACGTATGTTTCCCGCATTATTTGTTCCGCCGCGTCCGTTAGCCGGGCTTCCCGGCAAAAGAACATTTGTTCGGTTAAACTTTGTTAATGCCGGGAAGAGGTAAAAAGAAACCGTTATTTTTGTACCAAAAGCCGTCGCCGTCCGCGCGGGGACGGGGGCAAGGGGGTATCCGCGTACGCCTTGGTGTTTCCCCTTTCATGGTTTTTTAGGTATGTGGGTTTGTTTTTTAATTATATCGAAATGAAAAGGATTGTGTTTCTGATACTTTTTGCCGCGGGGTTATGTTCGTTCGCGGCGAGGGCGCAAGACGAGCCCTCGGGCGGCGTGGACGGGCAAATATCCGGCGTGGTGGTCTCGGCGGGGGACGACGAACCCGTCGTGGGGGCTCACGTAAGGATAGAAGGTACTCAATCGGTTGCCGTGACCGATGTCAACGGCAAGTTCTCGTTCCGCGCGAATCCCCGCAAGGGACAAAGGGTTACGGTGTCTTACCTCGGGATGAAGACGCGCACGCTCCCCGCCGCGTCGGGGATGCGTGTCGCGCTCGAGCCGGCTTCACAGGATCTTGCCGACGTGGTGGTCAACGGCTACTACACGCGCAACAAGCAGACGTTCACGGGTGCCGCGATGACGATGACGGGCGACGAGATTCTTTCCGTGTCGCCCAACAACCTGATGCAGACCCTGTCGTCGTTAGACCCGGCACTCAACATCATCCCGGACAATGTCGCCGGCAACAACCCCAACGTGGTGCCAGACCTGGTGATACGCAGCACCACCTCGCTCGCCACCGGCAACGAGGTGGGGCTCAACGCGCCGCTCATCGTCATCGACGGAGTGGAACGCGACCTCACCTCGCTCTACGACCTCGACATCCAGGACATCGAGACCGTGAACATCCTCAAGGATGCCTCGGCCACCGCCCTCTACGGCGAGAACGCGGCCAACGGCGTGATTGTCATACAGCGCAAGCGCGTGGCGCAGTCGCCGCTCCGCATCCGCTACACCTTCACCCCGGAGATGAGTTTCGCCGACCTTGGCAGCTACGACATCTGCAACGCGTCGCAGAAACTCGAGCTGGAACGCCTGGCAGGCCTCTACGACGACCCTGCCGGGAAGCTCGACCAGAGTTATTACGACAAGCTGGAAATGGTGAGCCGCGGGGTGGACACGGACTGGATGTCGAAAGCCGTGCGCAACAGCTTCTCCCACGACCATTCCCTCTCGATTTCCGGACGCGGGTCGGGGCTCGACTACAACGTGAAGGCGAACTACTCCGCCACCAACGGCGTGATGAAGGACGACGGGCGCAACCGCTACGGCATGGACTTGTACCTTTCTTATACGGCGGTGAGGAACCTGGTGCTCACGTTGCGCGCCTCGCACCAACAACTGGACGTGGACTACTCCAAGTACGGCGACTTCTCCGCGTACATGGGGGCAAACCCGTATGATTCGCCCTACGACGAGGAAGGCAACCTGCGGTCGAAGCTGTCATACGACATGAACAACCCGCTCTACGAGGCATCGCTGAGCAGCTTCCACAAGTCGCGGACGCGCACGGAGGAAATCTCGTTGGACGCGCGCGTCGACTTCATGCCCAACTTCTACGTCACGGCGCAGGCCGCGTATGTCTCGTCGCGCGGGACGGAGGATCTCTTCGTCTCCCCGCTGTCCAACACATACGCCTCCACCACGACGCTCGACCAAAGGGGGCTATACCAGTTGACCAACGCCGACGACGACGAGTGGAGCGCGAAGGTGGTGGCCAATTACGCGCACAACTTCGACAACGAGGGCACGATGCTCGTGGTGAACATGGGTGGCGAGGTGAAGCACCAAGACACCCACGAGAGCGTGCTCGCCGGCACGGGCTTCCTCTCCGACAGCCACGCCGACCTGGCATACGCCACAGCCTATCCCGCGTCGTCCTATCCCGGAGGCAGCCAGGACGTGGCCGCGAGCGTGGGTGCCTTCGCGGCGGCCAACTTCATGTGGAAGAACCGCTACATCGTGGACGGCTCATACCGCCTTTCCGGGTCGTCCAAGTTCGGTGCCGACCACCGCTACGCCCCGTTCTGGGCGGCGGGTGCGGGCTACAACCTCCACAACGAGGAATGGGTAAGGAAGCTCGGATGGGTGAACACCTTCCGCCTCCGCGCCAGCTACGGCTACACGGGCAGCGTGAAGTTCAACCCCTACCAGGCGGTGACCACCTACATTTACGACACCGACTACGCGGCCTACACGGGCGTGGGTGCCATTCCCATGAGCATGGCCAACCCCGACCTGAAGTGGCAGACCACGAAGAAGTTCAACGTGGGGCTCACGTCCTCGTTCCTCGGCGACCGCCTCAACGTGAACCTCGATTACTATAAAGAGAAGACCGTGGACATGCTGATTGACATGTCGCTGCCCCCGTCCTCCGCCGCCTCCACCGTGAAGGCCAACCTCGGGTCGCAGACCAGCAAGGGCTTCGAGTTCTCGCTTTGGGGAAAAATCATAAAGAACAGGGACTGGGAATGGAACGTCTCCGCCAACGGGCTGCACCAGCAGACCGTCATCAACAACATCTCCGATGCCTTGCGCCGCCGCAACGAGGAGAACGCGGCCGCCAACGTCTCGTCCACTCCGCTGGTGCAGTACCGCGAGGGAGAGTCGCCCACGGCGATTTACGCGGTGCGCTCGGCCGGTATCGACCCCGCGACGGGCAAGGAGATTTACATCAAGAAGGACGGCAACTACACCTACGACTACGACTCGTCCGACCAAGTGGCTTGCGGCGACACCAACCCGGCATTGCAGGGGAGCTTCTCCACCCAGGTCAAGTTCGGGCACTTCTCCCTGAGCATGTATTTCTCCTACCGCTTCGGCGGCGAGATGTACAACGCAACCCGGGCGGCGAAGGTGGAGAACATTAACCCGCGGTTCAACTGCGACGTGCGCGCCTTCACGGAACGCTGGCACCAAGCCGGCGACGTGGTGCCCTACCTGGACATCTCGGAAACGGGCGGCAACTCCTTCGCTTATTCCGACCGCTTCGTAGAAAAGGACAACGAACTGTGGCTTTCCAGCCTTTACCTGCAGTACGACGTGCCGGCCTCCTTCCTGCGACGGTTCAAGATACAGAAACTTTATTTCGGCGTGGGGACGGAAGACCTCTTCCGCCTCACCTCGGCCAAGTATGAGCGCGGCACGTCCTACCCGTACAGCCGTAGCGTGAATATGTCATTAAGCGTAACCTTTTAATCAGCAAGGAAAAATGAGAAAATCTAAGATATTGGCCCTTCTCCTTTCGGGCGGGTTGTCCTTCGCCTCGTGCAACGACTTCCTCGACGTGCGCCCGGACTCGCAGAAACTGGAATCCGACCTTTTCAGCACCGCCCAAGGCTTCGAGGATGCCATCTACGGGGTCTACGGGTGCTTGCAGTCGTCCTCGCTCTACGGGAAAGAGCTGTCGTGGGGACTTGCGGACATCATGTCGCAAGACTTGGGGCAGAACACGGAATCGTCGCTCGCGCTGGCCCGTTACCGGTACGACAACGACGAACTGAGGACGCGCTTCGCGGAGGTGTGGGCAACGGCCTACACTGCGATAGGCTACGCCAACAACGTGCTGAAGAACCTTGAGGGGCGTTCCGGGAAGGATTTCCCGCTCTTCGACTACTACAAGGGCGAGATGCTCGCCGTGCGTGCCATGCTCCACTTCGACCTGCTCCGCCTCTTCTGTTCCACCGACGAGGCGGCAAGCGGCATCCCCTACGTCACCGACTATTCGATGCACGTCAACGAGTTCAAGAGCGTGGGAAAGGTGTACGACCTGATTTTGGCCGACCTGGCGGAGGCAGAGGAACTGCTGCGGGGGGAAGCCGACGGGATAACTTACCCCCGCGAAAACACGAACTATTACGCCTTCATGAATTACCGTGAGACCCATTGCAATTACTATGCCGTCCTGGCGCTGACGGCCCGCGTCTGCTGGATGAGGGGGAACCTGGACAAGGCCGGGGAATGCGCGAGCCGGGTGATTGACAGCGGGAAGTACCCGCTCGTGGAAGCCAACGAGGTGAAGGACGTGTTCGCCGGCCGCCTGTCGCCGAAGGAGACCATCTGGGGTGTCTATTCCAACTCTTACAACGGCACGTGCGAGCAATACCTCTATAATTATAACTCTTACGGGAGTTACGACCCGTACTCGGACGTGAGCGGGTCGCAACACCTGATGCCTTACGAACAGGTGTACAGGCTGGACGTGGATGCCACGGCGCAGGACTTCCGCGCGAACAACTGGTTCAAGAGCGGCATCGGGTACGCCCGCTGCCTGAAGCTGGTGGACAGCCACCTGCTCGAAAATTCGGTCACGCCGGAGTGGGACGGGCGCATCCGGGGCTTCTCGCTCCTGCACGTTTCGGAACTGTACCTTATCGCGGCGGAGGCCCTGCTCGCGACCGACTACGGGCGGGCGGCGGATTATTTCAACGCGGAGACCTCTTCGCGCGGGCTCCCGCAGCTGAAGCCCGGTGTCACGCTCACCCAGGAGATGATATACAACGAGTACCACAAGGAAATGTTCGGAGAGGGGCAGATGTGGTTCAACATGAAGCGGCTGGGGCGTGACATCGTTTCCAACCTCGACAGCAGGGTCGTCCCCGCCGGCGACGACGTATATGTCCTGCCCATCCCGCAAGACGAGTATAATTATAGGAATTAGAGGAAAGGAGGAACGACGATGAAGATTCTGAAAAGCAGTGCAAGGCGAGGCCGCCTGTCCCGCCTGACACATTCCGGGTCGCGCCTTGCGTCGTTATGCCACGGCACGCTTCTGATTGCGGTGTCGGCTTTGCCGGCGGCCTGCGGCGAAGAAGATTACAAGCTCTATGACACGCAGCAGGCAGACCATGTGTTCTTCGACTACAAGAACAGTTCGAAGGAGACCGACTCGATACTGTCCTACAATTTCGGCTACGACATATCCGAGACCCACACCGTGGGTGTCCCGGTTTCGCTCATGGGCATGCCGGCGGGGCGCGACCGCGCCGTCGGCATACGGGCCGTGGCCGACTCCACGGATATGGTGGAGGGCGTGCATTACGAGATAGAGAGAGCCGTGCTGCGCGCCGGGCACGTCAGCGACACCATACTGGTGAGGTTGCTCCGCCCCGACGACCCCGCTTTCCACGAGCGCGCGCTGAGGCTGTACCTGCAAATCGACGACAACGAGGACTTGTGCCCCACCGGGCAGAGCACGTTCACGATACTCTCCTCGGACATCCACCCCGCCGAACGCCCGGCGTGGTGGCACACCTGGGAGGGGTTGCCCGAATATTCTTTCGAGCACGCGCAACTCTTTTTCAAGTATTTCTACGATCTGGCGCCCAAGGCCGACAAGGAAGTGTTCGACGAGATGATAGAGGCTTACGGCGACTATTTTGTCAATGCAGGCGACGTGCAAGGGCCGTTCGACATGTATGGAGCCTTCCTCGCCAAATATGTCACCATCCCGATGTACAACGACACCAAGGACATCGAGGGCTTCGTGTGGCAGAAAGTGCCGACGGTGAACTGACGACAAAGCAAGAAACTTAAAAAAACAGGAAACAATGGGAAAACATGGAATATTCTCCGCAGGGGCACTGGGGCTCCTGCTGTCGCTGTGCGGCGCGTCGTGCGTTTCCGACGACAGCGGCGAGGGCGGCGGATACGTCCCCTCGCTGTACGTCGAAGGAGCTGGCGAGGATGAAATGCGGGAGATAAACATCGACTTGGGAAGGGACTGCGTGATAGAACCCAAAATCACGTACTCCGATTCGGTAAACGGCGAGTTGCGGTTCAGCTGGAAAGTGGGCACCTATGCGAACGGCGTGCCGGGGGAACTGCAAGAAGTCAGCACGGAGCGCAACTTCAACTACAGGTTCACCGAGGGCGGCAGTTACTATGTGCACTTCACGGTCACGGACGGAAAAGTGGGGCGGGCGGTAGACTATAGAGTCGACGTGAACCGCACTTTCGAGGAGGGCTATCTCCTCTCTTCTGTCGGCGAGGACGGACGTGGCAACCTGGCATTCATCAAGACCCTCACGCCCGAGGAGGTGGCGGCGGGACGGGAGCCGGTCATAATAGAACACAGCATGGAGACCATGAACGAGGGTGTCTCGGAGGACGGACTCGTGGGAGCCGTGCTGGGCACAGTCACCTGGCCCCAAGAGCTCAAACGGCTGCTGGTGTCCACCGACGAGCATTGCTACGTTTTGGATCCCAACAACTTCACCATCATCGTGGACATGAAGTACGACGACTTGTACCCGGGGTTCAGGGCGACCGACTTCATGCCCGACTCCTACACGCCGTGGGCCTACGACCGCGACATGAGGAAGTTCGCGCACGTCAACCTCACCTATATGTTCACATTCGAATACCAGTATTTCTCAACTTGCGAGGCTGACGACTTCATCCTCTGCCAATATTCTTCGTGGGGATCCCCGACGTTGTTCACCATCTTCCCCAACTACGCCCGCAACGAGGTGGCCGTGTTCAACGCCTACGGGGTCGGCACGTGCTTCCCGTCCACCGGCAACTTCCCGGGAGTGGACAACTTCCTGAACGAGGGCGACGAACTCATCACCGCGTTCTACGGCTTCGAGCCCGACCCGGCAACCTACATGACCCCCATCTACGTGCTTTCGCGGGACAAGGCGGAGGGGACAGTCCAGCTGTGGACGGACACTTCCGACTACAGCGAGCTGAATCCCGAACACTTCACGCCGCAGGACTTCGCGCCCACCGACGACACGGCCGTGCCGGGCCGGAACGAGCGTTTCGTCCCCACCGTCACGAACCAACGTTATTACTATCACGTCGGCAACTGCGTGTATGCCTTCGTTCCGACGAGCACGGGCTTCGCCCTTCCCGACAAGAACCAATATGCCATACGGTTTGATTCTGACGAGGAAGTCACCTACATGGACACGAACCTTGAGACGGACGAACTCTATGTCGCCACCTATGACAAGACATCGGGGAGGGGCAATTTCTACGTTTATGATTGCCGCGACGTGCGCACCGACAATTCGGCGGGAGTGAAAGCCAAGGCCGCTTATAAGGGGTGCGCCGACCGCATCAAAGGCCTCATCCATAAACCCAGCATACAATGAAAAGGATTTTCTCCCTGCTTGCGGCAACGGCGGTTTGTTGCTCGCTGTGCGCCCGGCGCATGGTCGTGGAGGGTATTCTGGCGGGCGGCGTTCCCGAGGGGCGGCTGTCGCTCTTCATCGTACCCGTCACGGGAGCCGACGGCCAAGAGGCCGACACGCTTCACGTGGTCGGCGGAAAGTTCCGCGGCGAGTGCGAAGTGTCGCCATGGGGCATCTACCGCATCGTGGCCGTGCGCGACCGCAGCCAGTCATTCCTGCCTGTGGCCGTCGCCGAAAAAGACGGGAAGGCCTACTTTTCCCTGGCTTTCGACGAGGAAGGGAACCCGCGGGTGGCCGACGGCGGCGCGGACACGGAAGCCTTGGCGGCTTTCAACTCTTTCCATGCCGCGACGTTGAGGAGACTTTGGACTGACGGGAAGAACATGGAGGATGCCGCGCTGGACTGGGAGGTGACGAGTTTGCTCCCGGCGGCCGACAGCATCATTTCCCGGTACGGGGCATCGCCCGTCGCGGCCTGTTACCTACGGCTGTGGGCGGCTACCGCCACATACGAGGCCATTGAGGGACTTCGTTTCAGCACGGGGCGCGACCCCGCCGCCATAGGGTTGGGCGAAGCCTCCCGTATCGGGGAACTTTGTGCGCCCGCCGACTGCGATCTCTCCGCCGCCTTCCGGCCGCAAGTGTCGCGCATGGTGCTCGCCTCCTTGCCCGACGGCAGTCTGGACGAGCGTATCGGTGCGGTCAAGGCCCGGTTCGGGAACGAGCAGGTGCGGCAGGCGGCCATAGACCGGTTGCTGACGCAGTACGTGAATGATTTCCCCTACGCCGCCCGCTATGAGGAAGGACTGTCCGAGTTGGCCGCCCTGACCCGGAAGCACGGCCTCGATGCCCGTTATCTCGAAGAGTTCCGCACCCGCAAGGTCTCCATCCCCGGAAGCCCGTTTCCCGGGCAGGCCACTCTTTTCGACCTGGACGGGCGCGAAGTAGATTTCGCCCGTTACCGCGGCAAGTACGTCTATGTCGACTTGTGGGCATCGTGGTGCGTCCCTTGCATCAGGGAGATACCCGTCCTCAAGCGGCTGGAGGCGGAACTGGAAAACAAGGATGTCGTGTTCCTTTCCATCTCCTTGGACGAAGACGAGGCGGCGTGGAAACGCAAGGTAGGCGAGCTTTCCCTGAAAGGAAACCTGCTCGTGGACAGAGGCGGATTATTGGCAAAAGCGTTGAGGGTCAGGGGCATCCCGTTTTTCCTGATTTACGACCGCGAGGGGAAGTTGCTTGAGTATGGCGCGCCGCGGCCGAGCAGTGCGGACATCAAGCCGAAGCTCGAAGCGTTGGGAAAGTGACGCGGACGGAAGCGCGGCCGAGCCCCGTCGGGGCGGGAGCCGATGCTACGCGCCTGCGTCTTCCCGCGTCTTCCCGCG
>CAZGBV010000007.1:30234-36000 GCA_964523985.1 uncultured Paraprevotella sp.
CCGCGGCGCGTGCGCCCGTGCGGGAGCCGGATGTTTCCGGCGTGACGGCGGCAGAGGCGGCTACGGCCCGTATTCCGTGAGGAAACGCTCCAGCTCCTCAGCCGACAGGCGCAGGTGGAACCTGTCCTTGTAGGCCACGGAGATATTGCCCGTCTCTTCGGAAACGATGACCGCCAGCGCGTCGGTTTCCTGCGAGATGCCCTTGGCGGCGCGGTGGCGCAGGCCCAGTTCCTTGGGGATGTCCATGCTGTGCGACACGGGCAGGATGCATCCGGCGGCCTTGACGCGTTTCTTGCTGATGACCATCGCGCCGTCGTGCAACGGACTGTTCTTGAAGAATATGTTCTCGATGAGCCGTTGGTTGATGTTGGCGTCGATGATTTCCCCGGAACGCATGATGTCGTTGAGAGGCAGGTTGCGCTCGATGACGATTAGTGCCCCCACCTTTTGCTTGCTCATGCTCATGCACGCCATCACCACGGGCATGATGTCGTCCCTGTTCGTCTTTTTGCCGTCTTTCTTGTCGCGGTGGAAGATTTTGAGGAGGCTTTCCACTTGGCGGTGCGTGCCGATGGTGAAGAAGAAATTGCGGATTTCCTCCTGGAAGAGTATTATCAGTGCCAGCGTGCCGACGCTTACCAGTTTGTCGAGTATGGAACCCAAAAGTTTCATCTCCAGTATCTGGGAGACGAACAACCAGAACACGATGAAAATCAGCACGCCGAAGAACACGTTCAACGAGCGCGACTCCTTCATTACTTTGTAGCAGTAATACAGTGCCAGCGCCACGAGGAAGATGTCGATAAAGTCCTTCAGCCCGAATTCTAATGGCATGGAAATGTCTTTTTACTCCTGTTCGTTCATCTTGTTGAATATCCTCACGGCTTCCACGCAAGCCTTCACGTCGTGCACGCGCAGGATGTCGGCTCCCTTGGTCAGGGCGATGGCGTTCAGCACGTTAGTCCCGTCCGACGCCTCTTCGGGCGTTCCGCCGAGCAACTTGTAAATCATCGACTTGCGTGAAATGCCCGCCAGCACGGGTAGCCCGAATAGCTTGAAGTCTTCCAGATGCTTGAGCAGTACGTAGTTGCCGTTCAGGGTCTTTCCGAACCCGAACCCCGGGTCTATGATGATGTCCTTCACGCCCCGCCCGTGCAAGTCCTGCACCCTGAGGGCGAAGTATTGCATGACTTGAACCATCCCGGTGCCGGTCCGGCAATCCCCCGTCGTCCCCTCGCCTCCGTCGCCCGGCGCATTTTTGGCGGGCGCGCCGTCGTGTATGTGCCGCCGCGCGTCCTGCATGTGCGTCAGGACGTAAGGGACGTTCAGCCGCGCCGCCGTGTCGAACATCCGCGCGTCCGCCTGTCCGCCCGAAACGTCGTTGACGAGAGCCGCGCCGTATTCTTCCACGCACATGGCGGCCGCGTCTGCCCGGAAGGTGTCCACAGAAACGACGGCATCGGGAGCCACTTTCCGGATGATTTCGAGGCCTCTCCGCAGACGCGCCATTTCCTCCTCCCGGCTGACGCTTTCCGCGCCGGGCCGCGTGGAACAGCCGCCCACGTCGATGATGTCCGCCCCCTCCGTGATTATTTGCTCCACGCGCCGGGCGATGTCAGCCGCGCTTTCCGTGCGGCTTCCGGCATAAAAGGAGTCGGGCGTGACGTTCAAGATGCCCATGACTTTCGGCGTGGAGAAGTCCATGAGCTTCCCGTTGACCCTTATGGTGAGTTCCGTGTTCCTTTCCATTTCCGCAATAACCCGTTGCAAATGTACGCAGAATTATCCGGTTTCCCGTGCTTTCCGGTTACATTTATGCGGACGGGAGCCGCGTCCCGGCAAAATATTTCAAGGAAAATCGATGTTTTGCTCCCGATTTGCACTACCTTTGTAGGGAAAATGCAGAACGATGGAGATTGAGCGACTTTATGAAATTTATAAGCAGTGCCCGGCGGTGAGCACCGACAGCCGGAAGTGTTCGCGGGGGGACTTGTTTTTCGCGCTGAGGGGGAACTCTTTCGACGGGAACGCTTTCGCCGCGCAGGCCTTGGAGCGGGGATGTGCCTACGCGGTGGTGGACGAGGCCGCGTATGCGGTGCCCGGGGACGGGCGTTACGTCGTGGCGGACGACGCGCTGAAGGCATTGCAACGTCTGGCTCGCCATCACCGGGAGCAGTCCAAAATCCCCGTCATCCAGGTGACCGGCACCAACGGGAAGACCACGACCAAGGAACTCACCGCGGCGGTGCTTTCCCGGAAGCACGACGTGCTCTTCACGCAAGGGAACCTGAACAACCACATCGGCGTGCCGAAGACCTTGCTGGGGTTGAGGCCGGAGCATACCATCGCCGTCATAGAAACCGGTGCCAACCATCCCGGGGAAATCAAGGCCTTGGCCGAAATGGCCGACCCCGACTTCGGGCTGGTCACCAACGTGGGCGTGGCGCATCTGGAGGGGTTTGGCTCTTTCAAGGGTGTCATGCGTGCGAAAGGGGAGCTTTACGACTATCTGCGCGCCAAGCACGGCACGGTGTTCGTCGACAACGACAGCGAGGACTTGAAGCGCATGGCCGCCGGCTTGCACCAGATACGTTACGGAAGTCCCTGCGGCGAAGTGCTGAGCGTGGAGGGAGAGGTTCTCGAAAGTAGGCCTTTCCTGAAATTCCGGTGGCGGCCCGCCGGAGGGGGATGGCAAGAGGTGCAGACCGGGCTGATAGGAGCTTATAACCTGAAGAATTTGCTGGCCGCCGTCACGATAGGGCGCACTTTCGGGGTGGAGACGGACGCGATTAACGGCGCGTTGGCCGCATACGAGCCCAAGGATGCCCGCTCGCAGTTCGTGGAGACCGACGACAACAAGCTCTTGGTGGACGCTTACAACGCCAATCCCACCAGCATGAGAGCCGCCATAGAGAATTTCCGCGACATGAAAGTGGAACGGAAGATGCTCATACTCGGCGACATGGGAGAGCTGGGAGCCGGCAGTTGGAAAGCCCATCAGGCCATCGCGGACTTGCTGGTGGAGTCCGGCTTCGAACACGTGTGGCTGGTGGGGGCGAAGTTCAAGGCGGCGCACCATCCCTTCCGCACGTTCGACAACGTGGACCAGGTGAAGAAGGCCTTGTCGGCCAAGAAACCCAAAGGGTGTTACATATTAATCAAGGCGAGCCATAACACGAGGCTTTACAACCTGCCGTCTTTCCTCTGACGAAGCGGGGGCATCCCGCTCGTCCGGCGGGAACCGGCCGCGCAGGAGGGACGCATGGACTTGCGCGGCAGGCTTCTCGTCACGGCACGGCAAAGGTACGCGGGGCGGAAGGCGGCGGAAAATCAAGGTCGTCCCTTTGCGCCCGCACTCGCAAACCTGCAAGAACCGACATCGAAAAAGACATGAACTCCAAGTCCCATACCGGCACTGAAATGCCGGATGCCGCCGAAGCCGCCCGATACCGGCGGCTGACCCGTGACGAGATTCGCCGTTTGGAACGCCAAGGCTGCACGGCCGGAGACTGGCAAGTGGTTGAAGTGCATCCGGACATCGACCTCGGTTATCTCGCGCACGTGCACTTTTCCGGCCCCAACCGCATAGGACGGTTCCGGAAAAGCGTCGCGTTGCCGGGCGGGATAACGCTCCACACGGGCATCCGCCACGCCACGCTGCACGATGTCCGCGTGGGCGACGACTGCCTGATAGCCCATGTGGACGGGTACATCGCCCGCTACGACATCGCCCCCGGATGCGTCATCCTCCACACGGACACCATTGCCATGGACGGCCCGTCCGCCTTCGGCAACGGCACGGAACTTCACGTCATGAGCGAGGGCGGAGGGCGGGACATCGTCATCCACGACCGGCTTTCCTCGCAGGAGGCGTACATGCAGGCCATGTACCGCCACGACGCGGACTTCACGCGAAACCTCCGCAAGTTGGCCTCCGACTACGCCCGTGGCCGGAAGCGCGACCGCGGGTCGATAGGCGAAAACGCGCGGATAGTTCGCTGCGGCCTGATACGCGACGTGGAAATCGGGTCTTGTAGCCGGCTGGAAGGGGCGGTGCGGCTGGAAAACGGCACGGTATGCAGCCGTCCGGACGCTCCCACCTTTGTGGGCGACTTGGTGACGGCCCGCGACTTCATCCTGCAGGCAGGCAGCCGCGTCGGGGGCGGTGCCACGCTCGACCGTTGCCACGTGGGACAGGCATCCGTCGTCGGGTGCGGGTTTTCCGCCGCGGACTCCTATTTCGCCTGCAACTGCCGGGCGGAACGGGGCGAGGCGTGCGCCATACTGGCCGGCCCTTATACGGTGACCCACCACAAGTCCACGTTGCTGATAGGCGGCATGTTCTCGTTCATGAACGCCGGTTCGGGCACGAATCAGAGCAACCACGCCTACAAGCTCGGCCCGATTCACCACGGCGTGCTGGAACGTGGGTGCAAGACCGCCTCGGGGAGCCACATCGCATGGCCCGCGCACATAGGCGCGTTCTCGCTGGTCATGGGGCATTGCGCCTCCGGTACGAACACCGCCGAATGGCCGTTCTCTTACCTCGTGGAACGGGGTTCGGCCCGGTACGTGATTCCCGGCATCGCCCTGCGCGGCGTGGGGACGTGGCGCGACATCGCGAAATGGCCCGTGCGCGACGGCCGCCCGTCCCTGTCGCCCCGGACAGATCTGGTCTCCTTCGAGGCGTTCTCCCCCTACACGATGGAGAGGGTGTTCCGGGCGCGGGCTTCGTTGGAAGAACTGGCCGGACGCTTCAAGGGAGAAGCCGGGGAAATCCCTTGGAAAGGGTTGCGGCTCAAAGAGATATCGGCAAGGCAAGGGATGGCGTGGTACGGGATGGCCTCGGACCGCTACTTGGGCGAACAGCTGTTGCGCCGGCTGGAGGCTCATGAGAACACGCCCCCGGCAGGGTTGCGTGCCGCGCTGCGCCCGCGTGCGACGTGCGGCAGCCGCTGGGGCGACATCGGCGGCATGCTGGCTCCCATGAGCGAAATCGACGGCATCGTGGGCGATGTCGCCTCCGGCCGGATAGACCGTTTGGACGGACTGGAGGAACGGCTGAGGCTCGTGCATGAACGGTACGACGAGTTCGCTTGGGCCTGGACATGGAACCTCCTGCACGAGATATACCCCGATGCCCGCGAGGGGAACTTCGTCGCGTCGCTCTGCCTGCCCGTCATCAGGAAATGGGAGGCCGCCGCCGCGACGCTCAACCGGCTCACCGTGGCCGATGCCCGGAAAGATGTCTCTCCGGACGCTTTGGCCGGTTTCGGCATCGACGGGGACGAAGAGACTGCCGCCGCCGACGCACGGGCCGTGCGAAGCACCGCGCAGGGATGCGGCATCATCCGAAGTCTGGAAAAGCAACAAGCGGAAATCGAGGAAAAGGCCGCATACTGGCTGAAAAAGCTGGTTCCATAGCTTCCGTTGCCAAGGACGGCCTCGCAAAGGCTCCGGCGAGTATCTGTCGGGGACGGCATCCGGGCGGAAAGTCTCCCGGCGGCGCAAGCCTCGTCCGGCAGGAATCAGGCCGGCCGGAGGCCGTCCCCGTTCCTCGTGCGGAATGTCATACTGTCGCCAGAACGTTGGTCTTGCTGTCTTTTTGTTGGAAAAGAGGAGATTTTCCTAACCGGCACTTGATTCAAAAAGCTCCGAATAGAGAGAGTTTCGGACGGTTCCGGATACATATTTTTGCAATTCGGCCTCGTTTTTCACGTCCCTTAACCAAAATGCCGCGATTTTGTGCCGCGAAAAATTTCCGGA
>CAZGBV010000008.1:0-35830 GCA_964523985.1 uncultured Paraprevotella sp.
GACACCTCATCAGGTCTGATTACGAACTCCAATATCCATCCGAATTTCTTCAAAATCCAATCAGACAATCCCTGACGGGACGGAAAACGTGCAAGCGCAATGTTGTCGCGTATGTGACCACGACTTGCCGGATATCGCCTTAATCGGATGCCTCATCAAAGGATCTCCAAATCATCGGCTTTGGCGAGTTCGGCTGTTATTGCAAAAGTAGACTAAACCAATCGTGGACTGTATGTCTGCACTCGTATTCAGAGGTGCCGGGACGTGGCAGATTTTCGAATATCGGTTCGGCGGCTTCTTGAAAGACAAAGTCAAACGGAAAATCTCCGGTTGTTTCCGCTCGGATGCTGAAACCGATGCTTTCCATGCAATCCATCCGGCTTGGAAAAACAACCAATCACCGCTTGATGCCATTCCCACGTTCGTCCAATGAAAAGTGCCGCTATCGCATACCTTCCATTAGACTCAAATGGTTACGGAGAAACGGGAAAGCCCCTCCGGACGAAAACCGGAGGGGCTTTCCCGTCCATGTCACTGTTGCAGAATCACAATTTCGGACCGGCGGGAACCAAAGCTTTCCCCGCCTCATTACCCGTGAATTTCGCAAAGTTCTTGATGAAGCGCGAAGCCAAATCCTCCGCCTTCTTCGTCCACTCCCCGGCATCGGCATACGTGTCGCGCGGGTCAAGAATCTTAGAATCCACTCCCGGCAATTCCGTCGGAACAACGAAATCGAAGTAAGGGATGGTCTTCGTGGGCGCATTGTCGATGGAGCCATCCAGAATGGCATCGATGATGCCGCGCGTGTCACGGATGGAAATGCGCTTGCCCGTGCCGTTCCAGCCTGTGTTCACAAGGTAAGCCTTCGCGCCCGCCTTGTTCATCATCTTTACGAGTTCCTCGGCGTATTTCGTGGGGTGTAGGCTCAGGAAAGCTGCACCGAAACAAGCGGAGAACGTCGGGGTAGGTTCCGTGATGCCGCGTTCCGTGCCCGCCAGCTTCGCCGTGAAACCCGACAGGAAGTAGTATTGCGCCTGACGGTCGTTCAGGATGGAAACGGGGGGCAACACACCGAAGGCATCTGCCGACAGGAAGATTACCTGCTTCGCGTGCGGTCCCTTGGAAATCGGCTTCACGATGTTCTCTATGTGGCAGATGGGATAAGACACGCGCGTGTTCTCCGTCACGCTTTTGTCCGCGAAGTCAATCTTGCCCTCCGCGTCCACAGTCACGTTCTCCAGCAAGGCATCGCGCTTGATGGCGTTGTAGATGTCAGGTTCCGACTCCTTGTCCAGATTGATTACCTTGGCATAGCAACCGCCTTCGTAGTTGAATACGCCCTCGTCGTCCCAGCCATGTTCATCGTCGCCAATCAATTTGCGCTTCGGGTCGGTGGACAACGTTGTCTTGCCCGTGCCGGACAATCCGAAGAAGATGGCGGAACTCTTTCCGTCCATGCTCGTGTTTGCCGAGCAGTGCATCGAGGCGATGCCGCGCAACGGGTTGAAATAGTTCATCATGGAGAACATGCCTTTCTTCATCTCGCCTCCGTACCATGTGTTGATGATGACCTGTTCCCTTGATGTCAGGTTGAACACCACCGCCGTCTCGGAGTTCAGACCCAGCTCCTTGTAGTTCTCCACCTTGGCTTTCGAGGCGTTATAGACCACGAAGTCCGGCTCAAAGTCCTTCAAATCCTCTTCCGTAGCGCGGATGAACATATTCGTCACGAAGTGAGCTTGCCACGCGACTTCCATGATGAAGCGCACCTTCAGGCAGGTTGCCTTGTTTGCCCCGCAGAAGCCGTCCACCACGTACAGCTTCTTGTTCGAAAGTTCCTTCACGGCCAAGTCTTTCAACACCGCCCACGTCTCCGGTGTCACCGGCTTGTTGTCGTTCTTATATTCGTCCGAAGTCCACCACACGGTGTTCTCCGACGTGGCATCTTTCACGATAAACTTGTCCTTGGGGGAACGGCCGGTATAAATGCCCGTCATCACGTTCACCGCGCCCAGTTCCGTCACCCGTCCTTTCTCGTAACCTTCCAGGCTCGGCTTGGTTTCTTCCCGGAACATCTCGTCGTACGACGGATTGTGGAGAACCTCCACAACACCCGTAATACCATACTTACTCAAATCCAACTTTGCCATTTCCTATATAATATATGTGTTTAGAAATCCATCCTCCGCGAAACGACTTCTTTTCACCGACAAAATTACGAAGAAAAGCTCGCACACGAAACTCCCGCCTTGTTTTTTTTCCTGTTTCGGAAGCATTCTTCCGTTAAATTTCGCAAAACGGAAGAAACGGCGGCGGATTTGCCAACCGGTGCTTACATTTCCGAGAAGTTTTTGTTACTTTTGCATCCGAGTGTGTCTTAACCTGCCATATTATGAAAGTGATTAATTTCGCAGAGCGACAGTCTGTGGTCAACAAATTCATGTCGGAACTCCGGAACGTGCGCGTGCAGGCAGACCGGGCGCGGTTCCGCCGCAACCTCGAAAGGATAGGGGAGGTGATGGCCTACGAAATCAGCAAGACGTTGCATTACTCCGTGAAAGACGTGCAGACTCCGCTGGGCATCGCTCCCACAGCGTTGTATGACGACCTCGTCGTCCTCGGCACCATCTTCCGCGCCGGACTGCCTTTCCACCAAGGCTTTCTGAACGTGTTCGACGAGGCCGAAAATGCATTCGTGTCTGCCTACCGATTTTACAAGGACAAGGAATGCCACGAAGTGGGCATACACATCGAATACCTCGCCTCCACAAGTTTGGACGGCAAGACGCTCGTCGTGGCTGACCCCATGCTCGCTACGGGAGGTAGTATGGAGTTGGGATTGAAAGCCTTAGAGACAAAGGGCATACCCCAAAAAGTGCATCTGTGCTGCGCGATAGCCGCCCGCAAGGGCGTGGACTACTTGGCGGAGGCTTTCAAGGACACAGACTACACCCTGTGGTGCGGTGCCATTGACCCGGAACTGAACGACCACATGTACATCGTGCCGGGACTCGGCGACGCGGGCGACCTGGCCTACGGCATGAAACTGTGAACGCGCGGGAAAGCATGGCTTAACGCGGGATATGTCAAGCCCCCTCCCGTCCACGGCGGAACAGGCACCATTCCCCAGCGGGCGACGAGCGGAAGGTTCGCGCCGTGCGGGCGTGCCTCCGGGGCTTTCCCCTTTCCGACAGACGGAGGACGCAAGTCGTTGCATTCCATGTCGTGATACGGGGAATAATTATTCTTTCACCTCCCAGATGTCGTTCGTGTATAGAAGTTCCTTGAAGTTGTGGTATGGCTTCTTCGCTTTCACCTCTTTTATCTGACGGTTGACTGCCTCGTCGTAAGTCGGAGCCTCGACATCGCGTATCACGCCCAACGCCACCGGGAAGTCGGGTCCCTCCATCAAAGCCAGCTTCAAGTGTAGCGTGGAGTCGGGGCAATGCGCGTCGTGCACGAGGATGTCCTTTTCCGTCACGCCGCTCTCTCCCAATCTCACGACTTTCAGTCCGAAACCTTCCTGCACCAGTCCGAACTCGTCGTTCTCGCCGAACAGCATCGGCCGCCCGTGTTTCAGGCGGATGGTATGCTTGGCGCGTCCGTCCTTGCTGTAAACGGACTCGTGCGTCCCGTCGTTGAATATCACGCAGTTCTGCAATATCTCGCACACGGAAGTTCCCTTGTGGACGTATGCCGCTTTCAGTACTTCCACCGTCCCTGCGGCATCTGTTGCCGCGGCGCGGGCGAAGAAGCGGCCTCGCGCCCCGAAGCATAGCTCTGCCGGGTTGAACGGGTCTTCCACCGTCCCGTAAGGGGACGACTTGCTGACGAAACCCCTCGGAGAAGTCGGGGAATACTGCCCTTTCGTGAGGCCGTAGATGCGGTTGTTCAGAAGTATCATGTTGATGTCCACGTTGCGGCGGACGGCGTGGATGAAGTGGTTGCCCCCGATGGCCAGTCCGTCGCCGTCGCCCGAAATCTGCCATACGGTAATGTCCGGGTTGGCCACCTTGAGGCCGGTGGCGATGGCGGCCGCGCGGCCGTGTATCGTCTGCATGGCATACGTATTCATATAATAAGGCAGGCGGCTGGAGCATCCAATGCCCGAAATCACCGCCGTTTCGTGGGGCGGAACTCCTATTTCGGCCATGGCCTTGTGCAAGGAAGCCAGGAAGAAATGGTCTCCGCATCCGGGACACCAGCGCGGCAGTCCCTTCTTGTAGTCTTTTGCTGTATATTCGCTCATTTTCCCTTTCGTTCTTCTTTATTCTCCGCTATTCTCCGTAAATCGCCGTAAAGGCCGCCACCAGTTCGCCCACAACGAAAGGTTGCCCTTTCACCTGATTGAAGCGGTGCGGCACGAAGCCGTCCACCTTCATGCGCAGGTACGCCGCGAACTGTCCCAAGTTCTGTTCGGCCACGACTACCTTCTTGTACCGCCTCAGCACTTCCGCCGTGTTGGCCGGCAAAGGGTTGAGGTGGGAGAAATGAGCCAGAGCCACTTTCATGCCCGAAGCGGCCATCTCGTCCATGGCCGAACGCAAGTGGCCGTAGGTTCCTCCGAAGCCCACTATCAACAATTCCGCGTCGGCGGCGCACCCTTCCACCTCTACGTCGGGCACGGGGATTTTTGCCACTTTTTCCGCCCGCAACCGACACATCGCGTCGTGGTTCTCGGGGTCGGTGCTGATGGCACCCGTCTCGCCGTCTTTCTCCAACCCGCCGAGGATGTGCATGAATCCCTCTTGTCCGGGAATGGCCCAATAGCGCACCTGCGTCTCCGGGTCGCGCTTGTACGGCGTGTAATTCCCTGCCATTTCCTGCGTGACGTAGGGGGGACGGATGTCCGGATAGTCGTCCAAGTCCGGCAACCTGAAAGCACCGGAGCCGTTGGCCACGAAAGCGTCGGTGAGCAACACCACGGGGGTCATGTGTTCCAAGGCCATCTTCGAGGCTTCATAGGCCGCGTCGAAGCAATTCGTGGGCGAGGTGGCGGCGATTACCGGCATGGGCGACTCCCCGTTGCGCCCGAAGAGAGCCTGCAACAAGTCTGTCTGCTCGCTTTTCGTGGGAAGGCCGGTGGACGGGCCGCCGCGCTGCACGTCAAGTACCACTAAGGGCAACTCTGTAATCACGGCCAGGTTCATGGCTTCTGACTTTAGGCACAAACCCGGCCCCGAAGTGGAAGTCACGGCCAGCGCACCGGCAAAGGAAGCCCCTACGGAAGAGGCACAACCCGCTATCTCGTCCTCGCACTGCACCGTGACCACGCCCAAGCTCTTGTGCTTGGACAACTCGTGCAACACGTCGGTAGCCGGTGTGATGGGGTACGACCCGAGAAATAGCCGCTTGCCGGCTTTCTCCGCCGCTGCGATGAACCCGTATGCGGTGGCTTTGTTGCCCGTGATGTCCATATACTTGCCGGGCTTCTTCGCCTTGGTTTCCACCTTGTAAGTGTGGGTCGCGGAAGCGTGTGTGTTTGCCCCGTAGTCGTACCCGGCTTGTGCGACCTTTATGTTGGCTTCCGCCACGGCGGGCTTCCGGGCGAATTTCTCGCGCAACATATTGAACGCCGTCTCCAAGTCGCGGTTGAACAACCAGCACACCAGACCGAGCGCGAACATATTACGGCATTTCAGTACGTCCTTGCCTGTCATGCCCGACCCCGCCAGGCAGTCCTTGACCATGCGCGTGACGGGAGCCGCTATCACGTCGTTCCTGATGTCCAGCTCCCTTATCGGGTCGTCCGTCTCGAAAGTGGCTTTCCGCAAGTCGGCGGCTTGGAAGCAGTCGGTGTCAATGATGATGCACGCCGTGGGTTTCGCGTACTTGTATTGGGTCTTCAGTGCTGCCGCGTTCATCGCTACCAGCACATCGCACTTGTCGCCCGGCGTGTACACGCGCCCTGCGCCGACGTGTACCTGAAAGCCGGAGACCCCCGTCAGCGACCCCTGTGGGGCACGGATGTCGGCGGGGAAGTCGGGAAACGTGCAGATGTCGTTCCCCACCGTTGCCGAGACGGCGGAGAAGATGTTCCCCGCCAGCTGCATCCCGTCGCCGGAGTCGCCGGAGAAACGGACTACCACTTGGTCTATCTCTTTTACCTCTAACCTGTCAGCCATATTTTCAGTAGCTTTTATTCGATTGTTGCGCATTCTTTCTACCTAACGGGTGCAAATGTCGTAAAGAAATGTCTAAAAACAAAATATTTCGCTCGAAAAGCGAGGAAAGAGGTGCGTTTGTATGTGATTCCGTAACGAAAACCCACATTTCGACAACATTGCGGCACGAAAACGCGGGATGGGGAAACACGACGGAAACCGGAAAATCCACGCGGACAAAAGTCCGATGTTGCCATGGCGCGACGCGTGGCTGATTTTTCTGCCGTATGCTCCTTTCCCTTGCCGCTGTAATATTCCTTCTGTAACTCGGAGTCTGCAATTAGGGGATTTCCCACTCTGCAACATCGTGGACAAGTTCATGCGCCACATCGGCTCCGTCTCTTTGGTCAGGAAGTTTCTCTAAACCGTCCACTGGGCTTGCAGGAAAAAACGGTGTCATCAAGTACCATCCGGAAGACTTCAACGGGGACACGGATTCATCGTCCGCACTATCGTTGGTTCGTGTCAAGCATCGGCTTCTATCACGTCCATTCCAAGAGCTTCCAACTGGCGTACCATCTGGATCTTCTCCATTATGTTCAACTGGCAACCGGGAACTTGCTCTCCGTCCCGCAAGGTCGCATCAAAGATAAACAACCAGTCATTTCTATATATCTTCGCTTTACAATCCGCTAAAAAATAAGCCTTTCTCACCGAGAAGCGAGAAAGGCCTTGCATATTCGCACATCACGACTACGCCCAATCCGCGCTCCCCCTCAACAAAACGCAGTCGAAAAATCCACACGACCCATAGCATAACCCTTTGCCGGAGTCTCGTTCCGGGCGATTATTCCCGACCGAGCCGCAAAACGGGGGAAAGTGTTCCGCCCTCCGTCGAAGGCGATGCCGCGTATGCGGACAACGGGGAAGTCAGCGTCCCTGAAAGCGGAGACCGTGCGTGCCCTCCGCTTTCGGGGGGTCACCTGATACTGAAACGGATGCGCGAGCGGATGTCTGCCGACGAAGAACCTACCAGTGCCTCGTATTCGCCCGGCTCCACCACCCACTCGTGGCGTGCCGCGTCGAAATATCCGAGGTCGGAGGCGTGCACGCCAATCGACACCTCGACGGTCTCGCCCGGCCCAACCTCCACCTTGCGGAATCCTTTCAGTTCCTTCACGGGACGGTCTATCGCGACTCCCGGAGCCGACACATACAGCTCCACCACTTCCTTTCCCTTGCGCTTGCCGGTGTTCTTCACAGGCACTTTTACCGTGAACACGTCGCCGGTGTTTCCCTCCCGGCGGTCTATCGATGCCTTGCCGTAGGCAAAGCTCGTGTAGCTTAACCCGTGTCCGAACGCGAAACTCGGCTTCAGCTTGTTACGTTCCGTGAAACGGTACCCCACGTAGATGCCCTCGTTGTAATTCATGTCCCAGACCTCGTTGCCTTCCGCGTCCGCGGATTTGCGTCCGGGATACTCTCCCAGTTTGTGGGCGCCGCACTGGTCGAGGGAGGCGTAATAAGTGAACGGCAGTTTGCCGCTCGGGTTCACATCCCCGAAGAGGACTGCCGCCAGCGTGTTGCCGGTCTCATTGCCAAGGTACCACGCCTGAAGAATACCTGGCACCTTGTCCGTCCACGGCATCGAAACGCCCGTGCCGCTTATGTTGACGACCACGAGGCGGCGGTTCACCGACGAGAGAGCTTCGATCAGCTCGTTCTGCCCATAAGGGAGATCCATCGTCAGGCGGTCGCTGTCCTCGCAGTCCTGGTGTGCGCTCTTGTTCAGTCCGCCGAAGAAAAGCACCACGTCCGCGCCCGCGGCCTCCCGCAAGGCCTCGTCGCGAAGTTCCTCCGGCGAACGCGGGTCATTCAAGTCCTGCCCCGTCACCACCCCATTGTATTCGCCAGTGGGGTCGCCCACGTAACCCCTGCAATACGTAATCCTGACAGAATCGCCCGCGCGAGCCTTCAAGCCTTCGAGGGGAGTTATCTCGTAGCGTGCCTTGAGCGACGACGAGCCTCCGCCTACGGTCATCATTTTAATCGCGTTTTCGCCCACCACGACAATCTTTTTCGTCTCCGCGAGGTTCAGCGGAAGCAACCCTCCGCGGTTCTGAAGCAACACCACGCCTTCCTCGCCTATCTTCCTGCAAGCCTCCTCGTGCGCTTCCGAATTCATCGAGCCGAAAGGACGCGACCTGTCCATCGCCGTCCGAAGCGTAAGGCGCAGGACGCGGCGCACCTTGTCGTCAAGGTCTTTCTCGTCATATTCGCCTTTCCTGATGCCTTCCAAGTAAGGTTTCGCCAAAAAGTAATTGTCGTATGCGTCCGAAGCACCGCCCGTCAGCCCGTCCGTCCACGACCCGAACTCCATGTCCAGCCCGCCGTACACGGCTCTGCGCGTGTCGTGTACGGCACCCCAATCCGAGATGACCGCCCCGTCCCAGTTCCACTCTCCTTTCAGTATGTCGTTCATGAGAACGGGGTTGTAGCTCGCGTGCTCGCCCCGGAAAAGGTTGTATCCGCCCATGAACGACCACGCCCCGCCTTCCCGTGCCGCCGCCTTGAATGCCGGCAGGTAGATTTCGTACAAAGTGCGGTCGTCCACTATGGGATTCGACGTGTGTCGGTTTATCTCGTTGTTGTTGAGCGCGAAATGCTTCACGCATACCGCCACCCCGTTGCCCTGCACTCCGCGCACGTAAGGCACCACCATCCTCGACACGAGCCACGGGTCTTCGCCCATATACTCAAAGTTGCGGCCGTTCAGCGGCGTGCGGTAGATGTTGATGCCCGGCCCCAGAAGCACGTTCTTGTTGCGGTAGCGTGCCTCCTCGCCCAAGCTTTTCCCATACAGCAAGGACAAGTCCGGATTCCAAGTGGCCGCCAGTGCCGTCAGGGAGGGGAACGCCGTGCAGGAGTCGTTAGTCCAGCCGGCCTGATCCCACTCGTCCCATAGTACTTCGGGACGCACGCCCATCGGCCCGTCCGTGCACCACAGTTCCGGGATGCCCAGACGGGGGACACCCGGCGAACTGAATTTCGACTGTGCGTGGATAATCCTTATCTTCTCGCCCAGCGTCATGCGGCGCAGGGCATCCTCCACACGCTCTTCCAGCGGCTTGTCGTCGTCCAGATATACCAAAGAGTCCGGGTGGGCGGCGAGTGCCTGAGCACACGCCAGCGCGATTGTAAGCAGTAAGTTCTTCATGATTTCGTCTGTTTAGCGGAAGGCGAGGGCTTCGTGCCTACGCGCAGTCCCGAAGCCGCTCGCCTTCCAAGTCAAATGATTCGTGTCCGGTTGCCATGCCCGCCGAAGCGGGACACGCACGCCACGTTACATCTTCACCATCGAGATTGTGCCGTTGTCCTTGCCGGCACTCAGGTCGACGGTCAGGCGGTACGTGGCTCCCTGTTCAAGCGTCACACCGTCAGCCAGTTCGAAGTTATCGTCCCCCTTGAGCAACTCTTCCGTGCCGTCCGTCATGCTGAACGCGTCGGCTTTGAACTCTCCGCCCCATCCGTTCTGGTGGAAGAACTTGAACGAAAGATAATCCACACGGAAGCGGTCGCCCGTGGACGAACCCTTTTCGGGGCCTGCCTTGCCCGTGAACTGGTACACTCCGGGGCGCACCTCGGCCATGCAGTAGGCTTTCCCGGGGTCGAAGCCAAACTGGAAGTCCATCGACGGAGAACCCAGACCCCATGCCATCAGCCACAACGCCCCGCTTCCGTCGTCCTGCAATGTCATGTCGGAGCCGTCGGCGTTCACTCGCTTCGCGCTCAGCGTGCCGTTCGCCTTGTCGAGGGTCACGGCGTAACGGCCATCCACGGGCAGGAAGGTGACATCGAACGCCTCCCCGTCGAAGAGGAAGTAATCGGGATCGTAGTAGAGAGCGTCAAGCCCCGTGAATCCGCTGAACCCCAGCTTCGACCCTTGCGTGAGGTCTATCGCCGTGGTATAAAGGACGTTGTCGGATGTCGTCATCTTCTGTCCGTTCAGATAGACGGGCTTTTCCTCGAAAGCTTGTTCTCCCTTGTATTCCACGGTCAAGACGGCTTCGTGCCGGCCTTGGGAGAAGTCCACCGTGAATACGTACACGCCGTTTGCCTGCAACGACTTGCCAGTTTTCAGGTAAAGGTTTCCGTCGTCGTGGCCGCCATCGCCCGTTCCCACGCCGACGAGGTCAGACTGCGAGGTCAAATCCGCGGTGCCCTTAAGCTCTTTGTCCCATCCCATCGTCCCGTAGAACTTGAAATTGATGTTGTCCGTGGAGACGGTCTTGCCGCCTACCAACGTCAACTGATACTTCTTCTCGGCCACGGGAGCCATGCAAATCGCGTTCTCTGTAGTCCATCCCACCGCGTTCGACAGCGACGGATGACCCACGCCTTCGCCAATCACCCACAACGCGCCGGTGCCATCGTCGTTCAATGTGGCCGGTTCGCCGCCGTCCGTCTTGTACACGCGGAAGTACTGCCAACGCGAGTCCGCGATGATGTGGTAAGCCCCGCCGCGGGCCGTGAACGTAAGCGAACCGTCGTCGTTCTTCTCGAAGTAGTCAGGGTTGACCCACCAGTCCGCGAAGTTCGGGAAGCCGTCCGGCACGATGCGCTCTCCCTGCGACAAGTTCATGTCGACGAAGGAGGTCGTCTCGCCGTCCGCCTCGAACACGTTGCCGTTGAACGACAACACGATGAACGGCGAGCCCTCGAAGCTGAACGTGTTGAACGATATCGTGTAACGCCCCGGCGTGGAGTTAGAGAACGGTATCGCGCCCTCGCCACCCGGTCGTATGGCACTGTCCTCGTAGCCGAACACTATCTCGTTGCCGTTGGGGCCGTAGGGCGGAGCCACTATCACGCCGCGCATCTCCGCCGCGAAGCTCCCCGTGACCGCGTATTCGTTCTCCCCCGTCTTCTCCATCGCGTATTCCTCGCCGTCCTCCGTCCGGAACGTCAGCGACGGGTAGTCAGGATGGGATATCGGCACCTGATAGATTTGCTCCACGGTGGTGAAGTTGATGTTTTGAAGCGTGAGCCGCAGCGTGGCCCGCCCGTCGGGGATGTTCGCGTAATATGGCACGAGCATCTTTGCCACGTAGTCCGCGCCGCTCACCTTCGTGCGTATCACCTTCTCGCTCACCATCTCGTCGCCGAAGTACAGCTCGGCGTGTATCGTCGAAAGGGGCACCTCGTTGTCCGTGGCCTTCACGGTGAACGTCAGGCTGTCGCCGAAGTACGCCTGTTCCAAGTTGCCCGTGACGTTCATCACGGGGTTGCCCGCTCCTGTCTCTTCGTCGTCGCAAGCCGCCGCCACCGTTCCCATGGCAAGCAGCGTTGCCCAAATGCCAGCATGTTTCATGATTTGTCTATTCTTGAGAGGTTAAGGTGTTCCAGTTTACCGACATTATCCCGTTGGCGGGCACGCCCACGGTGAAATGATGCGTGCCGTCGTCCACGGTGCAGCGGATTTCTTCCGACGTGCTGTTGCTCAACGCCATTCCGTATGTGCCGTCGGGGTTGGCGAAAGCGGCGTAAGTGAGCCCCCTGGCGGTGAAGCCGCTCGTGCCTATTCGCACCGCGCCCGCCTTCGCCGCATCCGACATGTGGGCCATGATATAATAGAACGAGTTGCGCGTGATGTTCTTGTAGCCCGCGTCGATGTCCACCGCGCCGAAGGCCGTGGTCGCGCCCCCGTCGGGGCGGTTCGGCCCGCGCTGGGCATCGAGCATCAGGTTCCACACCACTGAGCCGCGGCACCAGCGGTTGACTGGGCCGAGCGCTATCTGTTCCATGTCGTCCACCAACCGCGCCTGCAGGTTCGCCCCGTCGTTCCAGTCGCCCGCGGTGGATTCCGTGAACACGAGTTCCTTCTCGGGATTCGCCTCATGCACGTTGAGCAGTTCGTCCATGTTTCCCCCGTAGTTGTGGTAGGCCGCGCCGGCGAAGTACTGCGCCGCCTCGGCATCTTCGTATATCTTCGTGGGATAACTCTGTTGGGAGTTGAGGCCGGAATAGTCGTAGTTGTGGTCGTAGGCATAAATCTTGGTGGTGATGCCCGCCTCGCGGAACTTGGGGCCCAGAGCGTTCTTCACGAAATCGCGCTCCTCTTCCCAACCCATGTACATCGAGGCGGAGTTGCCGCGGTTCAGAGGCTCGTTCTGTGGCGTCACGGCATAAATCTCGATGCCCTCGTCCTTGAAAGCCTGAATCCACTTCACGAAATAGGTCGCGTAGTCCTGATAATAGTCCGGGTTGAGCTGTCCGCCCTTCCACGACTCATACGGGGAGGAGGAGAACAAGCTTTGCACCTTCATCCACCGCGGTGCAGTCCACGGCGCACTGACAATCTTCACTCCCGGATTGATGGCCAGGATTTCCTTCAACACGGGTATGACGTATTTGTTTTCCTCGTCGGTAAGCGCGAAGTTCTCTATCCCCTCCTTGTCGCAACACGTGTAATCCGACAGGGAGAAGTCCGAACAACCTATCGGCACTCGCACGTAGCTCATGCCGTAGCCCTCGCTCGTGGAGAAAGTCTCCGTGAGGAACTTGCCCCTCTCCTCGGGCGACATCTTCATCAGGTTGTAAGCCGTCGACCCGGTTATGGCGGCCCCGAACCCGTCGATGCTCTGGAACTTCTCGTCGGGGTGGACATAAATGGAGGAAGGCGACATGTTGTCCGTCGTGCTGTAATCAATCCACGACCTCTTCAGCTCCTTGGCGCGGTTGGATGTCGTCGTCATTATTCTCACGTCGCCGGTTGCCGGTTCGCCCGGAACGACGTTATTCGTCCCGTCGTCGGCATCGCTACAAGCGGTCATCGCGCTGATGGCCAATATTGTCAATACGTTCATTCTTATATTTTCCATGACGTTTTTCCTTGTTTCGTTATTAGTAGCCCGGGTTCTGCACCACGTTGGGGTTGGTATCAAGCACGTCCTGCGGTATGGGCAATAAGTACGAGTTCGCCGTGTAAGGCACCGAGAGGGGCAGGCGACCGCTGTCCGTGCGCTGGGCGGTTTCCATGGCCTCTTCCACGAGATTCAGCCGCACGAGGTCGTACCACCGCTCGCCCTCGCAGGCCAGTTCGAGACGGCGTTCGTTCACGTAGGCCTCGAAAAGGGCGTCCTTGCTCCCGCGCTCGGCCGACGTCAGCCTGGCGACGCCGGCCCGTTCCCTGATACGGTCGATGATGTCGGCCGCTCCTGCCAGATCGGGGCTTTCTCCGTTCATCAAGGCCTCGGCCTTGAGCAAGAGCAAGTCGTCGTAACGGAGGAAGAACACGTTGCTGTATCCCGAACGCACCTTGTACATGAAGGCGTAGTTGTCCGACGGATAATAGTTGCTCCAGTTGCATGCGTAATACACCACTGTCTGCTCCTTGCGCTTGGTGTCGCCCTCCCGATCAAAGGCGGATATGAGGCTCCGCGAGGGCGTTATCCATTTCGCCCACGTGAAGCTGTAATCCCAGTCCTCGTATTCTAAGGCACGCCCGTACATCCACGAGGCGTAGTTGCCCGACCCTACGGGATACTGGACTTCCAGAATGGACTCGGTGGTGTTCTTTTTCTTCGGGGTGGCTGTGCCGCCGTCCTTCACTGCCCCGTCGATTTCGAACAGGTCACCGTATTCGGGGCAGAGTTCGTATCCACGTTCCGTGAGCTGGTCCACGTATTCCACCACCTTGCCGTAATCGCGCACGGGTTTCTCGGCATATACTTTCGCCAGCAGGGCGCGCGCCACGTCCTTGCTGAACCGCGTCTTGTCGTCCGTGCCGTCGGGGGCATGGAGCAGGGCATCTTCCAAGTCCTTCAGAATGTAGGCATAAGCCTCGGCCTCGGTGTTCTGCGGAGGAAAATAAGTTTCGTACGACTCCTCGATGTTGTCCGAGGTGATGTCCTCGGGTACGGTGGTGATGATGGGTATGTTACCCCACATCCTCGCCATGCGAAACCACATGAACGCACGCAGGATTTCGGCCTGTGCCCGCATTGAGTTCACCTCGTCCTGGCTTAGCGAGTTGTCGCCCACGTTGGCCACGCCCACGATGAAGCGCGTGCATTTCGCCGCCTCCTGCATGTAGGTATCCCAGTCGCGGTTCACGCACAGCGTGGTGCCGTTGAGGTCGTTCGTAGCCGGGTCAACCACCTCCGACCCCGTCGTTCCGGCGTAGGCGTTGTCGCTGTGCACGTCGCCAATAAGCAAGTAGTCACACTGAAATCTCTCCTGATTGTTGCGCAAATCCTCGTACAATGCCGTCAGTGCGCTCTCGGCGTCCGCCCGGCTCGCGTAGATTATCACATTGCTGACGCTGTCCGTCACGCCTTCCGTCACGTCGGAATACTCGCTCAAGGGGTCGTAGTCGAGGCTGCACGATGCCGCAACCAGAGGCAGCGTCAACAGGGACAAATATTTAGCTTTCATGACTTATAATATTAAAATTCAACGTTGATGCCGAAAACGTAACTCTTGCAGTGGGGATACGTTCCCCAGTCTATGCCTTGCACGGCACCGCTGTTCCCCCACTGGTTCACCTCGGGGTCCATGCCCGAGTAGCCGGTGACGGTGAACGGGTTGGTGGCCGTGAAGTAAGGCTGCAACCTGCTTATCCCCCGCTTCTGCAACCACGCCCCGCGGAAGTCGTAAGACAGCGAGATGTCCTTCACGCGGAGGTAACTTCCGTCCTCCACGAAATAGGTGGAGTTGCGCATGTTCCATCCCGCCTTGGGCATATCGGTAATCTGTCCCGGGATGCGCCAACGGCGCAACACCTCGGCCGACTGGTTCTTGCCGTCGTACATCCCCTCCGTCTCCATGCGCGAGGCGTTGTAGATGTCGTTGCCGTAGCTCCCTTGGATGAACACGCTGAGGCTGAAGCCCTTGTACGAGAACGTGTTGGTCATGCCATACGTGAACTTGGGGTTCGGGTCGCCGATGAACGTGCGGTCTGACGACGAGATGCGCCCGTCCCCGTTGATGTCCCTGTACGTCATGAGTCCGGTCTCGGGGTCCACGCCCTCGGACACGTACCCGTAGAAGCCGCCCAGCGCACGTCCCGGCTCGTTGCGCACCACGGCTTCGTTCACGTTCTCGCTCGTCACGGCATCCAGATACACCTTTTGTAGTTCCAGCTTCGTCAGCTTGTTCTTGTTGAACGACATGTTCATGCTCGTCGTCCATTCGAACTCGCCCGTAAAGTTGCGCGAGGTGATGCTGAACTCGAAGCCCTTGTTCGTCATCTCCCCCTCGTTGCGCTGTATGGAGTTCGCCGCCGCCGAGCCTGCGGGGAGCGACACCCACATCAGCATGTCGGTCGTCTTCTTGTAGTACCAGTCCGCACTCACTTCCAGCCTGTTCTTCAGCACGCCGAGGTCAAGACCCACGCCCGACTGCGTCGTGGTCTCCCACGTGAGGTCGCGCGTGCGCAGGTTCGCCTGGCTGAGGGTGGGCACGGCGGTTTCATTGCCTTCCTCGAACCACGGTATGCGGTTTATGTTGTACCGTTGCAAGTAGGCATAGTCGCCCACGCCGTCCTGGTTGCCCGTCTTCCCCCAGCCGCCGCGCAACTTGAGGTCGTATATCCACTCCACGTCGCGCAACCACGACTCCTGACTGATGCGCCACGCGGCCGAGACCGACGGGAAAGCCTTCCAGCGATGGTCGGGATGCAGCTTCGACGACCCGTCGTAACGGAAGTTCGCCGTGAGCAAGTATCTCGAATCATAGTTGTACGTCACACGCGCCAGGTACGAGAAGATACCCCACGCGGATGCCCCCGTGCCCGTGGAGTCCCATTGTATCTTGTTCGCCGCGTTCAGCGTTTCTATGGAGCCGTCGCGGTAATACTGCCCGTTGATGTAGCTGTTCGTGTACTTCGAGTCCGTCCACGACGTGCCCGCCATCAGGCCGAAAGTGTTCTTCCCTATGGAGAAGTTGTAGTTGGCCACGTTGTCCCACGTCATCACCGTGTTGATGTTGCGCCCGTCGTAGCCCTCGCCGCCTTGCTCGCGCCCGCGCGTCGTGGTCGTCGGATCGAGGAACGAGGTAGTGTGCCCGTTGCGCCTGTCCATCGTGAATTTCGTGGAAAACGTGAGACCGTCGATGATGTCAAAGAGAGCCTCGCCCGAGGCGATGAGGCGGTCTTCGCGGTCGCGGTTCGCTGCCTGCCGCGCCTCGTTTTCCACGGGGCTTTGCATGTTCAGCCCGTAGAAGTTGTTGTAGTACTGGCCGGGATGATCGGGATCCCACACGGGCGCGTAAGTCGGGGTGTTCACCACCGACAGTATCACGCCGCCGCGGTTGCCCACCGTCCCCATCGCGCCGCCGCCGTTCGACGAATAGTCGGAATAGACGACGTTCGCCTTGGCGGTCAGCCACGGACGCAACTTGCCTTCCACGTTGGCGCGGAAGTTGTAACGCTTGAAGTACGAGCTTTTCAAGATGCCCTGCTCGCGCTGGTAGCCGCCCGAAAGGTAGTACTTTATTTTGTCAGTACCCTGGGTTATCGAGACCTGATACGACTGCGTGTTTCCCGTGCGGTACGTCTCGTCGAACCAGTCGGTCTGGTCGGTGAGGTCGTCGGGTAGGGAGAGCAGTCCGATTTCGTCCATGAGTTCCTTGTACTGCGCCGCGTTCAGCACGTCGATTTTCTTTGCCACTTTCGTGAAGCCGCCCTGCATGTTAAGCGATATCTTGGCTTGATCCGACTTCGCTTGCTTGGTGGAGATTATCACCACGCCGTTGGCACCCCGCGAACCGTATATAGCCGCCGAAGAGGCGTCTTTCAGGATTTGCATGTTCTCGATGTCGCTTGGCGACAAGAAGTTGATATTGTCCACCGGTACTCCGTCCACGACGTACAAGGGGTCGTTGGACCCGTTGAATGATGTCGTGCCGCGCACGCGCACCGTCATGCCGCCGCCCGGTGCGCCCGTGGGTTGCTGCACGGCCACGCCGGCCGCCTTGCCTTGGATTGCCTGCGCCGCCGACACTATCGGCCGGTTCGCCAGGGCCTCCTCCCCCACCGTGGACACCGCCGTCGTCAAGTCCTTGCGCCTTACCGAGCCGTAACCTATCACCACCACGTCGTTGAGCGCGTACGTCGACGGCAACATCTGAATCTTCATCCCGGTGGCGGCTGGGTGTTCCTGCGCGTCGTAGCCGATATAGGAGAACACCAGCACGGAACCTTCCGGCACTTGGATGCTGAATTTCCCGTCCAAGTCGCTGGTCGCTCCCACCCCGGGGCTGCCTTTCAGGACGACATTCACGCCGAACAGGGGTTCGCCCGTCTCGTCGGTGACGACGCCCGAAGCCACGATGTCCGCGGCAAGTGCCGCCCCGCTCCACATGAGAGCCGGCAACGTGCCGAAGACAAGCCTCAAAATTTTACGAATAGCTTCCATTTGATTTGATTAAGGTTTGTATGAAATGACTGTTTGTCTATCCGGATATCGCGTTTTGCGGATGCCCTCCTTTTCCTGTTCGTGTCGGGGCACGACGTAAAATTCTTCTGGGAAATACTGAAGACTTACCGCCGTTCCCCGTCACAAATATAGGCATCGACATCCATGCCTCAAACGTGAGGTAAAAGAGAAAAAAGAATATCCCGCAACAGACGATGCCTGACTATCAAGGGAATGGCAACCGAACTTTCATGGAAAAAAGTAAATTCCCGCACCCGCTCCGAAAGAAACGCGGCGTGGACGGGCACAAGGAAAACGGAGGATTCTCCCTTCCTATCCAGTCGTGCGGGGCACCAACGGCATCGGGCGAAGCCAAGCCCGCGCGGGCCCGACCGCCGCGGGGGTCATACGCCGCCCACGAAAGTGCCGAGCTTGCGCACGGCCTCCACGAACTCTCTCTTCGACAGTTTCGTCTTTCCGCGCACCTTGAAGCTGTTGTTGTACACCGTCTGCGCCGAGCAGTGCAGGAATTCCGCTATCTTCATGCTGTCGGTAATCCCTATCCGCACGAGCGCGTAGATGCGAAGCTCCGTGTTGAGCAGTTCGCCCTCCTTCGGGATGATTTTGCTGCCCTCTTGCAGAAGGTTGTTGAAGTCGTTCACGAAGTTCGGGTATATGTGCAGGAATATCGTGTCGAACAAATGATAGAAGTCCTTCAGCTCCGCCTTCATGTCGAAGTTGGCCGTGTCCGCCTCTATCTCCTTGTATTTCTTCACCACGGCCTTGCGGTGTATGTTGCTTTTCAACGCTTCCAGCTTGCTGATGTAGTTCGAGCATATAGAGAACACGTACCCGATGTATTCCTCTTTCACGTAATTGGCCTCGCGCAGTTCCTCGTTCTTCAGTTGCAAGTCCGCGTTGAGGTCTTTCAGCCGTTCGTTCGCCTCGTTCAGTTGTTCCTGCGCCTCCGACAGTTTCGCCACGTGGTGGCTCAGGCTTTTGTTCGCCTCGTCGAGGTGCGCCCCCTGCCGCTTCAGCTTCGCGTTTTGCGCGATGATTACGGCGACCGACGCTATCAAGACCGCCGCCAGCATGCAAGCCAGCAAGAGCGACCACCGGATGCGCTCCTGTTGCCTGACGTTTTTCGCCTGATACACCTGGTATATGGTCTCAATCGTGCGCGAAATGCTGAACGCCTTCACCCGGTTGGGGTATGCTATCGCCTTGTTGAGGCTGTAACTGATGTATGCGAAAGCATGGTCTATGTCGTTCTCTTCGAACATCATCTTGGACAAGTCCTCGAGCGAGGCGATCTCGGCGTTGACGATACGCACGTCAGCCATCGCCGACAAGGCCATGTAATGCTTGCCGTTCCCGTGGTCGCCGACGCTCTCGTACAGTTTCGACAGGATGTAAGCGTCCTTGGCATCCTGCCGCGAGTCCAGCGTGCTCTTCGCCAGCTTGCGCCTTAGCGCCGCTATCGTCTGCCCGCACGGACGGTTCGTTCCCAACAAGTCCCAGCCCTTGTACCACAAATATTCGGGATGCGAAGCGTCGATTACGCTCATGATGGAGTCTTTGTACTCCCGCTCGCGCACGTAGTAGTCGTTGACCGACCCCTCGGCGTAATTCCCCAAGTGGCTGTAAAGGAATATCATCTGCCCGTAATAAGCTATCAGCAAGTCGCGCGGCAACGTGCCGCTGTCTATGCTCCGCATGACATTTACCGACTGCGACAACAGTCCCGATGCCGCCAGCACCTCCGCCTTTTCTATCAGGCTGCCCACTTCCCATTCCCGGTTTCCCGTCTCGCGGGCGACGGCCAGTTTGTCGTCCACGTACTTCAAGGCCGAATCCGACCGGTAAGTCACATAAGCGTCGTAGAGCAACGAGGCCGCCATATAACGGTCCGATGCCGACACCGCCTGCTCGCGTCGGCGGCGCAGGTTCGCCAACCTGTACAGCTTCTCCTGTTCCAACGCCTTGCTCCGTTCCATCAGCGAATCCAGCTTGCCTATCGTCTCGTCATGGTCGGTATGTTCCGGCGCACATGCCGTGGCGAAAGACAAGAGCAAGGCCACCGCCGTCACGGCCCGGCTTCCTTTCTTGCAGGCTTTTCCGATGGCGCGGCGGACAGGATGCCGGACTATCACGAGGTCGATTCGATAGGAAAACGTTTCCTTTGCCTTGCGATGCCACGGCATCCGGGCGGCGAAACCCTGTTTCGTGTCTGGTCGACGTTTCATGTTCCTTTTATTGTCCAAAGATACAGATTTTTTCTGATGCGCACAAATCAACCTGCCTACATCCTCACGCAGAGAATCCGTCATGCGGTTTACCCCGCGTTCCAGATCCCGTGCCACGGACACCTGAATGTATTTCGCCGCTTCCGGCTGCGTCAATCCCAAGGAGCGTGCAGTCCCCTCCATGATTCGGGCCGCGTCGTCGCATTCACTCAATGGCGGGGCACCATCTCGTTCACCCCTCTTTGGACGGGAACGGGCGGGAACATCCGACCCGTCTTCGTGGCAAACCTGTCATCCCCGAACCGGGTCATCATGTCGTGTCCCGCATCCTGCGAAAGTCCGGGACGACAAGGTGCCGTTCCCCTCGGCGCATGGCCGGAAACGCGGACTATTCGGGAATGACTTCCTGCATGTAAATGGCGGCCAGGCTCCACGTAGCCGCGTCGTTGGTACATACCACGGGATTCTCGTCCACCGGGGCGGGGACTTCGGGCACATCCACCTTGCGCACCTCGAAAGGCTTGTCGTTATGCCACACGCGCCATAACTCGTCCCAAGCCTCGGCGGCCAGCTTCGTGTTTCCCGTATGGGCGGCGGCATAGGCCGTGAGGCGCGTCACGGGGAAAGAATTGTGCGTGATGGCGCGCGCCTTTTCCTTATATTCCGTCGCGAAGGCGAGCCATGTGCGGTTCCATTCCGGCAGGTCTATCATCTCCATCATCTCGTTCATTATCTGGAAGCCGCCCATGATGGTGGTCAAGTGTTGCGTGTGTTGCACGCCGGGATCGCCCTCGTAGCTCAGCACCCCCGTGGCGGGGTCGAAGCCCAGTACGCCCGGCCCGGTGAAGATGCCGTGCGGCAGAGCCGCGATGCTCTTCATTCCGGCGATAATCTTGTCGCGGTAAGCCGTGTTGCCCGTCCGTTCCCACTCCGTCATCCAGTTCCCGGCGTAGGCCAGCCAGTCGGGTCCCACGCGCAGGCGTGCGGGAGCCGTGCAGGGGTATTGGCTGCGCGGCAGAGCCAGCCTCATCGGGTCGATTTCGTAAAGTTTCTGCTCAGCGTCCTTCACCTCCGTCATCAAGTCCCCGCTCCGCTCGTCGGCGGTCAGGTAATAATAGAAACGGTTCCACGCGGCCTGACTGATGCGTGCCTCTTTCGCCCCGCACCCCCAGTGGCTCACGTTGTGGCGCGACCCCAACCCGGCCATCGGGCCGAGGTGGTACACGTCGCATTCCGTCGTGTGGCGGCTCATGGCCACAGCCATCCGCCAAAGGTCGGCGCGTCCGGTGCGCAGGAAGCTGTACCACAACCACATATTGGAGGCCAGTTCCGTATTGTCCCAGGCATATCCGCCCACATCGTACCGCCACGTGTGGCGCACGGTGTCATACGTGTGCATGAAGTCGCCGTAGTTCCAGAAGCCGTACCAGCGGTGTTGTTCCGCAGCCTTCACGTAATAATCTATATAGTCTTCCAGGCGGTCTTCCACGCGTGCCCGTTTCGCGTTGCTGCGGTCGGGCAGGCTCCACACGCCGAAGGCATGCTTGGCGTGGAAGTATTCCGGCGTGCACGACAAGGGGGCATCCTCGGCCAGCAAGGCCGCCGTCCGGGCCACGTCCTCTTTTCCCCCGTAAGCCGCCGATGGGACGAGGGTCAGCGTATGGGTGCGTGCCACGCCGTAAGGCGTGCTCATCCCCTCCTGCACGTCCTCGTAGCTGGCCTCCAGGTCGTGCGCCGCGTAGTCATAATGCCGCAAGTCCATCGGTTCCGCGTCGGGACTCCACATCCACGCCGTCAGGAAAGCGTTGCTTCCGGCGGCACTGTCCACTTGCAAGGCCGCGGGGTAAGATTGCCAGAAATCCTTCAAGCTCACGCCCAGCCCGCCGCTAACGTCTCCGGCGAACACGTAACCCGGCGCACGAGAGCCCGAGAACGTTCCCACCCACGGCCGGCCGAGATGCGTACGCTTGCGGATGTAGAAGGCATCGGCCGTCGTCTGGTTCAGGCGGAAGCCTCCCCACGTCGCCCAATAATCCAGCAAGCGGCGGTTCTTATCGTCGAACTTCCCGTAGTCCGGTATGCGCTCGCCGCGCATCTGCCTTTCCTGCCATCCTTTGTCGCCGTCCAGCGTCAGGACGCGGCGCCCGACAAGAGGCTGCACAGGTTCTGCCCATACGCCGCCGCCGGCCGTGGCGAAGGCCACGTGGCGGTTGTAGGCCGCCTCGCGCATGGGCACTTCGAAACGCACGCCGAGGCTGCGGATGTAATCCCTGTCCATGTCGCCGTCGAACACGAAGGTATGCACCATCCTGACCTGTTCGCTCCCGGCATAGAAGTAGAAGCGCACGGTGAACGGAAGCCACTTGCGCCCCTCCTCGCTCGCGTAACGGCCTTCCACCCTTATCAACGCCCTGATGTCCCCGGCACGTTCCACCGCGACGCTTTCCACCTCTCCGCGGTAGTCGGTGAAACGCAACGCCGCCCCTCCTTCTGCCGACGGGCGGTCCTGCGTGGAGCACAGCAGCCGCGCCCGTCCGCCCACCGTGCGCCCCTCAAGGCGGAGGCTGTCGAGCAGGCAATCTCCGCCTTTGGGAACGTAAGCCTCCACCTTTCCGGTGGACACCCGGAAGAAAGAGGGAGCCTCTTCCACCTCCACTTTCGTTCCCGAACCGTCACGCGCCTTTTGCTTCTTCCCCGCGGTCTCGAAACGGATGCCGTCCGCCCCGGCAGGAACGACGGCGGCCACCGCTTCCCACTTCACCGACCCGTCCGGCCAGAAAGCAAGCGGCCAGCAGTCCGACGGAATGTCCGCGCCTCTTCCGTCTTTCAAGTTCACGCGACCGTCAGCCTTCATCTCCCCTTTCAGGAACGGGATGCCCAGACTGACCGGACGGTCGGCCGAGGGACGGGTTCCGACCCACTGCAAATCGCCCGACACCGCGGCCTTGCCACAAAGTCCCGCAGGGAGCAAGGACATTCCCACACACAAGAACGAAACCAAGTTTTTCATGACTTTGCACTCTCTTGTCTGCAAAATTCGACATTCTTTCCGTGAAAAACAATTTTTTGCCGGGATAAAATCAAAAATCAGCCCGGTTTCCCTTTCCTTTTGTCGAATTATTCCTAAATTTGCATCCGGATTTTCCGCCCCTCGCGGCAAGTCGTTTATGCCATTGACTTTGACTTTACATACGAACGCATGAAAACCATCTGCAAAGCCTGCCTCCTTGCCGCGGGCATCTCGTCCCTCGGATACCCCGCCGCGGCGCAGGAGACCGAAATCAACGACATGACCACCCCGTTGCACCTGCTCCGGCCGGAATACAAAGTGCCTTACGGCGACCTGACTGCCGAGCAAGTCAAGAAAGACATCGACCGCGTGTTCGCCTACATCGAACAACACACGCCCGTGCGCGTGCTGGATGCCGGGGGCAAGGAAGTGGCAGACCACCGGCACATCCCCCGGGGCGCGACGCTCGACCGCGGCGCGTTCCGCATCGGGAGCTACGAATGGGGAGTGACTTACCAGGCCTTGCTGGATGCCGCCGAAGCCGCGGGAGACGCGCGTTACAAGGATTACGTCGTCCGCCGGTTCAAGTTCCTGGCCGAAGTGGCACCGGGCTTCCGCGAGAATCACGAAAAATACGGGGACACCGACGCGCAGATGGAGCAAATACTCCACCCGAAAGCACTGGACGATGCCGGTGCCATGTGTTGCGCCATGATGAAGGCAAGCGTCGCCGACCCCTCCTTGCCGCTGTCCGACTTGATAGAGAACTACTTTTCCTTCATCGAACTCGGCCAGTACCGTCTGCCCGACGGAACTTTCGCACGGCACCGCCCGCAACACAACACCGTCTGGCTGGACGACATGTTCATGGGCATCCCCTCGCTGGCCTACCGGGGCGTGTATGAAAAAGAGGCCGCCTCGCGGTATTTCGACGAAGCCGCCAAGGTAGCCCGGCAGTTCATCGACCGCATGTTCGTTCCGGAAAAGGGGCTTTACCGCCATGGCTACGTGGAAGGACTGGCGCAACAGCCCACCTTCCACTGGGCACGTGCCAACGGGTGGGCCATACTGACCAACTGCGAACTGCTCGACGCCCTGCCCGAGGAACATCCCGCCCGACCGTTCTTTCTCGAACAACTGCGCCGCCACGTCAAAGGCTTGACGGCGTACCAAAGCCCGGACGGATTCTGGCACCAGCTCGTGGACCGCAACGACTCTTACGAGGAAACTTCGGCCACGGCCATCTACGTGTATTGCATCGCCCACGCCATCAACAGGGGGTGGATAGAGGGTGTCACATACGGCCCGGCGGCGCAACTCGGGTGGCATGCCGTCAGCACGCGCATCAAGGAGGGCGGACAAGTGGACGGCACGTGCGTGGGCACGGGCATGGGGTTCGACCCCGCGTTCTACTACTACCGCCCGGCCAACTATCAGGCCGCCCACGGCTACGGCCCCGTCATCTGGGCCGGCGCGGAAATGATACGCCTGCTCAACCGTTGGTACCCGCGCACGAACGACAGCGGGCTCCATTATTATAATGTGAAACAAACGAACCCGTCGCCGCTCTTCTACCTCACGGAGGACGGACAGGGAGCGGCCGTGGAATAAACCGATACAGCCATGAGATTCTCATCATCCGTCTGGCTTCTGGCAGGCTTGTCCTGCGCGGGAGCAGTACAAGCCCGTGAAATCGTGCGGGAAGTGCGAATTTCCAACCCCACGGGGCAGGAACGCAAGGCTTATCCGGTGGTGGTCGACCTGCACCGCCACGCCGACGGTCTGGACATCCGCTCCGCCAAAGTCGTCTGCGACGGACGGGAGATCGCCTCGCAGGCGGACGACCTGGACGGCGACTTCCGAGCCGACGAACTTGCCTTCACGGTCGATGTTCCCGCACGGGGGGAGGCGGTATGCAGCGTCACGCTGTCCGACACGGACGCGCCCCGCGACTATCCTCGCGGGACACGCGCTTACCTGAAGCTGAACGACAAGAGTGGCAAGCATCCCGAGGTCAAGTCCGTCACCTTTCCCGACAAGTCCGACATGAAGCTCATGTACAACAGCATCTACGGGCACGGCGCGGTGTTCGAGAGCGAATTGGCGGCCTTCCGCGTCTATATGGACAACCGCCAAAGCATCGACCTGTACGGCAAGACCCACTACCGGCTGGAAATGGACAGCACCGGGTTTTACACCACGCACGGACAGTTGGCGCAAGGATACGGCTGCGACATCCTATGGGCCGGGCAGTCGGTGGGAGCCGGGTCGTTCCGGGGTGTCCAAGACGGCAAGCCCTGTTATATCGACACCGTGGATTGGCGCAGGCAGACCATACTGGCCGACGGCCCGGTGCGCACCGTGGTGGAAGTGGCCGACGGCGGATGGATATACCACGGACAGACGTTGCACATGACCCAGCATTACACGCTCTATGCCGGACACCGCGACGTGGAAGTGGACATCCGCATCGACGGTGCTTCGCCGGACGCGACGTTCTGCACGGGCATACAGAAACTGGAAAGCCAATCTACCGGCTTCATGCAGGACGACGGCCTTTGCGGCAGCTGGGGAGACAACGTCCCGGAAAAGGGCGAACCAGACCATGACGAATGGGTCGGTCTGGGCCTGTATGCCGACAAGGCCTACCGCAAGGGGATGAAAGAAGACGAGTTCAATTACCTCACCCTGTTGGGCACCGATGCCGGCAAGCATATCCGCTACCACCTCACCGTGTGCGCCCGGCGCGAAGAATACGGGTTCAAGGACAGTGGAGCGTGGTTCGATTACTTGCGCCTGTGGAAAACCGGACTGGACACGCCGTGCATCGTTGATGTCCGTTGAAAAAAACGTATGAGAACCAAGGGGCGGCATCCCGTCCGCGCCGTAGTGCGTCCGGGATGTCGCCCTTTCAGGTGAGGCCTTATATAAATTGGCCTTGCCGGATTTGGAACTTGTACTTCAAGATAAGATTGCGCTTCGAGGAAAGAGCTATGCGAGCCGACTGACGGGGAGTGCGGTCTTCGCGGGGAAAGGAGACCGAGAGGGAGCCAAGGCGCAACGCGTACGCTGGCAGTGCCGGCTTTAACGGAGCCGATTTATAAGACCCGCCTTGAAAAGGGCGGAAATGCGAGGCGACGTTCCCAAATCCGTCCCGGCGCATTCTCTCCACTTCCGGGGAATTTCATCCCACGTCACCCATTGCGACCAGATATTCGGCGATTTGCACTGCGTTCAGCGCGGCGCCTTTCCTGATTTGGTCGCCTACGAGCCAGAGCGTCAAGCCGTTGTCGTCGGCCAAGTCCTTGCGTATGCGGCCCACGTACACGTCGTCCTTTCCCGCCAGGAAGAGCGGCATGGGATAAGTCTGCGCGGACGGGTCGTCCATCAACCGCACGCCTTTGCCGCGGGTGACGGCCTCGCGCACCTCCTCCACCGTGAGCGGGCGTTCCGTTTCCAACCAGACGGCTTCTGAATGAGCGCGCAGGACGGGCACGCGCACGCACATGGCCGAACACCGCACGTCGCTGTGCATGATTTTCCGCGTCTCGTCGAACATCTTCATTTCTTCCTTGGTATATCCGTTGTCCCGGAACACGTCAATCTGGGGAATGACATTGTAAGCCAGCTGGAAGGCGAACTTCTTCACCGTGGCGGGCCTGCCCGCCGACACCTCGCGGCATTGCTGTTCCAGCTCCGCCATGGCGGCCGCCCCCGCCCCGCTGGCAGCCTGGTAGCTGGCCACGCGGATGCGCCTGATGTGGCTCAGCTTCTCGATGGGCTGTAAGGCCGTCACCATCATGATGGTCGTGCAATTCGGGTTGGCGACGATGCCGCGCGGATGCGCCAGGGCATCGGCCGCGTTGCATTCGGGAACTACGAGAGGTACATCCCCGTCCATGCGGAAAGCGCTGGAGTTGTCTATCATGATTGTCCCGTGGCGGGTGATGTCCCCGGCAAATTCCCGCGACGTGCCCGCGCCGGCCGAGGTAAAGGCGATGCCGATGCCCTTGAAGTCATCCCCGTGCCGCAGGAGCTTCACTTCGATTTCCTTGCCGCGGAATTTGTATCTGGCACCCGCGCTGCGGACGGAACCGAACAGCGCCAATTCGTCCAGCGGGAAATCCCTCTCCTCGAGCACGCGCAGGAGTTCCTGACCCACCGCGCCGCTCGCGCCTACTATTGCTGCTTTCATTTCGTATGAGTTCCTAAGAATTCGTGACGATTCCGTCTGCAAAAGTAGATATTTTATTACGATTGCACATACGAAACGGGAACTTTTTCGTTACTTTGCACCTTGATTCAACACAGGTACCCATGCAGTTGTCCGGCTTGTCAACATATTTCCCCGTTACAAACCCCACGTGGATATTCTTCTTGGTGCTGGGCATCATCTTGTTCGCGCCTATCGTGTTGGGCAAGTTGAAGATACCCCACGTCGTGGGCATGATTTTGGCCGGCGTTCTCGTAGGGCCTTACGGTCTGCACGTGCTGGACAGGGACAGCAGTTTCGAACTGTTCGGAAACGTGGGCCTGTACTACATCATGTTCCTGGCCAGCCTTGAAATGGACATGCAACACATGAAGAGCATCCGCTGGCAGGCCCTGACGCTGGGATTGGCCGCGTTCGTAATTCCCTTGGCGATGGGCATCGCCAGCAACATGCTCCTCCTGAAATACGGTTTGGTGACTTCCGTCCTGCTGGCCAGCATGTATGCCTCGCACACGCTGATTGCCTACCCCGTCGTGATTCGCTACGGCGTGTCGCGAAGCCGCAGCGTGAGCATCGCCGTGGGCGGCACCGTCGTGACCGACACGCTGACCTTGCTGGTGCTGGCTTTCATCTCGGGGATGTTTCGCGAGGAAGTGCGCGGCGGCTGGCTCGGCGCGTTCCTCCTGTTGAAGGTAGTCCTGCTCTCGCTCTTCATCATATACTCCTTCCCCCGCGTCGCACGGTGGTTCTTCCGCCGCCACAACGACGCAGTCATCCAATTCATCTTCGTGCTGGCCATGGTGTTCCTGAGTTCCGGCCTGATGGAACTCATCGGCATGGAGGGGATACTGGGTGCCTTTCTGGCCGGGCTGGTGCTGAACCGCCTCATCCCGCACAGCGCACCGCTGATGCACCATTTGGAATTCGTGGGCAACGCCTTGTTCATCCCGTATTTCCTTATCGGGGTGGGCATGATAGTCGACCTGCGCGTGCTGTTCGGCTCGGCCGAAGCCCTGAAAGTGGCGACGGTGATGATTACCATGGCCCTGACGGGGAAATGGATTGCCTCGTGGGTGACGCAGAAAGCCTTCAAGATGTCGGTGACGGAACGGGAACTGATGTTCGGATTGAGCAACGCACAGGCGGCGGCCACGCTCGCCGCAGTGCTGGTGGGGTACGGCATCATACTGCCGTCCGGCGGACGCTTGTTGAACGAAGACGTGCTCAACGGCACGATATTGCTAATCCTGGTGACGTGCGTGGCCAGTTCGCTGATTACCGATGCCGCGGCACGCAAGCTGGCCTTGCAGGACGGGAACATCGGAGAGAGCCGCCCGCCGGACGAGGAGTCGGCCCTGATAGCGTTGGCCTACCCCGACACGGTGGACGACTTGGTCAACATGGCTTTGCTGATGCGGAAAGACAAGTCGGACGCGCCGATGAGTGCCATAAACGTCGTGCTGGACAACGACGACAGGGCGCGGGAGAAAGGGATGAAGCTGCTGGAGGCGGCATCGGCCGTGGCCTCGGCGGCCAACGTGCAGATGCAGACCAAAGTGCGGCTGGCCACCAACCTCGCCAACGGCATCATCCATTCCATGAAGGAAAACGACTACTCCGAACTGGTGGCGGGACTGCACATGCAGAACTCCTCCGACGAGTCGTTCTTCGGGCCGGTGCTGACCAGCCTTCTGAACCGCCTGAACCGCCAGATTACGATGATACGCTGCACCGTCCCCGTCAACACCATCCGCCGCATCCACGTGGCCGTGCCCGCCAAGGCGCAGTTCGAGGCCGGCTTCTACCACTGGGTGGAGCGCGTGGCCCGACTGGCCGCGAGCCTGGGATGCAGGATTACCTACCATGCCCATCCCGACACCGTCCGCCTGTTGCAACGCTACATAGGGACGTACCACGCATCCCTCCGCGCGGAATACGTCCGCACCGACGGGGGAAACGAACTGAAACGCATCTCGGCGGAAGTGAAGGCAGACCACATGCTGGTGGTGGTGCTGGCGCGAAGGGGCTCCATCTCCTTCCGCCCGTCGTTCGACCACATCCCCCACCAAATCAGGAAGTATTACATGAACACGGGACTGATGCTTATCTTCCCCGACGTGTACGCGGAGGCCGCGGCAAAGGACGTGAGCGTGAACGAACCCTTGACGACGGACTTGCGCTACGAGGCCACCGGGAGATGGTATAAGAACTGGTTGCCGAAAGGCGACGGGAAGGAGGCATCCCCTTGACGGACTGGTCGGAGCGAACCGTGCTGCTGCTGGGGCGCGACAAGACGGAACGCCTGCGGCGGGCGCACGTCCTGGTGGCCGGCACGGGAGGCGTGGGGGCGTATGCCGCCGAGATGCTGGTGCGCGCGGGCATCGGACGGATGACCTTGCTGGATGCCGACAAGGTGCAGCCGGGCAATATCAACCGGCAGTTGTGCGCCTTGCATTCCACGGTGGGAGAAGAGAAAGTCCGCGTACTGGAACGCCGCTTCAAGGACATCAACCCGGATCTCTGCCTGTCCGCGCGCGCCGAATTCCTCGAGGCGGAGGCCGCGGGCGACTTGCTGGACGGGGCGGATTTCGACTTCGTGGTGGATGCCATCGACACCATAGCCCCCAAGTGCGCCTTGATAGAAGAGGCGATGAAAAGGCGCGTGAGGATAGTGAGCAGCATGGGAGCCGGAGCCAAGACGGACATCACCCGAATCCGCTTCGCCGACCTGTGGGAAACGTACCACTGCGGACTGAGCAAGGCCGTGCGCACAAGACTGAAGAAAGACGGGATGCGCCGCCCGCTACCAGTGGTGTTCTGCGCCCAGCAGGCTGACCCGTCGGCCACGGTACGCACGGAGGGGGAACGCAACAAGAAGACCACCGTGGGTACGGTGAGCTACATGCCCGCCGCGTTCGGCTGCTATCTGGCGCAATACGTGATAAGCAGGATATAGAAACACTACATGATAGAAGTCAGGAATATAAGGAAGAGTTTCGGCTCGCTCGAAGTGCTTCGGGGAATAGACCTCGACGTGAGGAAAGGCGAGGTGGTGAGCATCGTGGGCCCGAGCGGCGCAGGAAAGACCACCTTGTTGCAAATCATGGGCACGCTGGACAAGCCCGACAGCGGGAGCGTCCGCATCGACGGCATCGACATGGATGGCCTGAGCCGCAAGGAGATGGCGGAATTCCGCAACCGGCACATAGGATTCGTGTTCCAGTTCCATCAGCTGCTGCCCGAGTTCACGGCACTCGAGAACGTGATGATTCCGGCGTACATCGGCCGCGCCTCCAAGGAAGAGGCCAAGGCGCGGGCGCGTGAACTGCTGGACTTCATGGGGATGTCCGGCAGGGCCTCGCACAAGCCGAAGGAACTTTCGGGAGGCGAGAAGCAGCGGGTGGCCGTGGCACGCGCCTTGGTCAACCATCCCTCCGTGGTGCTTGCCGACGAGCCTTCGGGAAGTCTGGACACGAAAAACAAGGAAGAACTGCATCGCTTGTTCTTCGACTTGCGCGACAGGTTCGGACAAACGTTCGTCATCGTGACGCACGACGACGGGCTGGCGAGCCTGACAGACCGCACCGTCCACATGAAGGACGGCCTGACGACCGACAACCAAGAAATATCCCTATGAACATAGAATTGGGAAGGATGAACCGCCTCCGCGTGGCCAAGGCCGTGGATTTCGGCCTGTATCTGGACGGCGGAGAAGCGGGAGAGATACTCCTGCCCGCGCGTTACGTGCCGGAGGGTTGCGGCGTGGGAGACGTGCTGGACGTGTTCTTGTATTTGGACAACGAGGAACGGCTGGTGGCCACCACGCAGGTTCCCTTGGCCCAGGTGGGGGACTTCGCTTTCCTGCGCGTGGCGTGGGTGAACGAATATGGGGCTTTCCTCGACTGGGGTCTGATGAAGGACTTGTTCGTGCCTTTCCGCGAGCAGAAGCAGAAGATGGAAAAGGGGCGGAGCTATGTCGTGCACCTGCACGTCGACGAAGAAAGTTACCGGCTGATGGCCTCGGCCAAGGTGGAGCGTTACCTGTCGGGGAAGATGCCTCCTTACTATGAAGGCGACGAGGTGCGGGCCTTGGTCTGGCAAAAGACGGAGCTGGGCTTCAAGGTCATCGTGGACAACCGTTTCGCCGGAATGCTTTACGACGACGAACTGTTCCGCCCCCTGCGCACGGGCGACCGCCTGCGAGCCTACGTGAAGCTGGTGCGCCCGGACGGCAAGCTGGATGTCACCTTGCAAAGGCAGGGACGCGGGGCGGTGGAAGACTTCTCGCGGAAGCTACTGGAGCATTTGCGGCGCAACGCCGGCCGCACCTCCTTGTGCGACAAAAGCCCGGCGGAAGAAATCTACGCCATGTTCGGCGTAAGCAAGAAAGTGTTCAAGAAAGCCGCGGGCGACCTCTACAAAAGGAGGCTCATCAAAATCTCGGACGAGGGCTTGCGCCTGCTGTGATTGTCCGCGAGAAGGCGCGAAAGAACGGTGCCGGAAAGCCTCCAACCCTCGGGGAGGGGGGAACGCTTTCCGGCTCAGTGCCTTTGATGCGAAATATCCCTAAAATAGACAGCGTAACTTTTTTTATCGTGCAGAGTATTCGCTTTCGATGGTCTCTAACACTACGTCATCATGTGTTGCCACATCTTCATTGTACGCCAATAGCTTGTCCGATGGTAGTTCATCAGGTCTGGAAGCTACTCCAAATTCATATATCTGACTCCTTTTGTTAAAGGACTTGCCGTAAGCACAAATTTAGCTTATGAGATTGGCAAAAGGACGTTTGCCACCATGCAGACGCATGAACTCGCTTATCATTGCTTGTTCAACATCACGTGGATCTTCTGCGGTCTCTTTCCAGAAGATGTGCAAAGACTTTGCGTCTTCCAATTGCCAGATATATCTGCCTCCCCAATGCGCGACATTTTTCCCTTGGCCGAAACGGAGATACAAAACCAACCGTTCCCTCAAGTCGCTGGCCTTGCCGATATAGACTGTGCAAGTATCATCTACCCACTTGCTCTTTAACTCATCCTCTGACACATTTGGGTCTTTTCCTTTGAAGTAGCCCCCTGTGCCAGGGTTTATGAATACGGGCGGGCTTGTAGTGTCTCTCGCTATTATATATACGCCTTTACCTCTCGGAATCGCACCCAGTCCCTGTTCAATGAAATGTTTTATCCTTTGACCGCCGGAGAAACCGCTGTTTATAATATCGTCTATTGAATCCATAATGATTAGAGGTGAGTTCTGTAATTCACATACCGTAAAAAACAAGTGAATCCCCTTTTTACTCGACCGACACGGATTTCACGTTGTAAAAGTATGTATTCCTTATAGAGACATACTTACTTATTTATTGTTGCTCGCCACGCGCTTCTCCGGGATGCGGGCTTTCTTGCCGGTAAGTTTGCGCAGGTAGTACAGTTTGGCGCGACGGACTTTGCCTATCTTGTTCACCACGATGCTCTCGATGTTCGGACTTTCAAGCGGGAAAATGCGCTCCACCCCCACCGTGCCGGACATCTTGCGGACTGTGAAACGTTTCTTGTTCAAGTGGCCGCAAATCTTGATGACCACGCCGCGATACTCCTGGATGCGTTCCTTCGTGCCCTCGACGATTTTATATGCCACGGTGACGGTGTCGCCCGCCTTGAACTTGGGATGCTCCTTGCCGGTGGCAAACGCCTCCTCGGCAATCTTGATCAAATCTGCCATTGCTTGTTTTTACCATTAAAATGTTCGTCGTCCCCCTGTACAACATAACAGGGAACTCTGCATCCTGCCAGCGATTGTACGGAAAGCGGCGCAAAGGTACGGCTATTTTGCGTATTTACCAACCGCCTCCGTTCCTTTTTTTCACGCGAGACGACGGATCGTGCGCTTTTTTTCGTACTTTTGTCCTTGGAACATGATTTCGACGCGATGGGAACATTCAGATTCTTTCTTTTGGCCGCATTTTGCGGATGGGCGACGGCGACGTTCGCCCAGCGTTACGAGTTGCGGGGGGTGAAGGCCGGACGCTACGAGGTGACCGGCCTCCTGGACGCCAACCCGGACAGCGGCGCGGTGCGCGTGGCGGCTCCCTACCGCCATGCCGTGGACAGCATGATGTCGCCGGTGCTGGGGGAGAGCGAAACGGCCATGCGCGCCGACAGACCCGAGAGCCTCTTGTCGAACTTCGTGGCCGACGTGCTGCGCGAAGCCTCCATCCGCGTGGGCAAGATGGCCGACATAGGCCTGTGCAACGTCGGGGGGCTGCGGAGCACGATGCCCGAGGGCAAGGTGACGTATGGCGACGTGCTGGAGATAGCCCCTTTCGAGAACCACCTCTGCGTCCTTTCCCTTGACGGGCGCAAGCTGGCGGAGCTGATGGAGCAGATAGCCGCCGCGGGAGGCGAGGGTATCAGCGGCGCAAAATTGGTCATCACGGGCGACGGACGGCTCCTGCATGCCGAAGTGGGGGGCAGGCCAATCAAGCCCGACAGCATCTACACGGTCTCCACGCTGGATTACTTGGCCGAGGGGAACGACAGGATGTACGCGCTGAAGGACAACTTGACGAAGAACGCCACGAAAATGGCCGTGCGCGACTTGATCATGGAAGCCATACGCCGGGAGGCCGCGCAGGGGCGGAAAATCACGGCACGGATAGAGGGCAGGATTGTGGTACAGTGAGGAAACGGACAATGGAAAAAGCAAGGTTTTTGATATGGGCGGCCTCGTGCGGACTGGCGGGCACGATGTTCGCGGCACGCGGAGGCGAAGTGGAACTGCGCATCGTGCACACCAACGACACGCACAGCTGCGTGATGCCGGTCAACCCGAACTCGTCCGACACGGCATCGGCGGACAAGGGCGGGTTCGTGCGCCGGGCCGCGCTGGTGCGCGACTTGCGGGCCGAGGATCCGGACCTGCTGCTCTTCGACAGCGGCGACTTCTCGCAGGGTTCCGCCTACTACAACCTCTACAAGGGCGACGTGGAGGTGAAGCTGATGAACGAGATGCGTTACGACGCCGTCACCATAGGAAACCACGAATTCGACTTCGGGTTGGACAACATGGCCCGCATCTTCCGCGAGGCGGACTTCCCCGTCGTGTGCGCGAACTACCACGTGGAAGGCACGGTGCTGGAGGGGCTGGTGCGCCCTTACGTCGTCATGGAACGCAAGGGCGTGAGGATAGGCGTGTTCGGGCTGGGGACGCAACTTGAGGGGATGGTGGCATCCGAGAATTACAAGGGGGTGACTTACGAGGACCCGGTGACCGCCGCCAACCGCGTGGCCGCCGAGTTGAAAGACAAGGAACACTGCGACCTCGTGGTTTGCCTCTCCCATCTGGGGTGGGACATCGACGGGACGGACGACACCGAACTGGTACCGGCCACGCGACACATCGACGTGGTGCTGGGCGGCCATTCGCATACTTATTTCGAGCATCCCGAAGTGCTGAAAAACGCGGAGGGGAAGGACGTGTATTGCAATCAGATGGGCAAGCACGGGCGTTACGTAGGCCTGCTCTTGCTGGAGATGTCGCCGACGGCAGACTGAACCCCTATTCGAAATAGAACGTCAGCACGACCATCTTCGACGATGCCCCGTCGAGGGAATCGGTGAATTTCCGCAACGAATTGTCTATCAAATCGCTGCGGTCTTTTTGCAGGACATCCGCCAGGCCGAAGCAGAACTTCAGTTCGGGAATGAGCTTGAAGAAGCGCAGGTAGATGTCGCAACCCATGCCTACCTCGGCGTAACAGTCGAAAGGTTTCATGAGCAGAGCCTTGTGTTTCTTGGTGGTCAAGTCCGCCACGGGGCTTATGCCTGCCATGAAATAAGGGCGGAAGTTGTTGAAGCGCGGAGCCGCGAACTTCAAATCCAGCGGGACGGAGATATACGTGGATTTCACGTTCTGCGTGCTGTCCTGCCCCGACCTTTGTTCATGGAAGGCCACGTGCTTCTGCCCGAAATGCAAGGTGGGGACGATGCGCAGGGACAGATAAGTGTTCAGCCGCATCTCGCCCAGCACGCCCACGCTGAACCCCGGGCCGTAGTTGTCCACGTCGGCATACCACTGCTCGCCGCTTTCCGGGTCTACATGCCCGTTGTTCTTCAGCTCCAAATCCTGCACGTGCATGCCGAAGAGGAAGCCGTAGTGGAACTTCCTCTGGTCTATGTAGGGACGGTTCTGCACCTTGCGCTCCTGCGCCGCGAGGCCGCAGGCCAGCAGGCAAAGGAGCGTGAAAGCCGGGATTCGCCTCATGAATCATCGTTTTTTATTAGTGAATAACGCGAACATGCGTGGCTTATTGCCTTTCAGCGCGGTTTTTTCGGACAAGAATCACTAAAAATAGTGATGAAATATTTGGGGGCGTTCCATTTTAATACTAACTTTGCGGTATCGTCTTGAACAAGACAACACAGTAATAACTTAAAACCTGATTGACATGGCTTACGTAATTGGTGACGATTGTGTGGCGTGCGGCACTTGCATCGACGAGTGTCCGGTGGGCGCGATTTCCGAGGGCGACATATATGTGATTGATGCCGATGCCTGCACTGAGTGCGGCACGTGCGCCAGTGTGTGCCCGAACGACGCTATCTCCCTCTGAACGCAAGGGAGCCTGCACAATCCTTGAGCGGGGAAAAAAGTCCGTCTCCTCCTTCCGGATGGAGACGGACTTTCGTTTGGGCGGGGCGGGAATCCCGCGAGTGTTCCCGTCTCCCCGGACGACGGGAGCAGACAGGGTTGACCGGGCAACGCGGCGGCGGTTTCACCGGCGCGGACGGCACCGGCGCACGACCGGCTACGGCCGACGCTTCTGACGTTTTGGCGCG
>CAZGBV010000009.1:0-35750 GCA_964523985.1 uncultured Paraprevotella sp.
CAATCTGATTTCCCCGAAACCGCGCGAAAACCGCGTTTTTTCGTCCACCTCCTCCTGCGGGCGGGAAAACGCGGAAATAGAGAGGGTCGGAATGACATTTTGACAATCTGTCAACCTTTCCGCGGAACACCCTCCTCGCCGTCCTCGCTTCCCGGATTGCACGGAGCGAAATCCGGGAAGCCGAAACGCGACGGGTACTCGAAACGATTCCGTAATGTCGCACCCTCCCTCGGCCCTGAGTTGGCCCTGCATCGTTTTTTTCGGAATAAAAGTCACGGGAAAAAGTACACTTTTCTGTTCTTTTTTATATATTTGGGGCGATGCAGCCGTCCGAAGCCGTGCAACCGGCAAGGGCATCTGCCGCAAAGGGGATGTATAAGGCATCCTAAACGAATGAAAATGAGAGCAAATCATAGGGGCGGCCACCGCTCTGCCCCTTTTTGGATTGTAGGGCGGCGGATATTTGCCGCGGAGGTCGTTCCGGAATATCCCCGTCACGCCCGGAAGAAGGCCGTTCATACCTCCCATGCGTCCGGCATGAGGGAAAATCAAAGCTTATGCGTAACGTCACACAGGGAATAAGGACACAGGAACGCGCCGCCACGGCGGCGGACGGCAATGCCGCGCCAATCCGGCATGACAAGCTGAACAAGGTGGATTTCCGCTGGTATGTCGTCCGTACCCTGCCCCGGCAGGAAAGGAAATTCGCCGGCTTGCTCTCGGCTCATCTGGAGGAGACGGAGAACATCCTCGAGGTGTATTGCCCCGTCCGCACGACGGTGGACACGGGAGCCGGGGAGCGTGAGGTGCCGCGTCCGCTGTTTGCCGGTTTCGTGTTCGTGCTTTCCACGCAGGAGGCAGTGACCGGCTTCATAGACAAGTATTATCCCGACGGCACCGTGCTTTACGAGCGCAGGACGGAAGATGCCCCAAAGGCCCGCCTCCTGACCATACCCGAGGGGCAGATGCGCTTCTTCAAGGACTTCAACGAGAACTACGCGAATCGCGTCATCGTGCTGGAACGCCCTTACAGCGATTACGCCTTCAACCCGAAGACGGGCGAGCCTAACGAGATAGTGAGGGTGCTGGACGGGCCGCTGAAAGGGCGCGAGGGTTACTTGGCCCGCTTCCGCAGGGAGCGGCGGCTTGTGTTCAACATGAAAGCGGTGGACGGAGACGGCTATTTCGCCGTTTCCGTGCCGGACATCCTGACTTTCAGGGTGGTGCGTCTGCACAACACGGGGGGCGACCGTCAGAGCATAGGCACCCGCAAGGAGAGGGCGGCCGACTTGCTGCTCGGCATGCTGGATGCCTGCGGCTACGGCGACGAGGCGCGGTGCAAGCCGGGAGCGGAGCCGGACCCGCCCGCGCCTTGCCGGGGCGAAGCCCGCGCCGGGAGCGGTCAAACAATCCGGATGCTGCATGAGATGGTGGAGGCGTTGGCGGCGAAGCCGTCGCTCACCGCTTTGCGCGACGACCTGTCGCGCCGGGGGCACGGTGTGCTGGCACAGAGGATTGGCGGACTACAAGCGGAAGACGCGGGGCTGGTCATGGAACTTGCCCGTTACGAGCATGACAATCCCGGCTACGCGAGAGACCGCTGGGACAAGCACGTCATCCGCCCGTTCCTTACGCCCACGTCGGGCGCGGACATCGCGGAGGGCGCGGAAGAGACGGTGCTGCGGCACGCTTCTTTCAAGGAAATCATCCGCAGGACGGACGTCACGGAACCCGCCTACCGGCTCGGAGGGGACGGGGGAGAGACGTTGACCACCACCTATTACATCCATGTCGGCATCATGCCCGGCACGCTCCTCGGCCGTTCGGCTTCACCCGACGCGCCGCAATTCGTGGCCTTTGCCAACTGGGACGTGTTCCTCGGCGAATATTTCCAGACGGCGGGAAAGGCTAACGAGCGGCTGGTGAGAGGATTGAGGCGCGGAGAGGACGATGGCACGGACGAAGCGGGAAAGCTCATCGAGTCGTTCCGTAACTTCGCCCCCACGCTCTACCGCGTGCTGACGGACGAAGGTTCGCCGGTGAAGGCCGTCCGCGGCCTCAAGGTCGGGGGCGAGACGTTGAACGCGATGGCCGTCGCGTCCGCCGACGCGGACGGCGCGAAGGAGCTGCTGGCCTCCGTCTGCCTCGCCATCTGCAAGGAAATAAACTCGTCGGCCCACCTGGCGGTGTGGCGCAGATACCTGCGGACGGTGTGGCTGCACCGATAAGGGGCGGTCGCCGCCCGCGCAGGGCAACATATAAAAAGACAAGACGACATGAAAAAAATTCCCGACTTAGGCTTCTGGAAGCTGTGGAACATCAGTTTCGGCTTCTTCGGCGTGCAGATAGCCTACGCGCTGCAAAGCGCGAACATCAGCCGCATCTTCTCCACCTTGGGGGCGGACCCGCACAGCTTGAGCTATTTCTGGATACTGCCCCCGCTGGCCGGTATCGTCGTGCAACCCGTGATAGGGGTGCTGAGCGACCACACGTGGACACGGTTCGGGCGGCGCATCCCGTACCTGTTTGCGGGCGCGTTGGCGGCCGTTTGCGTGATGTGCCTGCTGCCCAACGCCGGCAGCTTCGGGATGTCGGCGGGGGCGGCGATGGTGTTCGGCTTGTTCGCGCTGATGTTCCTCGACACGTCCATCAACATGGCGATGCAGCCGTTCAAGATGATGGTGGGAGACATGGTGAACGAAAGGCAAAAGGGACTGGCTTATTCCATACAGAGTTTCCTCTGCAACGCGGGCAGCCTGACGGGTTACCTGTTCCCGTTCCTGTTCGCGGCCGTGGGCATCAGCAACATCGCGCCGAAGGGCGTCATCCCCGATTCCGTCATCTATTCTTTCTACATCGGCGCGCTGATACTGATACTTTGCGTGGTCTACACTTCGGCCAAGGTGAAGGAGTACCCGCCCCGTCTATACGCGGAATATCACGGGATACGAGACGAGGGCGAAAAGGCCGGGACCGGCATGCTGCGGCTTCTGGTCAAGGCTCCCAAGGCGTTTTGGACGGTGGGGTTGGTGCAATTCTTCTGCTGGGCCGCGTTCATGTTCATGTGGACGTACACCAACGGGACGGTGGCCTTGAACGTGTTCGGCACGCCGGTGGTGGAAACGGTGGCGGACGGCGTGTCGCGGATGGTGCTGGACACGCAGTCCGTTCAATATCAAACGGCGGGCGACTGGGTAGGGATATTGTTCGCGGTGCAGGCCGTCGGGAGCGTGGCGTGGGCCGCCGTCATCCCGATGATAAGGAACCGCAAGTTCGTCTATGCGTTGAGCCTGGCCTTGGGGGCGGTAGGGTTCATCTCGGTCTATTTCATCCACGACCGTTATGCCCTGATGGCCTCCTTCGTGCTGATAGGCTGTGCCTGGGCGGCCATGCTGGCGTTGCCTTTCACGATACTGACGAACGCGTTGCGGGGCGGACACGTGGGGACATACCTGGGGCTGTTCAACGGGACGATATGCGTGCCGCAGATAGTGGCGGCCGCGACGGGCGGCACGGTGCTGCGGTTGTTCACCGCCCCCGGCCAAGTAGCCCCGGAAGTGGACATGCTGGTGTTGGCCGGCATTCTGTTGGCGGTCGGCGCGGCGGCGGTAGGCATCATCAAGGAGAGGTGAGGCGGCGGCATACACCTTAATGTTAATACGCGCGCGGGAATGCGCGGGACAGGTTAAGACACTTTTTGGCTATGAGAAAGAAAGTAGTGATGATTTTGATGCTCGCCCTCGCCGGCTCCGGGGGCGCGGCGGCGGCCACGATAAGGAAGGTGGCTCCTGCCTTTTGGTGGGCGGGGATGAAGAACCCCGAATTGCAGATCCTGTTGTACGGCGACGGCATAGGGTCGGCCGATGCAAGCGTCTCTTCCAAAGACATCCTGCTGAAGGAAGTCGTGAGGCAAGAGAATCCCGACTATCTGATTTTGTATCTGGACTTGTCGGGAGTGGAGGCGCAGACTTTCGACATCACGCTCAGGCAAGGGAAGAAGCAGACCGTGGTGCCCTATGAGCTCAGGCAACGGCGGGCGGGAGCGTCGGAAGTGGAGGGCTTCGACGCCGGAGACGTATTGTACCTCATCATGCCGGACCGCTTCGCGAACGGGGACACGGGGAATGATGTCGTGCCGGGAATGCTGGAAACAAAGGCCGACAGGGGAGAGCAGTACGCCCGTCACGGGGGAGACCTGGTCGGCATCGCGGGGAAGCTGGATTACCTCTCCGACCTCGGGGTGACGGCGATATGGCTGAATCCCATACAGGAAAACGACATGGCGGACGGGTCGTACCACGGTTATGCCATCACCGACTACTACCAGACGGACAAGCGGCTGGGCAGCAACGAGGATTTCCGCGCGCTGGCGGAACAGGCGCACGGCAAAGGCATGAAAGTCATCATGGACATGATTTTCAACCACTGCGGCAGCGAGAACTACCTGTTCAAGGACATGCCGTCGAAGGACTGGTTCAACTTCCGCGCCCGCTACACGCAGACATCCTACAAGACGGCGAGCGTGCAGGACGTGCATGCGGCCGACTACGAGCGGCGGATAGCCACCGACGGATGGTTCACGGAAGCGATGCCCGACTGGAACCAGCGCAACCGCCACGTGGCACGCTACCTGATACAGAGCAGCATCTGGTGGATAGAGTATGCGGGCATCAACGGCATACGGCAGGACACGCACCCTTACGCCGACTTCGGCATGATGAGCCAATGGTGCAAGGAAGTGACGGACGAATACCCGCGCTTCAACATCGTGGGGGAGACGTGGCTGAACTCCAACGTGCTGGTGTCGTTCTGGCAGAAGGGGAGCAAGCTCGCCGCGCCGCGCGACTCGCGGCTTCCGACGGTGATGGACTTCCCTCTGATGGACAGGATGGCGAAGGCGTTCGACGAGGAGACGGCCGACTGGGGCGGGGGCTTGTTCAGCCTGTACGACTACCTGACGCAGGACTTGGTGTATGCCGACCCGATGAAGTTGCTCGTGTTCCTCGACAACCACGACACGTCGCGCTTCTTCCGGAACGGGGAGGAGACGAAGGACATCGGACGCTTCAAGCAGGCGATGGTGTTCCTGCTCACCACGCGCGGCATCCCGCAGATTTACTACGGGACGGAGATACTGATGGCGGCGGACAAGTCGGAGGGCGACGGTTGCCTTCGCCGCGACTTCCCCGGCGGCTGGCCGGGCGACACGACGAACTGCTTCGAGGCCGCCGGCCGCACGCCGTTGCAGAACGAGGCCTTCGGCTTCGCGCGGAAACTGTTGCAGTGGAGGAGGGGCAACGAAGTGATTGCCAAAGGGGGGCTGAAACACTTCGCGCCCGTGAGGGGAGTTTACGTATATGAAAGGAAATACGGCGGACGGTCGGTGACGGTGGTGATGAACGGGACTTCCAGCGCACAGACCATCGGCACGGCGGCATTCGCGGAGGTGCTGCCGAAAGCGTCGGCGCACGACGTGCTGACGGACAAGACGGTGGAGATAGGGCAGGAACTGTCGTTGCCGGCCCGGGGGACGCTCGTGCTGGAGTTCTGAGGCCGCCTCCCGCCGTAAACAATTAAGGATATTACGAACAAAAGGACATGTCACATGGAAATGAAGAAGTATCTATGGCTGGCCGCATCGCTCTGCATGGCGGGGGCGGCAAGCGCGCAAATGCGGTGCAAGCCGAGCGCGGATCCTGGTTCGCTTGAACTCGGCCGGGACACGGCCCGCACCGGGCAAAGTCGGCAGAAGCTGGCTTCGCCGGACGGCAACCTGGAAATGACGTTCACGCTCGACGGGAAAGGCGCTCCGACGTATGAACTGACTTATAAGCAAAAGGCGGTAATCAAGCCCAGCAAGCTGGGACTGGAGCTGAAGAAGGAAGACCCGGATGCCAAGACCGACTTCGCGTGGACGGAACGGCAGGACAAGGACAAGCTGGACATCAAGACGAACCTCTGCGACGGCTTCGAGCTGAAAGATGCCGTCACGTCTGCCTTCGACGAGACGTGGAAGCCTGTGTGGGGAGAAGAAAAGGAAATCCGCAACCATTACAACGAGCTGGCAGTCACGCTGGACCAACCGGCCAACGACAGACATGTCGTCATTCGTTTCCGCCTGTTCAACGACGGGCTGGGCTTCCGTTACGAGTTCCCGCAACAGAAGAACCTGAATTATTTCGTCATCAAGGAAGAGCACACGCAGTTCGCCATGGCGGGCGACCACACCGCCTTCTGGATTCCGGGGGATTACGACACGCAGGAATACGACTACACCGTGTCGCGGCTGTCTGAAATCAGGGGGCTGATGAACAAGGCCATCACGCCGAACTCGTCGCAGACACCGTTCTCGCAGACGGGCGTGCAGACGGCACTGATGATGAAGACTGACGACGGCCTGTACATCAACCTGCACGAGGCGGCGTTGATAGACTATGCCTGCATGCACCTGAACCTGGACGACAAGGACATGGTGTTCGAGTCGTGGCTGACGCCGGACGCGCGGGGCGACAAGGGATACATGCAGACCCCGTGCACCACGCCGTGGCGCACCGTCATCGTCAGCGACGACGCGCGCGGCATACTGGCCTCGCGCATCACGCTCAACCTGAACGAGCCTTGCAAAATCGAAGACACGTCGTGGATCAAGCCGGTGAAATATGTCGGCGTATGGTGGGACATGATTACGGGGAGAGGGTCGTGGGCCTACACGGACGACTTTTCCAGCGTTAAACTGGGCGAGACCGATTACAGCAAGGCGAAGCCCAACGGCAAACACTCGGCAAACACCGCCAACGTGAAGCGCTACATCGACTTCGCGGCGAAGCACGGTTTCGACCAGGTGCTGGTGGAGGGGTGGAACGAAGGCTGGGAGGACTGGTTCGGCAACAGCAAGGATTACGTCTTCGACTTCGTGACTCCCTACCCGGACTTCGACGTGAAGGAACTTCAAGGCTACGCGCGGAGCAGGGGGGTGCGGCTGATGATGCACCACGAGACGTCGGCCTCGGTGCGCAACTACGAACGCCATATGGACGCGGCATACCGGTTCATGGCGGACAACGGCTACAACGCGGTGAAGAGCGGCTACGTGGGCGACATCATACCGCGGGGCGAGCACCACTACGGACAGTGGATGGACAATCATTACCTGTACGCGGTGAAAAAGGCGGCGGACTACAAGATAATGGTGAACGGGCACGAGGCGGTGCGCCCCACGGGCATCTGCCGCACTTATCCAAACCTCATCGGCAACGAGGCGGCGCGCGGGACGGAATATGAGTCATTCGGCGGGAACAACGTGAACCATACCACCATCCTGCCCTTCACGCGGCTGATAGGCGGCCCGATGGACTACACTCCGGGAATATTCGAGACGCATTGCGACAAGATGAACCCTACGAACAACTCTCAGGCACGTTCCACTCTGGCGCGCCAGCTGGCGCTCTACGTGACGATGTACAGCCCGTTGCAGATGGCGGCGGACGTGCCGGAGAATTACGAGCGTTTCATGGATGCGTTCCAGTTCATCAAGGACGTGGCCGTCGATTGGGACGAGACGCGGTACCTGGAAGCGGAGCCGGGCGACTACGTCACCATCGCCCGCAAGGCAAAGGGCACGGACGACTGGTTCGTGGGATGCACGGCGGACGAGAACGGACACGTCTCGAAACTGGCGTTCGACTTCCTCGAGCCGGGCAAGCAGTATGTGGCGACGGTGTATGCCGACGCGAAGGATGCCGACTGGAAGGACAATCCCCAGGCATACACCATCCGCAAAGGCATCCTGACCGGCAAGAGCAGGCTCACCCTCCGTGCGGCGAGCGGCGGCGGGTATGCAATCAGCATCAAGGAAGCGAAAGACAAATCGGTGCTGAAAGGCATGAAGAAACTGTAGGAGAGCCTTTCCCGGACGGAGAAGCCGGCGCATGCTTTCCTCTTACATAATGTCATTAACAACTTAATCTATCAAATGCATGAAGCAAGTTAAACTCAGGACCGGCCTGACGGTTCTTACCCTAATCTTAGGGTTGTCCTTGTCTGTTGGTGCTTATGCACAGGATATCACCGTGAAAGGGCACGTGAGCGATGCCTTGGGAGGGGTGATAGGCGCTAACGTCGTGGAAAAGGGAAACACGACAAACGGCACGATTACGGATTTCGACGGAAATTTCACCCTGACAGTCCCCCAAGGCTCCACGTTGGTAATCTCTTATATCGGCTTCCAGACCCAGGAAGTGGCCGCGGCCTCCACCGTAAGCGTGACCTTGCAGGAAGACAACGCGATGCTGGACGAGGTCGTGGTGATTGGTTACGGTACGGTGAAGAAAAGCGACTTGACCGGTTCGGTGTTCGCCATAGAGGCGGAGGAACTGAACAGGGGGGCGGTGACATCACCGCAGGAACTCATGCAGGGGAAGATACCGGGGCTGTCGGTGACGTCGGGCGACGGCGGGCCGGGCTCGAGCGCTACCTTGCGCATCCGCAGCGGGGCCTCGCTGAACGCCAGCAACGACCCGCTGATAGTGATTGACGGCATACCGGCTTCGAACAGTCCGGCGAAGGACACGCCGAATCCCTTGGCTACCATCAACCCCAACGACATCGAGACGTTCACCGTCCTGAAGGACGCGTCGGCGACGGCCATCTACGGTTCGCGTGCCTCGAACGGCGTAATCATCATCACCACCAAGAAGGGGAGCGAGGGGAAAGTGAAGATAGCGTATAGCAGTACCTACACGCTCAAGGACCCGTACAAACGCGTCGACATGATGAACGGCGATGAATACTACCGCGCCATCCTCCGCCATTACGCGGCCGGCACGGGGGCGGGCGACGACATCAGGTCTATCATCGAGCAGTATCCGGGACAGTCGACCGACTGGCAGGATGCCATCTTCCGGTCCGGGATGAGCACCGACCAGAACCTGTCGGTGGGCGGCAAGGCCGGTTTCCTGCCGTTCCGCGTCTCTTTCGGCTACAACAACGAGCGGGGCACGTTGAAGACTTCGAAATACGAGCGTTACACGGGGTCTGTCAATCTGAGTCCCAAGTTCCTGAACGACCACCTGAGCGTTGACATCAACGTGAAGGGAACCATCAACAACAACCGTTTCGCCGACGGGGGCGCAGTGGGTGCGGCCATCTATTACGACCCCACGAAGCCGGTTTACGCGAACGACATCAACGGATACAACGGCTATTACAACTGGACTTACGCCAACGGGGAACCGAACACGAACGCGCCCGTCAACCCGCTTTCGATGCTCTACAACAGAGACTGGACAGGGACTACCAAGCGTAGCTTGGGCAACATCCAGATAGACTACAAGGTGCACGGGCTGGAGGACTTGCGCGCCAACTTGAACCTTGGGTACGACGTGGCCAAGTATACGGGCGACGACTATGTGCTGCCCGGCTCTTTCCAGTCGGCGAAGGACGGCGTGTTCAGGAACTTGGGGCAGGGCTCCTCGTGGAGCAACTTGGGGCGCAACCACGTGCTGGACTTCTACCTGAACTACGTGAAGGACATCGAGGCCATCCGAAGTCACGTCGACGTGATGGCGGGCTATTCGTGGCAGCACTTTTATTACAGCGAATCCAGCCGGGGAAAGTCCAACCTGACGGAACCAATCGAGGGCTTCAACACGGAAGGATGGACTTACAATGAGGCCGAGGGGCGTTACCTCAACGACAACCCATATCGGACACCTTACGAGAACTACCTGGTGTCGTTCTTCGGCCGTCTGAACTACAGCCTCATGGATCGTTACCTGCTGACGGCCACCCTGCGCCGCGACGGTTCTTCGCGCTTCAGCGAGAACCACCGCTGGGGTATGTTCCCGTCGGTGGCTTTGGCATGGAGCATCGTCAACGAGAAGTTCATGGAGAACGCGAGGGACATCCTCTCCAACCTCAAGTTGCGCTTCGGCTATGGTGTCACGGGACAGCAGGAAATCGGGGATTACATGTACCTGACGAAGTACGTGTTCAGCAACAACGTCAGCTCGCAGTATTTCGGCTCGATGTTGCTCAAGCCCGACGGATACAGCCCCGACTTGAAGTGGGAACAGACCACGACCTACAACGTGGGAATCGATTACGGCTTCTTGAACAACCGCGTCAACGGCAGCATCGAGTACTACCAGAAGCGGACGAAGGACTTGCTAAACACGGTGAGCGCGCCCGCTGGAACGAACTTCACCAACCTGATTACCGCCAACGTGGGTACGATGAAGAACGAGGGCGTGGAGTTCAACATCAATGCCGTGCCGGTGAAGACGAAGGACTTCAGCTGGGAAATAGGATACAACGTCACCTGGAACACGAGCAAGATAACGAAACTGACGGTGAATTACAATGAAGACTACGAGGGCATCGGGGCCGCGGGTGCGCCCTTCGGCACGGGCGTGGTGCTGTCGAGGCACCAAGTAGGCTCCACGCCTTACAACTTCTGGCTCTTCCAGCAGGTGTACGACGAGGACGGGAACCCCATACAGGGCGCACTCGCAGACCGTGACGGCAACGGGATAATCAATGAAAAAGACCGTTACATGACGGGCAAGAGCCCGATGGCGGACTGCTACATGGGACTGAGCTCGCAATTCATCTACAAGAACTGGGACTTGGGTTTCAACATGCGTGCCAGCATCGGCAATTACGCCTTCAATGCCGGCAACGCCGACAACGGGACGTTGCACAACTACGGCAACCAGGGTTTCCTGACGAACTACAACAAGACGGCTCTCGACTATACGAAAGGCTTCGAGCTGACGAACAGCATAGACGCGAGGTGCAACGACCTGTATCTTGAAAACGCCTCTTACCTGAAGATGGACAACATCACGCTGGGCTACACCTTCAACAAATTCTTCACCGAGAACATTTCGGGGCGTATCAGCGCGTCGGTGCAGAACGTGTTCACCGCCACCAAGTACACCGGCCTCGATCCTGAAATACCGGGCGTGGAGGGCGTAGACACCAACAACTGGCCGCGCCCGCGGATATATACCTTAGGTCTTAATCTCAACTTCTAAAAATCAATCGCTATGAAAATGAAACATATAACCGCTTCATTGTTGACGCTCGCGTTGCCCGTGCTCGCCGGGTGCGTGAACGACTTGGACGTGTTCCCGCTGGACGAGAAAGTGGTGACGGCGGACAAGGCGTACAGCGACGCCGAGAGTTACACGAAGGCGTTGTACAAGATATATTCCGTGTGGGCTCTGTCGGGACAGGACGGGCCGGGAAATTCCGACATCAGCGGCCTCGACGCCGGCAACACCGTATTGCTGCGCAGCTGGTGGACGCTGCAAGAGAACTCCACCGACGAGGCCAAATGCGCATGGGGCGACGCGTGGGTGAAGTCCATCAACGAAATCACTTGGGGGACGGCGCAGGTGGAGCCCATCGAGGGTGTCTATCAGCGCTGCATGTTCGTGGTGGCCTTGGTGAACGAGTTCATGAACAACATCGGCAATGCGCCCGCGGGCGTGGACCAGGCGGGATACTCCGCCGAGGCACGCTTCTGCCGCGCGCTGGCCTATTACACGCTGATGGATATGTTCGGCAGGCCTCCCTTCATCACCGAGAGCAATTATTCCCTTGCCCCCGCGCAACTTCCCACCGAGGAACTGTTCGGCTGGATAGAAAGCGAACTCACGGAGATAAGGGAGCAACTCCCCGCCACGGGCGATTACGGCCGGGCGAACCAAAGCGTGGTGGACGCGCTGCTGGCCCGCATGTACCTCAACGCCGAGACCTATACGGGGCAGGCACGCTACGCCGATTGCATTGCCCGTTGCAACAACGTGATAAACAGCGGCCATTATTCGCTGGCTGACAATTACGCCGAACTCTTCATGGCCGACAACGGCGAAAATCCGCGGGCGAACAAGGAAATCATCTTCCCCATCATGGCGGACGGCACCACCACCCAGTCTTACGGCATCGGTGCCATCATCCTGGGCTCGCGTTCGGGCGGAGAGTCGAACGTGGAAACTTACGGATGCAACAGCGGATGGGACGGTTTTCGCTCCACCGGCAACTTGGTACGCAACTTCCAGTTCCCCAGCGGCGACGAAAGCACCTGGAAGGCATCCGAAATCCTCGACCGTCGCGGCATCTTCTACGACGCGGGCCGCTCGATAGACATCACGACGCAGACGGAAGGCACGTTCACGAAGGAAGGATGGGCCGTGTACAAGTACACGAACCTCAAGAGCGACGGCACCGCGCCGGGCAAGGATCCTGCCTTTCCCGACACCGACTTCCCCCTCTTCCGTCTGGCCGACATCTACCTGATGTATGCCGAGGCGACGGCCCGCGGCGGCGAGGGCGGCAACATGGCCACAGCGGTGGATTACGTCAACGCCTTGCGCGACCGCGGCTACGGCGACGCTTCGCACCATGTCAGCGAAGGCTGGCTGACAGCCGAGGCTCCCGTGTCGGGCGGCACGTACAGCGTGAAGTACGGCAACATCCTCAACGAGCGGGTGCGCGAATTGTATTGGGAAGGCACGCGCCGCACCGACTTGATACGTTTCAAGTTGTTCACTTCCGGCTCTTACGTCTGGGCCGCGAAGGGCGGGGTCATCACCGGCGTGGGCGTGGACGGCCATTACGACCTGTTCCCCATACCGCAGACCGACATGAGCATAAACGGAAGCCTGACGCAGAACGCGGGCTATTAATCAGAAAAACTCGGAAATCATGAAAAAGACATTAGGCCATATAGCAACGTTGGGCTTGCTGGCGGCATTGCCCGCCTGCGAAAGCGATTTGGACACTGTGACATACAATGCGGGACAGGCCAAGCCCGCCGACCTCTCACCGATAGAAGCATCCTACGTGCTGGACGCGCAGAAATCGGACGAAACGGCTATCGTCCTGCGCTGGACGGCACCGGAAACGGGCATCGCCGTGTCGGTGACCAACAACGTGGAAATGGACATCGCCGGGAACGGCTTCGCCAACAAGCGGACGCTGGGAAGCACCACGGCCGACAGCCTGGCTATCACCGTGGCCGACTTGAACAACCACATATTGACTCTGCTGGGCGACACCGTCGATGCCGCCGCCGTGAAGGAAGAAATCCGCGTGTCTTCCGTCATCACCGGCTCCGCCGCCGACACGCTCTATTCCGCCGCGCTCGTCGTCAGCATCACTCCCTATACGGGCGAGCGCGAGTATCCCAAGTTATGGATAATCGGCGATTATTGCGGATGGGATCACGGCAAGGCGCAGTTCGTCTATTCCGCAAACGGGGATGACAACTATGTCGGCATGGTTTACTTCGACGGAAAGGCCGCCAACGGATGGAAGTTTACCCCCGCGGCCAACTGGGACAACGACTGGGGCGCTCCCGAAGGGTTGCAGGCCGAAGCCGCGTCGGCCACGCTCGCGGCCAAGGGAGCCAACATAGAAGCCTACTCGCATACGAGCTACTATCTGGAGTTCAACACCTCCACCGCCGAGCTCAAGGTGTCGAAGCCGCACGACTCATGGGGAATAGTGGGCGACTTCAACGGTTGGGCCGCGCCCGATGTGCCCATGACGCTGCATCAGGACGAGGCATCCGGTAACTATTACCTCGAAGCCACCGTCGACCTCACGGCGGCCGGAGGCTGGAAGATACGCCCCGACGAGACGTGGAGCGACGACGTGGGTCCCGGCGCGGTGGAAATCGAGGACAATGTCGAAGGCAGGGACGGCAACTTCTTCGTGAAGGAAGACGGCAACTACACCATCCGGTGGTACTTCAACAAGGTGACGCAAAAGCTCGTGGTCACCAAGAACTGAAAATGAAATTTCCGGCGATGGGGGGAGACCCTCCCGTCGCCGGCTCAAACTTGCGTCAACATGAAAAGATATTTATATTGGAATCTCATCATCCTCTTGTCGGCATTCACGTCCTGTAGCGATGAAATGATTGACAAGGATATGCCGGACTTCCCGCCCAAGGAAGAGACGACACCGCCGGTCGACGAACTGGCCCCCGGCTTCAACTACACGCCAGAGGTGCCCGATGCCGACCAGCCCCTGACCATCACCTACAAGGCGGACGCGTCCTCGCCCCTGTACGGCTACGGGGGAGACCTCTATCTGCATACGGGAGTCATCGTGGAAGACGTGTGGAGCTTCGTCCCCGCCGAATGGGGCGAGAACCTCGACAAATGCAAGCTCACGCCTAAGGAAGCCAACGTCTGGAGCATCACCCTCGAACCCACGGTGCGCGAGTGGTACGGCTCCGGCACGACACCCGTGGAGAAGCTGGGCGTGATAGTGCGCAGCTCGGACGGCACCCTGCAGACCACCGATGCCTTCGTGGGTGTCACCGACGGCCAATATTCCGGCTTCGCGCCCGGCGAAGTGAAGAACCAGCCGTTGCCCTCGGGAGTGCGCCACGGCATCAACGTGGTGGACAACTCCACCGTCACCCTCGTGCTCTACGACAGAGACCTTGACGGGAACCATAAGGACTACGCCTACGTGGTGGGCGACTTCAACGACTGGACGCTCTCCAACACCGAAGCCTCGCAGATGTACCGCGACGACGAGGCCGGGTGCTGGTGGATTACCCTCGGCGGGCTCGATGCCGGTCGCGAGTATGCCTTCCAGTACTACGTAGGCACCGCCGCCGAAGGTTCCATGCGCCTTGCCGATGCCTACTGCGAGAAGATACTCGACAGGGACATGGATCAGTACATTTCTCCCACGACGTATCCCGAGAACGAGCGCGTGTATCCCGAGGGCGGAATAGGCATCGTTTCCGTCTTCAAGATACAGAGGGACGACTTCGCGTGGACGCCTTTCGAGGTGAAGAACCCCGACAACCTCGTCATCTACGAGATGTTGCTGCGCGACTTCACCGAGACGGGCGACCTTAACGGGGCGATGGAAAAACTGGACTACCTGAAAGAATTGGGCGTGAACGCCGTAGAGCTGATGCCCGTGCAGGAGTTCGACGGAGACGACAGCTGGGGCTACAACACGTGCTTCTACTTCGCCCTCGACAAGGCCTACGGCACGAAGAAAAGGTACAAGGAGTTCATCGACGCCTGTCATCAGAAAGGCATGGCCGTGATACTGGACGTGGTGTACAACCATGCCACGGGCAACCACCCCTTCGCGCGCCTGTATTGGGACGGCGCGGCGAACAAGACGGCGGCAAACAATCCGTGGTTCAACGTCGACGCGCCGCATCCGTATAGCGTGTTCCACGACTTCAACCACGAGTCGCCGCTCGTGCGCGAGTTCTTCAAGCGCAACCTGCAGTTCATGCTCGAGGAGTACAACGTGGACGGTTTCCGTTTCGACTTGACGAAAGGGTTCACGCAGAACCCCAGCGACGAGAGCACCGCGGGCAATTATGATGCCTCGCGCGTGGCCATCCTGAAGGATTACAACGACGCGATTGCCGCCGTGAAGCCCGGGGCGGTGGTCATTCTGGAGCATTTCTGTGATGACGAGAACCACGACCTGACGGAAGCTGGCATGCGCGTATGGCGCAACTTGAACAACGCCTACTGCCAGTCCGGCATGGGTTGGCAGGAGGGAAGCGGATTCGATGCCCTCTACACAGGGGACGACAACGTGGCCTTCGGCGGCTACGTGGGCTACATGGAAAGCCACGACGAGGAGCGCGTGGGCTACAAGATGAAGACTTGGGGGAACGACGACGTCAAGAATGACATGGGCAGCTTCACGAGCAGCCTGACTGCGAACGCGGCCTTCTTCTTCACCGTGCCCGGCCCCAAGATGCTGTGGCAGTTCGGCGAGATGGGTTACGACGTGACCATCGAGGAGGGCGGCGACCGCACGGCACGCAAGCCCCTGCACTGGGAGTACGAGACCGACCGCGCCGAGCTGGTGGACGGCTGGCGCAAGCTCATCAAGTTGCGCACGTCGAACCCCGACCTGTTCTCTTCCGACGGAACGTTCACGTGGCGCGTGAAGGAGAGCGACTGGGCGGACGGCCGCTACCTGACGGCGGAGAGCATGACGAAACATTTGGTTGCGGTCGGCAACTTCACCACGGAAGCGAAGGAATACACCGTCGATTTCCCCGTGGGAGGCAAGTGGTACAACTACCTGACGGATGAAGAAGTGGAAGTGTCGTCCGGCTCGCTCCGACTGTCAGTGCCCGCGCACACGGCGTTGGTGTTCACCACGTTCAAGTGAGGCGAAGCGCGAGCCTCTTGCAAGCGTCCGGGACAGGTTGCCTGTCCCGGACGCTTCGTAATGCCCCGGACGCACGCAAGATTGCCGTCCGGTTGCAGGAAAAGGGAAAAGGGCTACCTCTCCACAGGCCGCCCTTTTCATCGTTAGTATGTTATGAAAAAAATTGAGAGAATTGAAACTTCACAGTTTCTTTGCGTTTTATTAAGCACTAACTTGTTTATATAGAAAAAGCATAAAATGTTCCATCTGTCGTCTATGTCTTGTCTTTGATAAGGCCGGCGGCCCGGCAGGCTTCTCGGGGCGTTCCCGGCTCTTTCACCCGCCTTGCACGCCCTTTCCTTGCGAAAGCATGCGCATGAACCGTTCGTCCATGTTCCCCGTAAGGTTCACGATGGTCAGCGTGTCGCCGCGGGGGCTCAGGTTCAGCACGACCAGTTCGCGTATCACCTCGTCGCGCTTGCGCACGAAAACCTTGCTGCTTTGTCCCGGCAGACCCTGCGCCAGCGGGGAAAACCTGTTCTTGTTTTTTTCCATGAGGAGTTCGGCCTCGCGGAAAAGCTTGTCTCCCTGTCTTGTCGCCGTGACAATCCTCGCGCTTTTGAGCTTGGAAAGCAGGTATTCCGGGATTTCCTCGCCGCCGTCTTCTGCCGCCGCCATGTCGTTCATGAGCTTCTCCATCATTTTCGGGCTCACGGTGCGGCATTGCACGTCGTCGTCCGTGGAACATTGTTCCATGAATTTGGACGCGAAATCCTGCCCCCACGCATAGACGGAACAAGCTATCAGCACCAAGCAAAGGACGTGTTTCATCTTGTCTTCAGTTTTGTTTCTCCTTGAGCCGCTTGCGCAGGAGGGAATCCTGTTCCGACGCTTCGCTCAGCCCCTGCGACACCATTTGCAAGGCATCGGACATCTGGCTGTAGGCCGTCTCCGGGTCGTCGTAAGAATCCTGGTAGCTCTCGTAGTTGTAGTCGCACTCCGCGCCTTCTTGGCGGAAGGAGTTCTGCGCGGCGTTGCCGAGGGTGAGGATTATGGCGACGGAGGCGGCTGCCTTGTAGAAAGGCTTCATCCGCTGCGGCCATGTGACTCTCCGCGCCTTCACCGGTTCCTCCTTCCTTACGCGCTCCAGCACTTTCGCGTCGAACGCCTCGCCCAGCCTCACTTCGCGCCACATCCTTTCGCTTGCGAAGAGTTCCTTGTAAGGCATCAGGCTGTCCGGTATGTGCGCCTGACTGAAAAACACCCTCAGGATTTCTTCTTCCTCGAGTGAAGTCCCGCCTTGCCAGTAGCGTTCCAGAAGTTGTTCTATGTACTTATAGTCCATACTCTTGTATCTCAGTGTACTTCTTCTTAATCCGTTGCCTGGCTCGGAAGAGGTAAACTTTCACCTGCTCCTCGCTCAGGCTCAGTATCGCCGCAATCTCCTTGTAGCTTTTGCCTTCTATTTCCCTCAGTTGCACGATGTCCTGCTGGGTTTGCGGCAGTTCCTTCAGTAGCTTCCGCAGGAGCGCGAGCCCCTCCCGTGCCGCAAGGTTGTCGTGAGGGGTGGAGGAGTCCGGGCGGCCGTGCAGATTCTCGTCCAGCGATACGTTTCTCGCTTCCAGCCTTTCGCTCCTGTCCAGGGCGAGGCGTTTGCAAACGGTCAGGCAGAAAGCCTCCACGGAATTTATCCGCGCCCATTCGTCGCGCCTGCTCCACGCCCTCGTCAGCGTCTCCTGAACGATATCTTCGGCTTCCGCCGTGTCGAGCGTAATCCGAAGAGCCAGCCGGTAGAGTTTGTCTTTCAACGGCAAAATGTCGTTCCGGAAACTGATTTCTTTCATCTCTCTGTTAGGAAGACGGGCGGGCGGGCGGAAAGTTACACCCGCCCGTCGTTTTTTTAGGGGTCGTCTCCTTCCCGCTCCGCCGGGCTTGTTTGCAAGGGGCCGCAAACCCGGTGGGGGTGAACGTTTTGCCGCTACCGCTGGTTGCCTGTCAAGGCACGGCAACCCCTTGCCGTCCGGCCGCCCCGGCGGCGTGGCCCGCCGCGGACTGTTGCGCGTGCCTACTCCAAGTAAGTATATCCATAAAGCCCCGAACGGTAGTTGTCCAGGAATTCCTTGCCTTCTTCGAGCGAGATTTTCCCGCTTTGGATGGACTTGGACACCCAGGTCTCAAGGCGGCGCACCAGTTTCTTCGGCTCGTATTGGACGTATTCCAGGACTTCGGCTACGGTTTCCCCGTCGATAATCTGGTCGATGCCGTAGCCCTTGTCCGTGACGGAGACGTGCACGGCGTTGGTGTCGCCGAAGAGGTTGTGCATGTCGCCCAGTATTTCCTGGTAGGCACCGACGAGGAACACGGCGAGGTAATACTTCTCTCCCCTTTTCAAGGTATGCACGGGGAGGCTGCGCGAGATGTGGCTGTTCGTGACGAAGTTAGCGATTTTCCCGTCCGAGTCGCAGGTGATGTCCTGTATCGTGGCGTGCGTGTCGGGACGCTCGTCGAGCCGTTGTATGGGCATGATGGGGAAGAGCTGGTCTATGGCCCACGCGTCGGGGAGGCTCTGGAACAGGGAGAAGTTGCAGAAATACTTGTCGGCCAGCAGTTTGTCAAGCGACATGAGTTCCTCGGGGATGTGCTTCTGCGTCCCCGCCAGCAGGTTGACCTCGCGCGTGACGCTCCAATACATGCTTTCTATGTCGGCCCGCGTGCGCAAATCCACGATGCCGTGGCTGAAGAGGTCGAGCGACTCCTCCCTGATTTGTTGCGCGTCGTGCCAGTCTTCGAGAAGGGTGCGCTGGTTCAGGCTGTCCCATATTTCGTACATGTCCTTCACCAGCTGATGTGCCTGCGGCGAAGGCTCGAATTCCTCGCGCATGCGCGGGAGGGAAGCCGTCTCGAGCACTTGCACGATGAACACCGAGTGGTGGGCGGACAAGGAGCGCCCGCTTTCCGTTATCAAGTTCGGGTGCGGGATGCCGTTCTTGTCGGCGGCATCGACGAAAGTATATACGCAGTCGTTGACATATTCCTGGATGGAGTAGTTGACGGAGCTCTGGCTCCCGGAGGAACGCGTGCCGTCGTAGTCCACTCCCAGTCCGCCGCCGCAGTCAACGAACTCCACCTTGTAGCCCATCCGGTGCAGCTGGATGTAGAATTGCGAGGCCTCGCGCAGGGCGGTCTGTATGTGGCGTATCTTGGTAATCTGGCTTCCGATGTGGAAATGGATGAGCTTGAGGCAGTCCTTCATCCCCTTGTCTTCGAGCATGGCGAGGGCTTCGAGCAGCTCGCTCGACGTGAGGCCGAACTTGCTGGCGTCGCCCCCGCTTTCCTCCCATTTCCCGCTGCCGGAGGCGGCGAGCTTGATGCGGATGCCGATGTTTGGCCTTACGCCGAGTTTCCGTGCCACCTCGTAGATGATGCCCAGTTCGCCCTGTTTCTCCACCACGAGGAAGATGCGTTTGCCCATTTTCTGCGCCAGGAGAGCCATCTCGATGTAATTGCGGTCCTTGTAGCCGTTGCAGACGATGGGCGACGACGAGTCGGTGTTCACGGCAATCACGGCGTGGAGCTCCGGCTTGGAGCCGGCTTCGAGCCCGAGGTTGAACTTCTTGCCGTGGCTGACGACCTCTTCCACGACGGGGCGCATCTGGTTGACCTTGATGGGGTAAATGATGAAGTTCTCCCCCTTGTAGTCGTATTCCTTGGCCGCTTTCCTGAAGCAGTCGGTGGTTTTCTCTATGCGGTTGTCCAGGATGTCGGGAAACCTGACCAGCACGGGAGCCGACACGTCGCGGATGGCGAGTTCGTCCATGAGTTCCCTCAAATCCACTTTCACGCTGTCCTTCCTCGGAGAGGCGTAAACGTGTCCTTTTTCGTTGATGCCAAAATAGTTGACTCCCCATCCGTTGATGCCGTAGAGTTCCTCGGAGTCATCGATGCGCCATTTTCTCATTGTGAACTTTATAGGTTTAACACTCCGCGTAGCGACCGGACGGTCTCTTCTATCTTGCCGCGGGTGTCCAGGTAGCCGATTTCCAGCGTGTATTGCGCCCGGCGGTAGAAAGGCTCGCGCACCGCGAGGGAATCGCGCACGAAGCGCCTCATTTCTTCCTCCGTCTTGCCTTCGAGCAGGGGGCGTCGCGTCTTCCCCATCTTGAGATGCGCGGACAGCACGTCGGGCGAGGCTTTCAGGAACACCGTCCGGGCCTGCCGGTTCATGTATTCCATGTTGTCGAAGAAGCAGGGAGTTCCTCCCCCGCAGGAGATGACGACGTCCTCGAACTCTGCCACCTCGTGCAGGACGTTCCGCTCCATTCGGCGGAAGCCTTCCTCCCCGTTTTCCTCGAAGATGTCCGGTATCGTGCGGTGGTAACGCCCCTCGACATAGCGGTCAAGGTCGTAAAAGGGCAGGGCGAGGCTCCGCGCCAGCCCCCTTCCCACCGTCGTCTTCCCGGCGCCCATGTACCCGACAAGTATGATACGTGTCATTTCCTCGCGCCGTAGGTACTTTTGCGTGCCGTCCCGGAGCTCTTTTCTTGTCCCCTTACCACGGCCATGCACTCCTCCAGCGTCAGTTCCCTGGCTCTTTCGGCCAACGCCTTCGGCAGACGGTAGTTTTTCCCCTTGCAGGCTATGTATGGGCCGAAGCGCCCGGCGAGCACCTCCAGGCCCGGCTCCTCGTCGAAGGTTTTCAGGTGGCGCTCCTCTTCGGCTTTCCGCTTTCTCTCGACAAGGCTGACGGCCTCTTGCAGGGTCACGCTCATGGGGTCGCAGCCCTTGGGGAGCGAGACGTATTTCTTGCCGTGCCTGACGTAAGGGCCGAAGCGCCCGTTGCCGACGGATACGGGCAACTCTTCGAAGGTGCCGAGCTTGCGGGGCAGCTTGAACAGTTCGAGGGCTTCTTCGAGGGTGATGGTTTCCATGCTCTGCCCGTCCGTCATCGAGGCGAACTGCGGTTTTTCCTCGTCGCCCGCCATGCCTATCTGCACCATCGGGCCGTAGCGTCCGATTTTGACCGACACGGGCTTTCCGCTTTGCGGGTCTGTCCCGAGGAGGCGTTCTCCCACCTTGTGTTCCGACTTGATGTTGGCGGTCTTTTCCACTTCCGGCTCGAAGTCGTCGTAGAAGTCCTTCATCATCTGCGTCCATTCCGTCTTCCCTTCCGCGATGTCGTCGAATTTCTTCTCCACCTCGGCCGTGAAGTTGTAGTCCATGATTTCAGGGAAGTATTTCATGAGGAAGTCGTTGACCACCGTCCCCACGTCCGTCGGGAGCAGTTTGTTCCTCTCCGCGCCCACGATTCCTTTTTTCGTGTCCCGCCTGATGTCGTCGCCCTCCAGCGTGAGGGTCACCAGTTCCCTTTCTTCACCTTCCTTGTCCCCCTTGGCCACGTACTCGCGTTGCTGTATGGTGCTGATGGTCGGCGCGTAGGTGGAGGGGCGCCCTATGCCCAGTTCTTCCAGTTTCTTTACCAGGCTCGCCTCGTTGTAGCGTTGCGGATGCCCGGTGAAGCGCCTGTGTGCTTGTATCTCCTTGCGCTCGAGCCGCTGTCCTGCCTCCAGCGGTGGGAGCAGGCCGCTTTCCGCCGTCTCGTTTTCTCCCGTCTCGTCGAAGGTTTCCCTGTAAACTTTCAGGAAGCCGTCGAACCTGACCACCTCGCCCGTGGCCACGAACACGGCATCCTGCCCGCTTATCCCGATGACGGCGGTGGTCTTTTCCGTCTCGGCGTCTGCCATCTGCGATGCCACCGTGCGCTTCCATATCAAGTCGTACAAGCGGCATTCCTGTGGCGTGCCCTCTATTTCCGTGCGTTCCACGTAGGTGGGGCGGATGGCCTCGTGGGCTTCCTGCGCCCCTTTCGCGGTGGTGCGGAAGCGGCGGCTCTTCGCGTAGCGTTCGCCCATCAGTTTCCTGATGGCGGCCGAACAGGTGCTGATGCAAAGCGACGACAAGTTGACGGAGTCGGTGCGCATGTAGGTGATGCGCCCCGATTCGTACAGGCGTTGGGCTATCGCCATGGTTTGCGCCACGGTGAACCCGAGCTTGTGGGCCGCTTCCTGTTGCAGCGTGGAAGTGGTGAAGGGGGCGGCCGGCGAGCGTTTCTGCGGCTTGGTGGCGACGTCGCGGATGGTGAAGTCGCCGCCCTTGCAACTTTCCAGGAAGCTGCGGGCCTCCGCCTCGGTCTTGAAGCGCCGGTTCAGCTCAGCCTTGATTTCCGTGCCTTCCTTGTCGTCGGCGGGCGTGAATATGGCCGTCACGCGGTAGCTCTCCTCGGTCTTGAACTGCTGGATTTCCCTCTCGCGTTCCACAATCAGGCGCACGGCGACGCTCTGCACGCGCCCGGCCGAGAGCGAGGGCTTGACCTTCCGCCAAAGCACGGGCGAGAGCTTGAAGCCGACGAGGCGGTCGAGCACGCGCCGCGCCTGTTGGGCGTTCACCAGGTTGAGGTCGATGTCCCGCGGGTGCTCGATGGCTTTCAGGATGGCGGGCTTGGTGATTTCGTGGAACACGATGCGTCTGGTGTGTTCCGGATCCAGGCGGAGCACCTCGCACAAGTGCCACGAGATGGCCTCCCCCTCGCGATCCTCATCGGAAGCCAGCCAGACGGTCTCCGCCTTTTTTGCCTCGGTCTTCAGCTCGTTCACTATCTTGGCCTTTTCGTGCGGTACCTCATATTGCGGCTCGAAGCTGGCGGTGTCGATGCTCAGCTCTTTCTTCTTCAAGTCGCGTATATGCCCGTAGCTGGACAGCACTTTGTAGTCGGCTCCCAAAAACTTTTCGATGGTCTTGGCTTTGGCGGGCGATTCCACTATCACCAGATTTTTCTGCATCACCTGTTCCTCATATTGAATCTCGGGCACAAAAGTAGGAAAAAAAGATAGATTACACCTTATATAATGGCTTTTTTTGGATGTCGGGGCAACCGGGAAGCGTGAATCCGCGGTCGTTCGCGTTGTCGGGGGCAAGTGCCTCGCGGGGATGCCCGCGGGCGAAACCGGACGGCACGCGGCGGGATGTGGCGGTATGACAAAAAGAAAGGGACAGGCGGGATTTCCGCGCAGGAAGTAAGCAAAACGCTTTTTCGCACATGTGGGAAACGGACGGAATGGAGGCCTTCCGTGCGTGTTCCGGAGCGATTCCGATAACATGTTTTTGCATATCGCCCCCGCCTTTCACATTTGTTAGGCAAAACGGCGCGGTTTTGTGCCGCGAAAAATTTTCGAATGACGTGACAAAACACTTTTTTTGTCGTGTCGTCGCGGCTTCAGTCTCGGCTTTTTTTCGAAAAGACTGGCCGAAGGAGGGGTTCGGACTTGCCGCAGACGGTTCTTTTCCTTCTATTTGATGCCTCTTCGCGTACGAAATCCGGATTGCGGAATGTCACGCGAAACCGCCTTTCCGCTTACGTGTCGCTCCGTCGCAAGCGCACGACTGCCTCTTCGGTCTGGCATGATGAAAGCCGTGCCCGCCTTTCGGCTTACAGAATGATTCCCGAAAGTCGCGCGAGAATCGATTTTTTCCGAGCACGTCCGCCCCCGGACGGGAAACGGGCGATTTTTGAAAGGGTGGAAATGACAAAATGACAAATTGACGGGAATCGCGGAGAATGGCCGGCACGTCTTCTTGCCCCCCGCGAAGGAAAAACTGGACGTCTCCGGACGAAACGTCCCCGGCCGCCGCGCGGTAATCCGGATTTATTTCATAGCTTTGCAGCACGGGAAAAGAACTTAAGAAAACAGGTTGCAACCATGACAAGCGAACATCCTTTCGCGCAATTCCGCTTCTGCCCCGAATGCGGGTCTCCGCGCTTCGTGGAGCATGACGCGAAGTCGAAGCGGTGCGAAGACTGCGGTTTCGTATATTACTTCAACCCAAGCGCGGCTACCGTCGCCGTCATCCTGAACGAGAGGCGGGAACTGCTGGCGTGCCGGAGAGGAAAGGAGCCGGCCAAGGGCACGCTCGACCTGCCCGGCGGCTTCGCGGACTGTTTCGAGAGCAGCGAGGAGGGGGTGGCGCGGGAAGTCAGGGAGGAGACCGGACTGGTGGTCACGGGCACGGAGTTCTTGTTTTCACTGCCCGACACTTACCTGTATTCCGGCTTTCTGGTGCACACCGTGGATTGCTTTTTCCGTTGCACGGTGGCCGACGGATGCCCGCCTCATGCCATGGACGACGCCGCCGAGCTGTTGTGGATTCCCGTGGAAGAGTTGCGCCCGGAGGAATTCGGGCTGGCATCCGTGAGGAAAGGCATCGAGAAACTGCTGGCGCGGTGGCGGTAGTCTCTTTTCCGCAGGGAGGCGCACCGCGCAAGGGCGGCATCAACAAAGATAGTGAAGAAGAGGGAGCGGCCAAGGGAAAACTGAAAATACCGGCACCGGGGAGCGAGTTCTCCGAACTTTTCCGTAATTTTGCACTTGCCGATAGTCCTCCCCCCGGCTTCTTACGACGGGCGGCGGGCGGACGGAATCGGCAGATGTAAAGGATTGACAGGGAATGAAGTACGCCGGTTTTGCTTGCTGCCTTTTTCTTGTTTTATGTGTCCAAAGAGGGCTGTGCGGGAACGATACGTTGTCGGGCGCGGCGTATGGTTTCGAGCATGTGCAAGACTCCACGCGCACAAAGGTATGGTGGTTCCACGGGGAGACGGAAACCACGCGCGCGGGGATTACCGCCGATTTGGAAGCCTTCCGGCGAGCCGGAGTGGGGGGAGTGGTCTATTACGACCAGGTGCACTCCAAGAGCCCGGTGGCGTTCGACGCGTTTTCGGCACAGTGGTGGGAGATGCTTCGCTTTTCTGTCCAAGAGGCGAGGCGACTGGGGCTGAGTTTTGAATGCCATGTATCCAACGGATATGTGGCGGGCGGCCCCTGGATTACGGAAGAACTCGGGATGCAGAGGCTGGCGGCGACGGACACGTTGCTTCATGGCGGCAGGAGGTTTTCGGGAAAACTGCCGGAGCCGAAAGGGAGATACGGTTTCTTCAGGGATGTGGCCGTGCTGGCATTTCCCGTGACGCGAAGCCAATGGATGACGAGCAGGGACGTGCCCCTTGCCGTGTCATCCAATGTCGGGAGCCTCGCGGCGGCGGCTTTCACGTCGGACAATCTCGTAAGGATACCCGCCCGGCCTTCGGGAAAAGCGGTTTTCCTGGATTTGGACTTCGGCGGTGATTTTACCGCACGGAGCATTTCTTACCAAGTGCGCCCCCGCGGGAAATCCACCACGAGCGCCACGAACGTCCCCGCCCCTCCGGGCGACGTGTTCGTAGGCACCGGTTATCGCGTGTTGCCGGATTTGGGCGAACTGGAAGTCTCGGAAGACGGGAGGAATTATAAAAAGGTATGCGCGTTGAAGCCCGTGTACAAGGCTCATTCTTCATGGCAACAAAAGACGATATCGTTCCCCGCCGCGAAAGGACGCTATTTCCGCCTGAACCTGCACGACTGGCATACGGAAGGCGACGGCCGCGCGGATATGCAGATAGGCGACATCGTGCTGTCGCCGCGAGCCAAGGTAGACCAATGGGAAGAGAAAGCAGGGTTGTTTTCCGAATATGTGGAAAAGGACCTTACGCCGGCGTATGGAAGGGAAGAGGTCATCGACCCTGGGCAGATAGTGGATTTGACGCATTTGTTGAGGCCCGACGGGAGTCTTGCCTGGGATGTCCCCGAGGGGGAGTGGGTGGTGATGCGTTTCGCCCATGTCCCGACGGGAGGGAAGACGAAACACGGCCGTTCCAACCTGATGGGGCTGGAGTGTGACAAGATGTCCCCGGCGGCGGCCAAGGTGCAGTGGGACAATTATTGCAAGGTGATTATCGACTCTCTTTCCAGACACGACCTCCGGCTGGATGGCATCGCCATGGACAGCCACGAAGCAGGCTCGCAGAACTGGACTCCGGGGTTCGAAAAAGAGTTCCGGACGAGGCGGGGATACGATTTGAGGCGTTTCCTGCCGGTGATGTTGGGATATGTGGTAGGGACTTCGGAAGAGTCGAAAGGGGTGCTGTACGACGTCCGGCGCACGATAGCCGACCTGATAGCGGATAATTATTACGGGACTTTCGACAGGTTATGCAGGGAAGAAGGCCTCGGCTTCACCGCGCAGGCAACGGGCAACGCGCTTTGCATAGTGGCCGACCCGATTCAGGCGAAAGGGAGGGTCTTGACCCCGCAGGGAGAGTTCTGGGCCATTCATCCGGACGGCAACTATGACATAAAGGAAAGTTCCTCTGCCGCTCACCTGTATGGCAAGGGCATAGCTTCGGCCGAAGCCTTTACCGACGCGAAATACAGCCAGTCGCCGGCCTATCTGAAAACTCTTGCCGACAACGCTTACTGTTACGGGATAAATGAGTTCGTGGCATGCGCTTCCGCCTATCAGCCTTGGCTGGACAAAGTGCCGGGAAACACGGGAGGAGGGAGGCATTATTGCCTGAACAGGAACAATACTTTCTGGGAGTACAGCAAGCCGTTCTGGGACTATCAGTCCCGGTGCGCTTATTTGATGCGTCAAGGGACGCCCGTGGTCGACGTGTGTGTCTACCTCGGCGAGAACGCCCCCGTGAAGATACTGACCCACCGCCTGCCGGAACTGCCGGGAGGCGTGGATTTCGACGCTTTCACTTCGGATGCCTTGTTCAAGAGGATGGATACGCAATCCGGGAACATCGTTTTGCCGGACGGGATGACTTACCGGATGATGATATTGCCTCGCAACGGGGAGGTCACGCTGGATGCCTTGAAACGTATCGCGTCGTTCATAGAACGAGGAGCCGCGGTATATGGTGCGAAACCGGTATGCTCCGGCACTTTCAAGGACATCTCCGCAAAAGAAGAATACAGAGCCTTGGCCGACAGCGTTTGGGGAAAGGAAAACCTTCGGGAGGGGACGCGGCGGTATGGAAAGGGAACTGTTTATTGGGGCATGTCTCCGGGGGAAGCACTTGCCATGGCCGGAGTGGAAGCTGACGTGAAGACGGCGAAAGAGGACATGAAACGAAGCCGGATATGGTTCGCTCACAGGAAGTTGGAGGATGCTGACATTTATTTCTTGTACAACCATGGCGACGCGGAGGTGGCGGATACTTTTTCTTTCAGGTCGGGCGGGAAGGTGGCCGAGTTGTGGAATCCTGTGACCGGCTCGCGCCATTCCTTGCCTTCCGCCGTGCCGGGCGGACAAGCCGTGTCGTTGCCCTTGAAGATGGCTCCGAAAGAATCTTTCTTCGTGGTGATAGCCGGTCGGGAAACGGAAAGTTTGCCGGCCTTGACGTTCGGCGGGTCGCGCCGGGACGTGAAAATAGAGGGGCCGTGGACGGTCTGCTTCGACCCGGCGAAAGGAGGGCCGGGAGAGGTGGTATTCGACGAGTTGACAGATTGGACGCGGCATCCGTGCGAGTCGGTGCGTTTCTATTCGGGTACGGCCGTTTATCGGAAAGAGATGGAAATAAGACCGGCAGAGGAGGGGAAACACCTGTCCTTGCGGTTTTCCGGACTTGGTTCGGTGGCCCGCGTGTCGGTGAATGGGCAAGAAGCCGGCATCGTATGGTGTCCTCCGTGGGAAGTGGACATAACCCGATTGGTGGTGCCCGGTACGAACAAGCTGGAGATACACGTCGCCAATTCCTTGATGAACCGCATGATAGGCGATGCCGGCTTGCCTGCGGAACAACGTGTCACGAGTGCTTTCCCCGCGATAGCCTCTCCGGGGGACAAATTGGTGGAATCGGGCATCACGGGCGATTTGACGTTGTCTTACCGTGACTGACCGGGTATTCCGCCACGGCGGCTTGCGGGCGGCCCGCGCGGCGGGGATGAAGTCGCGGAAAAACGTCCGCGGACGGGCGCAAGGCCGCTTTTGTCAATAATCTAAGCATTTCCGTCAAAGTGGAAAGAACGGGTTCGGCAAAGAAATCATATCTTTGCATATAGATACGGCCTTTGGCTTAGTCATACATTATTATTATATATTATACCATGAGGAATGTGTTTTGCTTTTTGACGTTTGTCGCGCTGGCGGCTTGTGGTTCGGAGAAACAAGCCCCGATAGACCGTGAGGCGTTGTTGGCACGCAACAACCCCCGAGTTTCCGCATTCGACACGTTGGCGTCGCTTTCGGTGGGCAATGGAGAGTTCGCCTACACGGTGGATGCCACGGGTCTGCAGACTTTCCCCGAGATGTATTCCAAGGGCGTGCCGTTAGGTACGCAAAGCCAGTGGGGATGGCATAGTTTCGGCAACCCCGACAATTACAAGCCCGAAGAATACCTGAAGGAATACGACTTCGGGCGCGGCCACAAGGAATTGTACGCCTGCCAGTTCAAGGAAGAGGGCCGCCAAAGGGAGGCTGCGAACTGGTACCGCATGAATCCGCACCGCCTGCATCTGGGCGTTATCGGGTTGGAGCTGGGCGATAGCGTGAGTGCCGCCGACATCACCGGCATCGACCAGACGCTGGACTTGATGAAAGGGAAGATTACGAGCCACTTCGTGATAGACAAGACCACGTTCGACGTGGAAACCGTTTGTCATCCGCAACTGGATATGATTTCCACCAATGTCACCAGCCGCGCACGTACCGGCATCAACTTCCGTTTCCCTTATCCTACGGGCGGGCACGTCGACGACGCTTGTGACTGGAATGCCAACGACAAGCATTCCACCGAAATCGTGCGGCAGGATGCGCAAGGTGCCCTGCTGAAACGCACGTTGGACGAGACGACCTACTACGTGACGTTGCGTTGGGAGGGCAAGGCCGTGCTGGTCGAAAAGTCGAAGAACTATTTCGTCCTTATTCCCGAAGAGGATAAGATTGCTCTCTCCTGCCGTTTCACGCCCGGTTTCGAGGGGACTGTGACGGACGGAGAACCTCCCGTTTATTCCGGTGACAAGCCGTTGCCTTCGTATGCCGAAACCGCCGCCGCAAGCGCCGTCTACTGGGAAAGGTTCTGGAAGGAGGGCGCTGCCGTGGACTTCTCCCATTGCACAGACCCGCGCGCCGCGGAGCTGGAACGGCGGGTGGTGTTGTCACAGTACTTGCTTGCCATCCAGTCGGCCGGAAGCGTGCCTCCGCAGGAAACCGGTCTGACCTACAATTCATGGTTCGGCAAGTTCCACCTCGAGATGATATGGTGGCATCAGTCCTGGCAGGCTCTTTGGGGACACGAAAACCTGCTGGGCCGCACGTTGGGATGGTATGAGACGGCAGAGCCTGTTGCCCGCGAGATTGCGCGGCGTCAAGGGTTCCGGGGCGTGCGCTGGATGAAGATGACCGACCCGAGCGGTGCGGAGGCACCATCCAACGTGGGCAGTTTCCTCATTTGGCAACAACCGCACCTCATCTATCTGGCAGAGCTTCTTTACCGCGCCAACCCCTGCGACAGCATCGTCGGCAAGTATGGCCGCCTTGTGCAGGAAACCGCCCAATTCATGTATTCCTTCGCCACTTACGACGAGGCTCGCGGGCGTTTCGTCCTGAAAGGCGCCATCCCGGCGCAGGAGACATTGCGCGCCGCCACTACCATCAACCCGCCTTTCGAGCTTTCCTATTGGCTTTTTGCCATGCAGACGGCCCAGAAATGGCGCGAGCGGGCCGGCGAAAAGCGCAATCCGGAATGGGACGAGATGATAGATAAACTCTCGCCGTTGGCATACAACGAAGACAAGCTGTACCTGGCTTCGGAAGACGCTCTGGACACCTATAAGGACATCCGCTTCACCAGCGACCACATGGCCGTGCTCGGTTCCGTGGGCGTGCTTCCAATGAACAAGCTCATCCGCGGCGACTACATGAAGAACACGCTGGACTGGATTTGGGACAACTGGAATTGGGACGAGACCTGGGGATGGGACTACCCCATGACGGCAATGAACGCCGCACGGCTGGGCGAACCGGAAAAAGCCGTGGGTGCCCTGCTGATGGACAAGCGTACTAACACGTATCTGCCGAACGGGCACAATTATCAGGATGGCCGTCTTCGCTGTTACCTGCCCGGGAACGGCGGATTGCTGACAGCCGTTGCAATGATGTGTGCCGGCTGGGACGGTTGCGAAGCGCGGAACCCAGGATTCCCGAAAGACGGCACGTGGGACGTGCGTTGGGAAGGTCTGAAGCCTATGCCGTAAGGGGGGGATGCCGTGGGATGCTCCTGTCGGCAAGGTTTCTTGAAGTCCGGAGGCTTCCGGACGGATGTCTGCCGCGCCTCGCCTCGCCCGGTCGTGGGGGGCATGGCGGAAGCTGTTGGTATTTATCGGATAAAATCATATCGTGATGCGCATTTTATATTTGGCAGTCTTTTTCCTGTCGCCGTGTCCGTATCGTATGTACGGGCAACGTGCCGTTTCTTCGGGAATGCCGAAGAAGGCGGGGGATTTGATAGAATCCACCTCTCACAACGACCATAAAAGGGGAATGCCTCGCACGTTGCAGTACCGGCCCGACGGAGAGGACTTTGTCTGCGTCAACGGGAAAAACCGTTATACCCGTGCACTTTACGGCGGCCCCACGGCATGGCGGCTGGAGACGAGCGACCGGCCTGTCTTTGCCACTTACGTGAAGAACGACAGCCGCAACGTCCGCTTCCGGCTGCATCTGCCCGGCGGGAAGGTAATCCCGCTGGAAAAAACCTCATGGTGCGAGGCACGCTACACGCCGGGACGCCGCAGCTATGTGCTGAAGGACGAAGCATGGGGGACGGAAGCTTTCCTGAAGATGGCCGTGCTTGCCGGAACGAGGGAGGAGGAGGCTGTGTGGGAGTTCTCCGCGAAAGGACTTCCGGCAGGATGTACCTTGGAAGCGTTGAATGCGCCGATACGCCAAAGGAAACTTTCGCGAAGCGGCGACATGGGATTGGACCCGCCCAGTTGCTTCGACCCTGCGGAAGACGGGACAGTCTCGCAACGCCTGAGTTTCCCTTTTCCGGGGGATGGAAAAGATACGTTGTACGTCGGCATAAAGGACAATGAACTTTACCGGCCGGAGGACGGCGCGGCTTGTTTCTCCGCATTGGAGGAGGCGCGCCGCCTCCTTGCCGGGCGCGTCAGGATAACTACTCCCGACGCCTATTTCAACACGCTCGGAGGTGCGCTCGCCGTGGCGGCCGACGGCATTTGGGGAACGGAGGGCGTGTGGCTTCACGGGGCTGTGGGGTGGCGTATGCCTCTTAGCGGCTGGCGCGCCGCTTACACGGGCGATGCTTTGGGCTGGCATGACCGCGCCCGCACGCATTTCGACAATTACGCGGCCAGCCAGGTGACCGACGTGCCTTGTACCCGTCCGCACCCCGCGCAGGATTCCGCGTTGGCTCTGGCACGTTCGGTCAAGGAATGGGGAACGCCGCAGTACAGCAACGGTTATATTTGCCGCAACCCCCGCCGCAACGACCAGATGCATCATTATGACATGAACCTGTGTTACGTCGACGAACTCTTGTGGCACCTCAACTGGACGGGAGACCTGGCATACGCCCGTCGCATGTGGCCTGTGCTTGCCCTGCATCTCGCGTGGGAGAAGCGCAACTTCGACCCCGACGGCGACGGGCTGTACGATGCGTATGCCTGCATCTGGGCAAGCGACGCTCTCTATTATAACAGCGGTGCCGTCACCCACAGTTCCGCCTATAATTACCGTGCCAACCGCATGGCCGCCATGATTGCCGAAAAGATAGGTGAGGATCCCGGCCCCTACCGTGAGGAAGCCGACCGCATACTGAAGGCTCTCAATAGCCGCCTCTGGATGCCGGGGAAGGGGCATTGGGCGGAGTTTCAGGATTTCATGGGACATAAACGCTTGCACGAGAGTGCCGCCGTGTGGACTATCTACCATGCCTTGGACAGCGAAGTGGCCAATCCTTTCCAGGCATATCTCGCCACCCGCTACGTGGATACGGAGATACCCCATATCCCCGTGGTGACTTCGGACGACGCGGACATCAACGCCGGGGGATACTCCACGATAGCCACGACCAATTGGATGCCCTATTCTTGGAGCATCAATAACGTGGCGTTCGCCGAGGTGATGCATACCGCGCTTGCCTATTTCCAAGCAGGGCGTGCCGATGCGGGGTTCAAGCTGCTGAAAAGTTCTGTCCTCGACGGCATGTATTTGGGGGATAGCCCCGGAAACTTCGGGCAGGTAAGTTTTTACGATGCCGCCCGCGGTGAATGCTACCGCGATTTCGGCGACCCCATCGGTGTCGCGTCCCGCGCATTGATACAGGGTCTTTATGGTATCCTGCCCGATGCGCTGAACGGGTGTCTGTTGCTGAAGCCGGGCTTTCCGGAAGAATGGGAATATGCTTCGTTGCATACGCCGGACATGGATTTCGACTTCAAGGCCGGCACTGCGGCGACCGCCGGGCGGGATTCTTCCCGCGAAAGGTCTGTCTATACGTTGACCCACCGTCTGCCTGCCGTGCATACGTTGGAACTGCAGTTCCCCGCCCGCCGTTCGCGGGTGGGCAGCTTGACGGTGAACGGGCAGTCGGTCGCATGGAAATTGGTGGAGCCTTCCGTAGGCCGTCCGGTACTTTCCGTTTCCGTGCCGGCTTCTTCCGGCGAGGAGACGGACGTTTGCGTGGAGTGGGAGGGCGAGCCGCTTGTCCCCCCCACGCCCGGAAGTACTTTCCCCGCCTCCCGTGTCAGGAAAGAGGGACCCGTGCGGTTCGTGGCCATGGAGCAGGGGCAGATGAAGTGGTGGGCTCCTCTGGAACGCCCGCAACCGGAAAGGGAAAGCGGCGCGGCATCTTCCGGGAATGAAGTGCCGGCTTGCTTTGAGAATGTGGTGGCGGAGCGGTGCGTCCCTGTTGCCATGGACGATGTATTCAACGCTCGCGTCACGGATATCTTCCGCAATGAATATTTGTCTCCGCGGTCTCCTTACACCACCCTGCAGATACCTAAGCAGGGCATAGGGGAGTGGTGCCACCCGCTCCAGACTGCCGATATCGACGACTCGGGCTTGCGTGCCGCTGTCCGTGACGGGATTTTCGATACAGGGTTGGGAATACCTTTCCGCACCCCGGCGGAAGGGGTCAACGTTGCTTTTACTTCCCTCTGGGACAATTATCCGGACAGCATAAGGATTTCCCTTGCGGGAAAGGCTTCGCGTGCCTACCTGCTGATGGCCGGAAGCACCAACCATATGCAGTGCCGCATCGACAACGGCGTTGTCCGCGTCTGCTATGCGGATGGAACTTGCGACACTTTGCCTTTGGTCAATCCGGACAATTGGCCGCCCATCGAACAGGTGTTTTTCGAGGACGGCATGGCTTTCAGCCGTCATGCCCCCTCTCTTTACCGCTTGCGCTTGAAGACGGGAGAAGTAAGCGACAGCTTTGGCGAAGAACCGGGCTTTTCCGGTGTCAACCGCGAAGTGGACGGCGGTGCGGCCGTGCTGTTGGAAATGCCTTTGGACGAGAGGAAAGAACTTTCGCACCTTGTCCTGGAAACCCTTTCCAATGAAGTGGTGATAGGGCTGATGGGAATTACGTTGCAACGGTAGAAACGGCGTGGACAAGAGGACGTGTGGGTACCCCCTGATTGCCAACCCGGAGGTAATCGGCGACCGAAAACCCTACGCGAGGCTGGCCAAGGAAATAATGCTGTCCTCCGAAGAAGACCCGGAATGAAAGGAATGGCACGCAAGGAGATGGCGGAGGGCAGTCTTCGGGGACATCCGTCCTGCCCGGCTCTTTCCCACGATGCGCGAAGCGGGGAAAATCCGGGGCGGCGGGTGAGGTTCGCGCCCGTCCGGGGTCATTTCGCGTAATAATTCCGTGCCTTGCTACAAAAACCGGGAAAATGTCCGCCACGGTTCGCCGCAATCCGCTATCTTTGCCATGGATTTTCGTTCCATAAAAATACCATGACGAAGAAATACTTGTATCTGAACTTCCGCGACGAGTTCCTGAGGGTGGACATTTCCAAAATCGTCTGCTTCGAGGCGGACGGCAACTACACGAACATCGTCCTCAGCAACCGGACGAAAGGAATCGTCTGCATGAACCTTTCGCGGATGCAGTCGCTGCTCTCCGAGAAGCTACGGGAAGCCGCCAGGACGTTCGCGCGGGTCGGGAAAAGCCACATCATCAACCTCGACTATGTCTACCGGATATCCATCGCCGGGCAGAAGCTGACCTTGGGCGACGGCGAGAAATTCGAATACAACCTCAGCGTCTCGAAAGAGGCCTTGAAGAAACTGAGAAGCCTGTTCGTCGACAGCGTCGGGGACAGGACTTCATTTAACGGACAACCGGATGGACGGGACGGCAGAACTTCTTAAAGGCGCGACCTTGCGAATCGGGAGGGACCCGGCCACCGGCAGGCTGGAGGTGCTCGTCTCCGCGGACGGAAAGACAAAGGGTGTTCTGGTCGGCGAGGCGGGCGGCGTGCCTCCCTCCGTCAGCCGGTGCGTGGCGGGCAAGGGCTCCGCCCACCTGTCCATCCAAGTCGGCGGCGACGGCACGCTGACGGCCGAGAACCTCAACCCGCACAACGTCACGTTCGTCGGCGGCGTGGAGATAATCTCCAAGAAAATCCTCCCCTCCGACACCCTCCTGCTCGGCAAGGACAAGTTCCCCGTGAGCGTGAAGACCGTCCTCGCCGTCGCGGAAAAGGCGGCCTCCGCTTGGCGCAAGCTCCCGCCGAAGGCGTTCGACATCTCCCCGCTGGAAGCGGTTTGGGACAATTACCACGACAGGAACGCGGAAATTCAGGAGAAAGCCAAGCGGCAGAACCTCGCCGGGAGGTTGCCCCTGCTCTTCACCATGGTCTCCGGTGTCATAAGGATACACGCCGCGTTCGAGGAGAACAACACGGCGTACTACGTGATGGACTACATCGAGGGAGAGTCGCTGGCGGAGCGCGTGAGGCGCGGCGGCCCGCTCGGCGCGGAAGAAGCCCTGCGGGTGATACGCTCCGCGGGCGAGGCGTTGGAATACGTGCACCGCCAACACATCAACCACCTCGACGTCAAGCCCGCCAACGTCATGGTGAGGCGCAACGACGGACGCGCCGTGCTGATAGACTTCGGGCTGTCCAAGCGGTACGACTCCGAGGGGAACCAGACCTCCACCACCCCGATAGGGATAAGCCACGGGTACGCCCCCTTGGAGCAGTACGCCGAGGGAGGTGTCGGGGCGTTCTCGCCGGAGACCGACATCTATTCCTTGGCCGCCACCCTGTACTTCCTCGTCTCGGGCATCGCCCCGCCCCATGTCACCAGTCTCGTCGAATACACTCTCCCGTTCCCTGACGACTTCCCCGCCCCGCTCATGCCTGCCATAGAAAAAGCCATATCCTCCACGAGGAAGAACAGATACCATTCCGTCTCCCTGTTCCTCTCCGCCCTGCAACCGGAGGACGAAAGGACGGAAATCGGCGTGACCGTAGGAAACAAGAAAGAAGAACACCCAGTCGCAACGCACGACAAGCCAAGGCCGGACGGCGGGAACGGGACAACGAAGGATACCCTTTTCGGGTTGGTTTTTCTCTTAACTATTGGAGCGTTAATTGGAGCATTATTCGCTATAACTAAGTAAGTCGTAAAAATTAATTTATACTAAGCCACATGGGCAAAATTAATAT
>CAZGBV010000010.1:0-34413 GCA_964523985.1 uncultured Paraprevotella sp.
TGAAAATCACAGGGAGCACCTCGGCAACCCTGAAAGGAGAGGTGGTGGAAGACGGCTTTCCGAGTTAAATGCTGTTAAACAATGGGGAAATCCCCGCGTTTCGTCGTACTTTTGTATCATCGGATTATATGGCCGCATGGGAGTGAAGAGCAAGAAAGGGACAAATGGTTCCTTGGGCATGCAGTGGTTCACCACCGGCATCAGCACCACCTTGGTGCTGATACTGCTCGGTGTCGTCTCCTTCTTCGTCCTGTTTGCCCGCCGCCTGTCCGATTCCGTGAAGGAGAACCTGACGGTGACGGTGTTGCTCAACGGTGACGCGGGCAATTCGGACATCCGCGCGTTCCAGACATCGCTGAGGGCGGAACGTTACGTGTACGCCCTGGACTACGTGTCGAAGGAACAGGCGTTGAAGGAACAGGCGGAGGCCATGGGCAGCGACCCGTCGGAGTTCCTCGGCGCCAACCCTTTCACGGCCTCCTTCGAGTTGCGCATGAACGCCCTCTACGCCAACTCCGACAGCCTGACATGGATTACGGCGGAGTTGAGGAAAAGCCCTTTGGTGGAGGACGTGATTTACCAGAAGGAGCTGGTGGACACGGTGAACGACAACCTGCGGCGCGCAAGTTACGTGCTTCTCTGTCTGGCAGTCCTCCTGGCGTTGGTCTCCTTCGCGCTCATCAACAGCACCGTGCGGCTGAGCATCCATTCCGGGCGTTTCGTCATCCGCACGATGTTGCTGGTGGGGGCGAGCTGGAGGTTCATCCGCAAGCCGTTCATGGCGCGGAGCTTCAACCTCGGCTTCCTGTCCGGCGTGCTGGCCGATGCCGTGCTGTGGGGCGGTGTGCGCGCCTTTTTGCGGTACGACCCCTCGCTTTCGCAGTACGTCGGGACGGACATGCTGGTTGCCGTGGGGGCGGCGGTACTGCTGTTCGGCCTCCTGCTGACGCTGGGCTGCACGTATGTTTCCGTAGGCAGGTACTTGCGGACGCGATCCGACGATTTGTATTAAGGTAAAAACGTTCTAACGATGGATTTTTATGGATAAAAGTAATTTTGCTTTCGGCAAGGTGAACTTCATCTTGTTGGCCGTCGGGATGGCGGTGGTGATAGTCGGTTTCATCCTCATGTCCGGATCCGGAAGCTCGGAGACGGCGTTCGACCCCGGCATATTCAGCGCCCGCCGCGTCAAGGTGGCTCCCGTCGTTTGTCTGGCCGGCTTCCTGTTCATGATTTATGCCATACTGCGGAAGCCGGAGTCTACGGGCGCGGAGGAAAAGGAAAGGGAAGCGCCCCCGCGGCAGGAAACCGGCGCACAAGCGGCATCTGCCTTTAAAAAAGATTAGCCATGGACGCGGCGGAAGCGTTGTTGATGGGCTTGTTGCAGGGACTGACGGAATACCTGCCGGTGAGCAGCAGCGGACATCTGGCCATCGCCTCCCACATCTTCGGGATAGACGGGGAAGCCAACCTGACGTTTACCGTGGCCGTGCACGTGGCCACGGTGCTAAGCACGCTGGCAGTCCTTTGGAAAGAAGTGGCGTGGATAATCGGGGGAGTGTTTGGCGGGCCGGGGATGAACGACGCGCGGCGTTACGCCCTGAACATCCTCGTGTCCATGATACCCGTGGGCGTCGTGGGGCTTTTCTTCAAGGACTACGTGGAAGATATTTTCGGGAGCGGACTGACGATAGTGGGAATCTGTCTGTTGCTGACAGCCTTGTTACTGGCGTTTTCCTACTATGCGCGTCCCCGCCGCAAGGAAGACATCTCTCTTCGCGACGCCTTCGTCATCGGACTTTCACAGGCCGCGGCCGTGTTGCCTGGTCTGTCGCGCTCCGGTGCGACCATCGCCACGGGGTTGCTCTTGGGGGACGACAAGGCCAAACTGGCTCGCTTTTCGTTCCTGATGGTGATACCTCCCGTCCTGGGAGAGGCCGTACTCGACGTGGCGAAAGGTATGGCAGACGGGGTGGAAGCGGCCTCCGCAGGCATCGGTGCGTGGCCGCTCGCGACAGGGTTCGCGGCCGCCTTCGTGTCGGGATGCCTGGCCTGCAAGTGGATGATAAGCATCGTCAGGAAAGGCAAGCTGGTGTATTTCGCCGCTTACTGCGCCGTCGTGGGTGCCGCACTCGTCGTGCATGATTGCTTCTGACCGCTTAAATCTCCCCGAAGTGGATTTCAAGGAAGGAGAAATACTGGCTTTCGACAAGCCTCGCGGATGGACATCGTTCGACTTGGTGGCCAAGGTGCGTTACCTATTGTGCAAGAAGCTGGGAGTGAAGAAGCTGAAGGTGGGGCATGCCGGCACGCTCGACCCGTTGGCCACGGGCGTGTTGATTGTCTGCACCGGCGGGGCGACGAAGCGGATAGAGGAGTTGCAGGCGCACACAAAGGAATACGTGGCCACGCTCCGCCTGGGAGCCACCACGCCTTCTTTCGACCTCGAGAAGCCCGTCGACGCGGTGTATCCCACGGCGCACATCACCCGCGAGATGGTGGAGGAAACGCTAAGGCGTTTCGTGGGTACGATAGAGCAGGTGCCGCCCGTGTTCTCGGCCTGCAAGGTGAACGGGAGCCGCGCTTACGACTTAGCTCGCAAGGGGGAGGGGGTGGAGTTGAAAGCCAAGACGCTGGTCATCAACGAGCTGGAACTGTTGCGTTGCGAATTGCCGGAAATCGCCGTGCGCGTGGTGTGCGGCAAGGGCACTTACATCCGGGCGTTGGCCCGCGACATCGGGACGGCACTGCACAGCGGCGCACACCTGACGGCACTGCGACGCACGCGGGTGGGGGCTGTCAGGGTGGAGGACTGCATAGACCCGGAAAGGTTCGCCGGATGGCTGGACGGCCAGACGGCGGAGATAGCGCAAGACAATTAACCAACATACATAAGGAGGACTTTTTCTATATGAAGCTGTCACAATTCAAATTCAAACTGCCGGAAGAACAAATCGCCCAGTATCCCGCGCACAACCGGGACGAGTCCCGGCTGATGGTGCTGCACAGGAAGAGCGGGGACATCGAACACCGCCGACAATTCAAGGAGATACTCGACTACTTCGACGACAAGGACGTATTCATCTTCAACGACACCAAGGTGTTTCCCGCCCGCTTCTACGGAAACAAGGAGAAGACGGGTGCGCACATCGAAGTGTTCCTGCTCAGGGAACTGAACAAGGAACTGCGCCTTTGGGACGTGCTGGTGGACCCGGCTCGCAAGATACGCATCGGCAACAAGCTGTACTTCGGGGAAAACGATTCCATGGTGGCCGAGGTAATCGACAACACCACCTCGCGCGGGCGCACCCTCCGCTTCCTCTACGACGGGTCGCACGACGAGTTCAAGGCGGCTCTGTTCGCGCTCGGCGAGGCCCCGTTACCCAAACACATCGTGAGACGCCCGGCGGAGGCGGAGGACATGGAGCGTTTCCAGTGCATCTTCGCCCGCAGGGAGGGGGCGGTGACGGCTCCCTCGTCCGGCCTGCATTTCTCGCGGGAACTGATGAAACGGCTCGAAATCAAGGGCGTGGAGTTCGCTTTCGTCACCTTGCATTGCGGGCTCGGCAATTTCCGGGAAATCGACGTGGAGGACTTGGCCAAGCACAAGATGGACAGCGAGGAGATGCTCGTGGAGGCCGACGCCTGCCGCATCGTCAACAAGGCGAAAGACGACGGCCGCCACGTGTGCGCCGTGGGTACCACGGTGCAGCGCGTGATAGAAACGGCAGTGGGCACGGACGGGCATCTGAAAGAATACGCCGGATGGACCAACAAGTTCATCTTCCCCCCCTACGACTTCAACGTGGCGGACTGCATGGTGGCCAACTTTTACATGCCTTACAGCACGCTCCTGATGCTGACGGCGACTTTCGGCGGCTACGACTTGGTGATGAGGGGCTACAAGGAAGCCTTGAAGGAGGGCTACCGCTTCGGGACGTATGGCGATGCCATGCTCATAATGGACGATTGATGACGGACTTGTATCTGGGGCTGGGCAGCAACATGGGCGACCGCGAACGCCTGTTGCGACGAGCCGTGGAGATGTTGGAGGAGCGGATAGGGGAGTTGAAGAGCCTGTCCGCTTTTTATGAAACCGAGCCTTGGGGCTTCCGTTCCGACCGCCCATTCCTGAACGCCGTGGCGGTGTTGCGCACCGAAATGACGCCGGGGGAGACGCTCCTCGCCACGCAGGCCGTGGAACAGGAACTGGGAAGGCGCGGCAAGAGCGAGGGCGGGACGTATGCCGACCGCCCGATAGATATCGACCTGCTGTTGTACGGCGATGCCGTGGCGGAGGAAGATGTCGATGTCCCGGCGACGGCGGGGCGGCGGGTGCACCTTTCCCTGCCCCATCCGCTGATGCTCGAACGGCGTTTCGTTCTGGAGCCTTTGGCCGAAGTGGCACCGGACGTGAAGCACCCCGTGGCGGGGCGTACCTTCCGCGAACTTCTGGCGGAGGCGGACAAGCGGCATATCTTCGGGCGGGAGAAGGGGAAGCATTGACGTTTTCCGTCCGGCGAAGGCGGAAAGCCTTTTGCGCAACAGGGTGTTTCCGGGATGTCGCGGACGAAAGCAGACCGTCGTCCGTCATCCGATACGTCGCGTCACACCGTCTCGGACAGGTTCAAAACCGAAGACAAAAATCCAAGCCCTCCCCACCGTCACGCATGGATTTTCTCAAAAATATGACTTCTTCATGTCACGCAATACGAAGATAAACGCTATCTTTGCAGGTGTCAAGCCTTGCCACGAAGGGTTGCCTCGGGGGCGCATGGCGGGCAAGTGAACGCATCATAAACAAATAAAATTCAAAACGAAGATTAAAATGAAACGTATCGCATTGATGATCATGGGGGTTCTCGGCTTGAACCTCTCGGCAGGGGCGCAAAACGAAGGCGCGTCGGGAAAGAAGATTTTGGTGGCCTATTTCTCCTGCACGGGGACGACGGAGCGCGTGGCGAACGCCATCGCCGAAGCCACGGGCGGAACGCTCTACAAAATCACTCCCGCAAAGGCCTACGCCGCGGCCGACTTGGACTGGAAAGACAAGGCCAGCCGTAGCTCGGTGGAAATGGCAGACGAGAAGTCGCGTCCCGAACTGGGAGGCGACGCGCTGGCAGCAGACGATTACGATGTGGTGTTCCTCGGCTATCCGATATGGTGGAACCTATGCCCGCGCCCCGTCAACACTTTTCTGGAGAAATACGGTTTTTCCGGAAAGACCGTCATCCCCTTCGCCACGTCGGGAAGCAGTGCCATAACCAACAGCGCGAACGAGCTTAAAAAGCTCTACCCGGAAATCGCATGGCAGGAAGGCAAGTTGCTCAACGACGGCCCCGAGACCGCGAAAGAGTGGGCGGCACAAGTTGCCAAGTAGCCGCCGGAGGAGACCGGAACCGATGGCCTGTCCCGGTTTGCGGAAGGCTTCGGAAAGCAAGCTAACGGCGGCATCGCTTCTTTCAGCCGCACCGCACGGTGCCGTCGGCACGGCGTTTCTTTCCGAAAACCGCCGGGAATGCGGAACGGGCTTCGCGACAAGGCGTTTTGAGCCCCGCAACGATTTTGTTGCGGGGCTTTTCGGCTTTTTCGGGCACGGGGTTCGTGCCGTCCCGACCGTGCGGACGGCACCGGATTGATGTCAAAAAGGGAAATATGTTTCCTTTTATCATTTGTTTTTCGTTACTTTGCGGCCTATATTGAAATTAAAGGTAGATATGATGGACACGACTGCCCCCAACAAGTACATCTCTGTCACATACGAGCTTTATACGGAATCCGACGGGGAAAAAGAACTGGCGGAAAAAGCCACCGTCGAACGCCCGTTCCGTTTCGTTTCGGACATGGGCACTACCCTAGATGCCTTCGAGGCGCAAATCAAACACTTGCGGAAAGGAGAGAAATTCAACTTCACGTTGTCGGCAGGAGAGGCTTACGGTGAATTCGAAAGGAAGCTCGTGCTGGAACTGAAAAAAGATTTGTTCAAGGTGAACGGACGCTTTGACAGTGAAAGCGTCTATCAAGGGGGGGTGGTGTCGCTGATGAATGCCGAAGGGGCGCGTTTTAACGGGACTATCAAAGAGGTGAAGGAAGACACCGTGACTGTGGACTTGAACCATCCTTTGGCTGGAAAGACGTTGAATTTCGTCGGCGAAGTCGTTGAAAACCGCGACGCGACCGAAGACGAGATGCAAGACGTGCTCAACAATTTGCAAGGCGGAGGAGGTTGCGGATGCGGCAGCTGCGGCAGTTGCGGGAACGGTTGCGACTGCGGCGGGCATCATGAGGACGGCTGTTCGGGCGGGCGTTGCCATTGCCATTGAGGCGCATTTGTGGACGTGTGACGGTGGAGGCTTGGGCGAAACATGGGCAACACTTTCGGTAACATTTTCCGGCTGACTACCTTCGGGGAGAGCCACGGCCCGTGCATCGGCGGGGTAATCGACGGTTTTCCGGCCGGAATCGATGTCGATTTGGATTTCATACAACGGGAACTGAATCGCCGTCGGCCGGGACAAAGCGACATCACGACGTCCCGCAAGGAAACGGACGACGTGGAATTGCTGTCGGGCGTGTTCGAGCATAAGTCAACGGGATGCCCCATCGGTTTCCTGATTCGCAACGCAGACCGGCACTCCGACGATTATGCCGACTTGCGCAACCTGTACCGTCCGTCACACGCCGATTTCACCTACACGCAGAAATACGGCTTGCGCGACCATCGGGGCGGCGGACGTTCCTCGGCACGCGAAACCGCGGCCCGTTGCGTGGGCGGTGCTTTCGCGAAACTGGCTCTTGCGAGGATAGGCGTGGAAGTCTATGCCTACACCTCGCAGGTGGGAGACATCGCCTTGGAACACGGTTACGCCTTTTACGACCCGGTGCAGATAGAGGGGAACGGTGTGCGTTGCCCGGACGCGGAAAAGGCCGCGCAGATGGAGAGCCTCATTTCAAGGGTCAAGGCGGAAGGCGACACCGTGGGAGGAGTCGTTACGGGAGTAATCCGCGGTTGCCCCGCGGGCCTGGGCGAACCATGCTTCGGCAAGCTCCATGCCGCGTTGGGCGGCGCCATGTTGAGCATCAACGCGGCGAAAGGGTTCGAGTATGGGCGGGGATTTGCCGGAGCAAGCCAACGAGGAAGCGAACAAAACGACGCCTTCATCCGTCTGCAAGACGGAACCGTCGGAACGCGTACCAACAACAGCGGGGGCATACAAGGCGGCATCAGCAACGGGCAGGACATCTGTTTCAGGGTGGCTTTCAAACCCGTCGCCACAATCCTGTCGGAACAGGAGACCGTGACGCTGGACGGGCGGCCTACCGTGGTAAAAGCTCGCGGGCGGCACGACGCCTGCGTGCTCCCACGTGCCGTGCCTGTAGTGGAAGCCATGGCTGCCATGACGATTTTGGACTACTACCTGCTCGACAAGGCCGTCCATTTGTAACCCAAAAAGGAGGAAGGAGGAAGCCGAGACTTCCCCCTGAAATTACTGATTTTGCGTTGTCATACTCCATCATCAAGTAACCTCGGAGCAAAGGTCGCAAATTCTTGTGCTACTGCAAAAAGGAATCGCCCTGTCAGTGGGCGTAAGCCGGTCGGCCCTGCGCCGTGCGCGAAAGAATGCGGGGCGACGAAAAAAAAGCACGATGCGTGCTTTTTTCCCGGAAGAAAACCTTATCTTTGCACCGTGAACATCCGGGGTCGACATGGATTTGACAGCAGGATGGAATGGTACGTAAGCACGCAGAGGGTCGGTGATTTCCTCTCTAATCTCAGTTACCAAGAATTTATCTGGCGAAAACAACTACGCTCTCGCTGCGTGACCGAAGCACAGTAGGCCACCTTTATCCCGGTACGGGTACCGGGACGGGACACCACTCGGAAGCCGTCGCCCCGAAGCATTCCGGCAAAGTGGTGCAGCAAAATCGGGGATAGCCGCCCGCGGCCTCGCACGGACGGTGAAACTTCAGAGGATAAGGTGCGGATAGGTGGCCCGGGTCTTGTCCGCGCACGAAAACCGGAGGCCGGGATAAGCGTGTAGAAAGCGTATGGTTTCCCTGTTTGGACGAGGGTTCGATTCCCTCCGGCTCCACGAAACCGCCGCCGACTTGACGCACGGGGACGCGTGCGGGCCGGCGCACTCACCGCCCGACATGAAAGAATTGGCTTTAAAGTACGGATGTAACCCGAACCAGAAACCCGCGCGCATCTTCGCTGAGAAGGGCGAATTGCCGGTGGAGGTGTTCAACGGTCGCCCGGGCTACATCAACTTCCTGGACGCGCTCAACGGCTGGCAACTGGTAAGGGAACTGAAAGCGGCGACGGGAATACCCGCCGCCGCGTCGTTCAAGCACGTCTCACCCGCCGGGGCGGCCATCGGGCTTCCGCTGAGCGACACGCTGAAAAAAGCATACTTCGTGGACGACTTGCGGATTTCCCTCTCCCCCGTCGCCTGCGCATACGCCCGCGCCCGCGGTGCCGACCGTATGTCGAGCTACGGCGACTTCATCGCACTGAGCGAAACTTGCGACACCTCCGCCGCCGCCCTCATCGGACGGGAGGTCAGCGACGGGGTGATTGCCCCGGGGTACACGGAAGAGGCGCTCCGAATCCTGCGCGCGAAGCGCAAGGGGACTTACAACGTCATACGCATCGACCCGGATTACGTCCCCGCCCCGACGGAGCGCAAGCAAGTGTTCGGCATTATTTTCGAGCAGGGACGCAACGACATCCAGCTGGACGACCCGGGACTGTTCGCGAACATCCCCACGGCTTGCAAACGGATTCCGGAGGAAGCCAAACGCGACCTGACGATAGCCCTCGTCACCCTGAAATACACGCAGAGCAACTCCGTGTGCTACGCCAAGGACGGGCAGGCCGTCGGCATCGGCGCCGGACAGCAAAGCCGCATACACTGCACGCGCATCGCGGGCGACAAGGCCGACAAATGGTGGCTGCGACAACACCCAGCGGTGACGGGGCTGCCGTTCCGCGAGGACATCCGGCGTGCGGAACGCGACAACGCCATAGACCTCTTCACCGGAGACGACTGCGACGACTTGCTGGCCGACGGCGAATGGCAGAAATTCTTCACCGGGAAGCCCCGACCCCTCTCGCGGGAGGAGAGGCGGGAATGGACAGCGCGGAACACGGGGGTGTCGCTGGGGTCGGACGCTTTCTTCCCCTTCGGCGACAACATCGAGCGGGCGCACAAGAGCGGTGTCCGGTTCGTGGCGCAGGCCGGCGGCAGCGTGCGCGACGACCACGTGATAGCCACGTGCGACAAATACGGCATCGCGATGGCCCTCACCGGCATACGGCTGTTCCACCATTAATCCCGCCCGCTCATGGCAGACTTCGGAGGAGACGACATCGACAAGGTACTGGAAGAAGGCATCGTGTTCCGGGGAGGCGCAGAAAAGAATCCGCGCAGGCAGGACGAAAAGGTGAAGACCAAGGCGCGGAAGAAAACTTACGCCACGGGAGCGCACGGCTCCGGATCGGCCAAGATGAAGGCCGAAGTCCGCCGCCGCAGAGCCGCGCGGCACAAGAAATGACGCGCGCCCGACACCCTTTCCCCGGCGCACAAGTGTCGTGACCGTCCGGGACGAGCCGCCTTGGCGACACAGGAAACCGCAGGAACCGTTCGCTCCGGTTTCGGAAAAGCGGACGGAAAGAAGCATTTCCCGTTCCGGAGTGCTGGCTCATGTCCCCGCTGAAATCCCGCCAATCCGCGACGGCCGCGCAAGAGAAGCATTCCCCTCTGCACGCGAAAAGGGACGAGGCGTACCTCGTCCCTTTTCGCGTTGGAAAGAAATTTCGATACCGGCGGCACTCCTCACACCTCGGCAGGACTTTCCGCCGTTTCGCCCTCGGCGGCCTGGGCGGAAGCTTCCTCTTCGGCCTTCGCCTTCGCGGCGGCCGCGGCGGCTTTCTTCTCGGCCACTTTCTTGGCAATTTCCTCGTTTACTTTCTTTTCGGCTTGCAACCGCGCCTCGGCGGCGGCTTTCTTCTCGGCGGCCTCCCTTTCCTTGAATGCTTCCAAGCCCTTCTGCCTGTCGTTCTTCCAGGCATCGAATTTAGCTTGCGCGGTAGCCTCGTCGAAGGCTCCCTTCTTCACACCGCCCCGGAGGTGCTTCATCATATAGACACCCTCCCTCGACAAGATGCTGCGGGCGGTGTCGGTAGGCTGTGCGCCTACTTCCACCCAATAGAGGGCGCGGTCGAATTTCAAATCTACAGTGGAGGGATTGGTGTTCGGATTGTAAGTGCCGATTTTTTCCTTGAACTTGCCATCTCGTGGTGCTCTTGCGTCCGCAATGACGATGCTGTAGTAGGCATATCCCTTGCGTCCGTGACGTTGCAATCTGATTTTTGTTGCCATAAATAACGTTTTGTTTTGACATAAGTTTGAAACATGCCGCCAACTCGTGGCGGCGGTGCAAAGTTACGCTTTTTCCCCGACTTGCCAAAGGCCGCCGCTCTGTTTTTGCCGACTATTCCTCCCCGCCGTTACTTCACGCGCATGCTCGCCCTTGTCATGTATATAATAAGGAGGGCGTACATCAGCAGGGAGAGCCATTCGCTGGCCGGGTCGGCCCACCAGCCGGAATAGTCGAACGAGACACCCCCGAAGCGCAGGGCGGCGCCGGCCACGCCCATCAACGCACCGCCCGCAATGAAGCCGGATGCCACGAGCGTGCCTTTCTCGCCCCGTTCCTTGTTCACCTGCTCCTTGTCGCTCCGTGTGGTGACGTAGCGGTTGACGAGGCCGCCGACCAGCAGGGGCAGGTTCAGCTCGAGCGGAATGAACATGCCCAGGGCGAAAGCCAAGGCTGAAACGTCGAGGAGGGTGAGCACGACGGCTATGGCCGCGCCGATGCCGTAGAGCAACCACGGGGCACCGGAGCCGCTCATCAGCGGTTCGATGACGGCGGCCATGGCGTTAGCCTGCGGGGCGGCGAGCTGTCCGCTTGTGAAGCCGTAGGTGTCGTTCAGAATCATGATGACTCCCGCCACCGTGGCGGCCGACACGAGGGTGCCCAGGAACTTGAACGTCTCCTGCTTTTCGGGCGTGCTGCCCAGCCAATAGCCTATCTTCAGGTCGGTGACGAAGCTACCCGCCGTGGAGAGCGCGGTGCAAACCACGCCCCCCATAATCAGCGCGGCCACCATGCCCGCCGGGCCTTCCAGCCCCACGGACACCATGATGACGGAAGCCAGGATGAGGGTCATCAGCGTCATGCCGGACACGGGATTGCTACCGACGATGGCGATGGCGTTGGCCGCCACGGTAGTGAAGAGGAAAGCGATGACGGCCACGAGGAGCACGCCGACGAGCGTGAAGAGCAGGTTGCCCTCCATGACCCCGGAATAGAAGAACAACGTGATGGCCACCAGCGTCAGGAGCGAGCCGGCAACTATGATTTTCATCGACAAGTCCTTCTGCGTCCGAGGTACTGCCGCGCCGGCCTTCCCCTTGCCCCTCATCTCCTGCGCGGCCAGGCCCAGCGCCCCCATGATGATCTTGCGGCTTTTCACGATGCCGATGATGCCCGCCATGGCGATGCCGCCGATGCCTATGCTCTTGGCGTATTGGAATATCTGCTCGGCACTTGCCTGCGAGGCCGCGACGGGGTGGCTTCCGGCACTCACGACGAGGTCGGGGAACAGCCACGAGATGGCCGGGACGATTACCCACCATACGGCCACTGATCCGCAACAGATGATGAGCGCGTATTTCAGACCCACGATGTAGCCCATGCCCAGCACGGCCGCCCCCGTGTTGATTTTGAACACGAGCTTGGTCTTGTCCGCCAGCGCCTGGCCCCATTCCAAGCAACGAGACGTGACGTTCTCGTTCCACCAGCCCGCGGTGGCCACGATGAAGTCGTACACGCCTCCCACCACGCCGGCCACGAGGAGGGGCAAAGCCCGGTTGCCGCCCTTCTCCCCGGAAACCAGCACCTGCGTGGAGGCCGTGGCCTCGGGGAAGGGATATTTGCCGTGCATGTCCTTCACGAAATACTTGCGGAAGGGGATGAGGAAGAGGATGCCCAAGACCCCTCCCAGCACGGAGGCGACGAACACTTGCAGGAAGTCCACCGTCATCTCGGGATATTTGTCCTGAAGGATGTAAAGCGCGGGCAGCGTGAAGATGGCTCCGGCCACAATCATCCCCGAACACGCCCCGATGCTCTGGATGATGACGTTCTCGCCCAGCGCGCCTTTCCGGCGGGTGGCTCCCGTCACGCCTATCGCGATGATGGTGATGGGGATGGCGGCCTCGAACACTTGCCCCACCTTCAGACCCAGATAGGCCGACGCGGCGGAGAACACCACGGCCATGACCACGCCCCACGACACCGACCACGCGGTGACTTCCCGGTACGTGCGCCCCGGCGACATGAGAGGCTCGTACCGTTCGCCCTCCTTGAGTTCCCGGAAGGCGTTGTCCGGCAACCCCGCCTGCTGCTTCGCGTTTTCTTCCATTCGGCTGTTTTCTTTACGAATTTCCATAATTGGGACAAAGATAGACATTTCACGGCAGAATGCGCCTCCTTCTCCCCCGGAATTTCTTTAAATAGCTTAATTTATGACGCGGATTCCGCGTTATTCACTAATTTTGCATTTCAAATCGTAAGGAACGCATGCTGTCAAGGCTTTATCGCGGACGTGCCGTGGCGTGCATGGCCTTGTCGGGCTTCTTCCCGCAAGTGCTAGAGGCACAAATCCGGGGACGGGTGACGGATGCCGACACGGGAGACCCCATCCCGTCGGCAAACGTGTACTACGAGGAAAGGAACACCGTGGGCACGACGACCAACGGCAGGGGCAGGTACACCTTGCAGTCGCCCGGCGCGGGCGATTCCCTCGTGTTCTCCCACGTGGGCTACCGCACGCTCAAGGCTTACGTGAGGGCGGGCGAGAAAAGGGCACTGAACGTCAGGCTCCGGAACCTGGACAGGGAACTGTCGGAACTGCTGGTGAAACCGAAGAAGAGGCGGTACAGCCGCAAGGACAATCCCGCCGTGGAACTGATGCGGAAGGTGATAGCGGCCAAGAAGAAGAGCGACTTGAAGCAGAACGACTACTACCGCTACGACAAATACCAACGCATCACTTTCGGTTTCAACAACATCACGCAGCATTTCATCGACAGCAGTTTCCTGCACAAATACCCGTTGCTTGTCAGACAGGTGGAATACTGCCCGCAAACGGGGACGAACGTCCTCCCGCTCACCTACAACGAGACGGTGTCGGAACACATATACAGGAAGCGGCCGGAGGCGGAGCGGGAATTCGTCCGGGGGACGAATTCGGAGGGGCTGAACGAGCTGTTCGCCACGGGCGACGTGGTCAACACGGTGCTCCAGCGTTTCTTCGCCGACGTCAACGTCTACGACAACTCCATCAACCTGCTGGAACGTTACTTCACCAGCCCCCTGTCGTCCACCAACGCCATTTCCTTCTACCAGTATTTCATCATGGACACTCTGGACGTGGAAGGAAGCAGGTGCGTCGAACTGAGCTTCGTGCCCCAGAACCCGCAGGATTTCGGCTTCTCGGGACGGCTGTGGGTCATCGACGACGGCACCTACCGCGTCAGGCGCTGCCTGATCAACCTCCCGCTCCGCTCGAGCGTCAACTTTATCAGCAACCTCGTCATAGAGCAGGACTTCTCCACGCTCCGGGGCGGGCAGCAGGTGCTGGTGAGAGACGACATGATTGCCGAGCTGGGCGCGTTGAAGAAATACCATAACATGTTCGTCAAGCGCACCACGGCTTACACGGGATTCGACTTCTCGCCCATCCCCGGCGAGAGTTTCGACCGCCGCGAACGGCCTCGGGAAGGCACCGCCGTGGTCAAGGACGAGGCGTTCTGGGCACTGCACCGCACCGACTCCCTCTCGCGCTCGGAAGCCGGTATGCCGGGCATGGTGAGGGACTTGACGCGGAAGAAAGGTTCCGGATGGATTCTATGGATGGTGCGGGCACTGGTGGAGAACTACGTGGAGACATCGCCGCCCGGCAAAAAGAATTATGTGGACTTCGGCCCCGTCAACACCGTCGTCTCTTCCAATTTCATAGACAAGGTGCGTTTCCGCGCCAGCGCACAGACCACGGCCAACCTGTGGCCGCGCCTCTTCCTGAAGGGGTATGCCGCATACGGGGTGCGCGACGGGAAATGGAAATACGAGGGCGAGGCGGAGTACTCGTTCTTGAAGAAACAGTACTCGCCGGAGGAGTTCCCCCGGAACTCCATAACGTTTTCCACTCGCTACGACGTGATGGCCCCCTCCGACGCCATGCTGCCCACCGACAAGGACAACGTGTTCACGTCGTTCAAGACGCAGACCATCGACCAGATGTCCTACTTCCGGCAATACAGCCTGCGCTACGTTTACGAGTTCGACAACCACTTCGGCATCACGGCGCAGTTGCGCCACATCACCCAGGAACCCACGGGCTCGTTGTCCTACCGCACGCTGGACGGCCGCGACGTGGCACGCCTCACGCAAAGCGAAGCCACCCTGAGCCTGCGCTACGCGCCCGGAGAGAGGGTGGTGGTGACGAAACAGAGGCGGCGTCCGGTAAACCACAACTACCCCATCTACACGCTGACGCACACCGTCGGGTTCAAGGACGTGTTAGGGGGCGACTATGCCTCCAACTACACGGAGCTGTCCGTCACGAAACGCTTCTGGCTCAATTCCTACGGGCGCATCGACATCTACGGGCGCGCGGGGGCGCAATGGGACAAGGTGCCGTTCCCGCTCCTCATCACGCCCGCGGCGAACAATTCATACGTCATACAGCGCGGCATGTTCAACATGATTAACAACATGGAATTCATGAACGACCGTTTCGTTTCGCTCGACGTGCAGTGGGACGTGAGCGGAAAGCTGTTCAACCGCATCCCCTTGTTCAAGCACCTGAAGCTACGCGAGGTGGTGGGCTTCAAGACCCTCTACGGCACGCTGACGGACAAGAACAATCCATACAGGCAGGACGGCGGGAGCGGCTTGTTCGAGTTCCCGTCGCGGGACGGAATGCCCACCAGCTTCGTGATGGGAGACACCCCCTACATGGAGATGAACGTGGGCGTCCACAACATCTTCAAGATGCTTCGCGTGGACTACGTCCGCAGGCTGAACTATCTGGACAATCCGGGCGCCAAGAAGAACGGGGTGAGGTTCGTGTTGCAGTTCGACTTTTAAACGGAGGAACCGGCATGGCGACACCTTTGGCAGAGAGGTTGCGTCCGCAGACGTTGGACGACTACGTGGGGCAGAAGCACCTCGTGGGGCCGGGCGCCGTCCTGCGCAAGATGATAGACGCGGGGCGCATCTCCTCGTTCATCCTGTGGGGGCCGCCGGGTTCGGGCAAGACGACCTTGGCGCAAATCATCGCCCGTAAGCTCGAAACGCCGTTCTATACGCTGAGCGCCGTCACGAGCGGCGTGAAGGATGTGCGCGAGGTGATAGAGAAAGCCCGCGGGAGCCGCTTCTTCACCCAAAACAGTCCCATCCTGTTCATCGACGAAATCCACCGCTTCAGCAAGTCGCAGCAGGATTCCCTCCTCGGGGCCGTGGAGCAGGGGACGGTAACGCTCATAGGCGCCACGACGGAGAACCCGTCCTTCGAGGTCATACGCCCGCTCTTGTCCCGTTGCCAGCTGTACGTCCTGAAAAGCCTGACGAAAGACGACTTGCTGGAACTGCTCCGCAAGGCCGTGGAAAGAGACGTCGTGCTGAAGACGAAACATGTGGAATTCCGCGAGACGGATGCCATGCTGCTGTATAGCGGGGGCGACGCCCGCAAGTTGCTGAACATCCTGGAACTGGTGGTGGATGCCGACGAGACCGACCGCGTGGTGGTCACGGATGCCGTGGTGGCCGAGAGGCTCCAGCAGAACCCCCTCGCTTATGACAAGGGAGGAGAGATGCACTACGACATCATATCGGCTTTCATCAAGAGCATCCGGGGAAGCGACCCCGACGCCGCCCTCTATTGGCTGGCGAGGATGATAGAGGGGGGAGAGGATCCCGCGTTCATCGCGCGGCGGCTGGTCATCTCCGCAAGCGAGGACATCGGCCTGGCCAACCCCAACGCGCTGCTTCTGGCCAACGCCGCTTTCGAGGCCGTCATGAAGATAGGATGGCCGGAAGGACGCATCCCTCTGGCCGAAGCCGCCGTCTATCTCGCCGCCAGCCCGAAGAGCAATTCGGCTTACATGGGCATAAACGGAGCCATGCAGCTCGTGCGGCAGACGGGAAACCTGCCCGTGCCGCTTCACCTGCGCAACGCTCCCACCCGCCTCATGGAAGAACTGGGATACGGCGAGGGATATAAGTACGCGCACGACTACCAGGGCCATTTCGTGGAACAGCAGTTCTTGCCCGACGACATACGCGACGAGAGAATCTGGCATGCCCAAGAGAACGCGTCCGAAGCCAAGTTGCAGGAACGGATGTTGCGCTTGTGGAAGGACCGCTACAAATGACCCTCCGTCCGAGACAGAGAACGCGGGGGGGGGGAACGCCGCCGTGTCCGGGACGAGGATTTGCTCCCCCCTGCCGCGTCCCCGGCGGCGGACTGTCAAAACGTCAAAATGACAAGATGTCATTCCGCCCCTCAAAAATCGCCCGTTTTTCGGACACGGGGACGGAATCGTGCGAAAAAACGCGGATTCCGTGCGGTTCCGCGGAACCGGCTTGTAAGCAAAGGCGCGAAGGAAGCTTCCTTTCTGCCAAGCGAAAGGGCGGATTGTGCGCACGAAGCGATGAGCCGCGCAAGCGAAAGGGCGGTATTCCCTGACATTCCGTCATCCGGATTTTTACAACGGCGGGACACCAAAGAGATGTTAAAAGGCAGTTCCGGGCAGGTCGTCACCCCGCCTTCACCCGGCCTTTCCGGAAAAATGCCGAGATTCGAATCGCGACGACACGACAAAAAAAGTGTTTTTTCACGTCATCCGAAAATTTTTCTCGGCACAAAATCGCGCCGTTTTGCATAACAAACGTGAAAAATGAGGCCGACATGCAAAAATGTGTTTCCAAAAATACCCGGAATGCTCCCTATCATGAGGTTTTTGAATCAAGTGCCGGTTACGGGCATCGGCCTTTTTTAGGCAACATGACAGCGAAACGCCGTTTCTGGCAACAAAATGTCCGTGGCGCGGACGAGCACTATCGGGCGGCGGAGTTTGCCTTCATGCGGACGGGGTAAGCCATGGCGGCCTCTCCCTCGCGCGGCGACCCCATCTCCCGCATCCTCGACGGAGCGGGCGGCGGCCATGCCTTCCGCGCGGGACGGGACGTTCCGGCCGACGAGGGGCGGGGCATCCGCCGACTTCCACACTCGAACCAAGACACGGCCAAAACGAGCCGGAGACAAGTGAAGCCCGGAAATCCCCCGGCGCCAAGACGCGGGTTCGCCGGACATTTCCCGCAAATTTTCACTTGCCGACCCGTCTCGCAACAAAAAATAAGGCGGAAAAGTTGCCGACTTGCCGGAATTAAGCTACATTTGTGAAAGTTATGAAGATTTCGAAGACAAGGATGCTATTGGTGGACGTGGCGCGCGTGCTGTTCGCCAAGAAAGGATTGGAAAACACGACGATGAACGACATCGCCCTGGCTTCGGGCAAGGGGCGGCGCACACTCTACACCTACTTTAAGAACAAGGAGGACATTTACTTCGCGGTGATAGAGACGGAGCTGGAGCTCCTTTCCGCGCAACTGTCGGAAGTGGCGGGCAAGAAGATGGACTTGGAGGAGAAGCTGGTGGAAATCATCTACGTACATTTGCGCTCAATCAAGCAAGTCGTAGTGCGCAACGGCAACTTGCGTGCCGAGTTCTTCCGCAACATCTGGATGGTGGAAAAAGTGAGGAAGAATTTCGACCGGAAAGAGACGGAGTTCTTCACCGGGGTGCTGGAGGAGGGCATCGCCTCAGGCGAGTTCTACGTGGAGAACGTGGCGCTGGTGGCCGACGTGTTGCACTACTGCGTGAAGGGGATGGAAGTGCCCTACATCTACGGCCGCCTGGGCGAGGGACTGGACAAGGCGGAAACGCGGCGCATGGTAAAGAATTTGATACACCGCGCATTGCGCAGGGAGAGTTGACAGACACATCAAACGACCATTAAATAAGATTTGACTATGGGATTACTGACAGGAAAAACGGCCCTGGTGACGGGTGCGGCCCGCGGCATCGGCAAGGCCATCGCCCTGAAATTCGCGTCGGAAGGCGCGGACGTGGCTTTCACAGACTTGGCCATCGACGAGAACGGGCAGGCCACGGAGGCCGAAATCGCCGCCTTGGGCGTGAAGGCCAAGGGCTACGCCTCCAACGCGGCCGACTTCGCACAGACCGACGAGGTGGTGAAACGAGTGAAAGACGATTTCGGACGGATAGACATCCTCGTGAACAACGCCGGCATCACCAAGGACGGCCTGATGCTGCGCATGCAGGAAGCCCAGTGGGATGCCGTGATTGCCGTGAACCTTAAGTCGGCCTTCAACTTCATCCACGCCTGCGTCCCCGTCATGATGCGCCAGAGGGGCGGCTCCATCATCAACATGGCTTCCGTGGTGGGTGTGCACGGCAACGCGGGGCAATGCAACTATGCGGCCTCCAAGGCCGGCATGATAGCCTTGGCCAAGTCCATAGCGCAGGAAATGGGAGCGAAGGGGATACGCGCCAACGCCATAGCCCCGGGCTTCATAGAGACGGCCATGACGGCGGCGTTGCCCGACGACGTGCGCGCCGAATGGACGAAGAAGATACCCCTGCGGCGCGGCGGCACGCCGGACGACGTGGCCAACGTGGCCCTGTTCCTGGCCTCCGACCTGTCGGCATACGTCTCCGGACAGGTCATCCAGATAGACGGCGGCATGAACATGTGACCGCAATGGAGATAATCTACGAAGACAACCACCTCGTCATCGTCAACAAGAAGCCGTCGGAGATTGTCCAAGGCGACAAGACCGGCGACAAGCCCCTGGCGGAGACGGTGAAGGAATACATCAGGCAGAAATACCACAAGCCCGGTGACGTGTTCCTCGGCGTGGCGCACCGTCTGGACCGCCCCGTGAGCGGACTGGTGGTGTTTGCCCGCACGGGCAAGGCGTTGGCCCGGCTCAACGAGATGTTCCGCTCGAAGCAGGTGTACAAGTCTTATTGGGCCATCGTGGGGCAACTCCCCCCGGAAAGGGAGGGGAAGCTGGTGCACTGGTTGGTGCGCAACGAGAGGCAGAATAAGTCGTATGTCTGCGACCGTGAAAGGCCGGGGGCGAAGCAGGCCGTCCTCGACTACAAGCTGATAGGCCGCAGCGACCGTTACTTCTTGTTGGAGATTATCTTGGAAACCGGCCGCCACCACCAAATCCGTTGCCAGCTGGCTCATATAGGTTGTCCGGTCAAGGGAGACTTGAAGTACGGCGCGCCGCGCAGCAACCCCGACGGAAGCATCTGCCTGCATGCCCGCCGCGTCCGTTTCGTGCATCCCGTGTCGAAAATGGAAATCGACGTGACGGCACCCCCGCCGGAAGGCAACTTGTGGAACAGCTTTCAAGAGGTGGAATAATCTCCGTCTCCTTTTTGCCTTTGCCGCCCGCCCCGGGAAAAGCCGGGACGGGCGGCAAAGGCAAAAAGGAACTTGCGTCGAACCCTCCGCATGTTCCGGTACGGTTCGGACGCAAGCTCTGCGAAACGGGGGATTCACGTTGCCGCTATCCGCCGAAGTTGTCGTACATGATGGACTCGGAATCCACGCCGAGGCCGTCGAGCATGTTCACCACCGCCGTCGACATGGGGCCGGGGCCGCACATGTAATATTCCACGTCCTCCGGCGCGTCGTGGTCTTTCAGGTAGGTTTCGTACATCACGTTGTGCACGAAGCCCGGAGTGTATTTCACGCCCGCCGCGTCAGCCGCAGGATCCGGACGGTCCAAGGCCAGATGGAAATGGAAATTCGGGAATTCCTTCTCCAAGCCTAAGAAATCTTCCAGGTAGAACACCTCGTTCAACGCGCGTGCGCCGTAGAAATAGTGCATCTCGCGGTCGGTCGTATGGAGGGTCTTCGTCATGTGCATGATTTGGGCACGCAGGGGAGCCATGCCGGCACCGCCGCCCACCCATATCATCTCTTTCTTGCTGTCGAAATGCGGGTGGAAGTCGCCATAGGGGCCGCTCATCGTCACCTTGTCGCCCGGTTTGAGCGTGAAGATGTAAGAGGAGGCTATGCCCGGGTTCACGTCCATGAAACCGCTACGGTCAGGCTTGAACGGAGGCGTGGCGATGCGCACGGTGAGCATGAACACGTCGCCCTCGGCAGGGTAGTTGGCCATGGAGTAGGCACGCACGGTGGGTTCCCTGTTGACGCACTTCAACGGGAAGAGGCCGAACCTCTTCCATGCCGGCAGGTATTCGTCGCCGATGAGGCTCTTGTCGATGTCCTTGTCGTAGTCCATCGTGAAGGCGGGTATGTTGATTTGGGCGTAGGAGCCGGGCAGGAAGTCCATGTGCGCCCCCGCCGGAAGCCGTACCTTGAACTCCTTGATGAACGTGGCCACGTTCTTGTTGCTGATGACCGTGCATTCGTATTCCCTTACGCCCAGCACCGATTCGGGCACCTTGATTTCCAAGTTGCCTTTCACCTTGCACTGGCAGCCGAGGCGCCAGTGGCTCTTGATTTGCTTGCGGGTGAAATGTCCGCGTTCAGAGTCGAGGATTTCGCCTCCTCCCGCCACCACCTGGCATTTGCATTGCCCGCAGGAACCCTTGCCACCGCAGGCCGAAGGCAAGTAGATGCCCTCCGCGGCCAACGTGGAAAGCAGGCTCCCGCCTTGCGCCACGGAGACCGTCCTGTCGCCGTTTACGGTGATGTCCACGTTCCCGCTCGGGGAAAGGTATTTCTTGGCCACCAGCAAGATAATCACCAAGAGGAGAATCGTGACGAGGAACACGCCGATGCTCGCGAAAACAAAATTCATATCCATTGTTGCACTCCTTTTGATAATGTGGGCGGCGGCGCGGGGGCGGGATTCATTCCGGCTTCCCCCCGCATGCCTTGCCCGCCGCTTGTCTTTTAAATACTCAAACCCGAGAAACACATGAAAGCCATGGCCATCAGACCTACCGTGATGAAAGTGATGCCCAGCCCCTGCAAGGGTTTCGGCACGTCGGTATAGGCCATCTTCTCGCGGATGGCGGCCAATGAGACGATGGCCAACAGCCACCCTATGCCGGAACCCAGGGCGTAGGCCAAGGAGTCCCACACGTCGGAAATGGCCTGCGTGCTGGCGGCCGGGTCGAGCGAAATCCTCTGCTGCATGAACAGCGAGGCGCCCATGATGGCGCAGTTCACGGCAATCAGCGGGAGGAATATGCCCAGCGCGGCGTAGAGCGAGGGGGAGAAACGCTCCACCACCATCTCCACCAACTGCACGATGCCGGCAATCACGGCGATGAAGAGGATGAACGCCAGGTAGGTCAGGTCTATGCCGAGTATGCCGTCTTCCGCCAGCACCTTGGTCTGCAACAGGTAATCCACCGGCACCGTCACGCAAAGCACGAACGTGACGGCGACGCCCAGCCCCAAGGCAGTCTTGACGTTCTTGGACACGGCGAGGTAAGAACACATGCCCAGAAAGAAAGCGAAAATCATGTTGTCCACAAAGATGGAACGGACAAACAAACTCAATATATGCTCCATGTTCTTGTTTCTTTAATGATGCAGGCCGGGCGCGGGAAAGGCGCGGGCGAACCCGGCATCCCTTGCGCGACGTTCCCGCTTGCGGTTATGTTCGCGTCACTTTTTCTCCTTCCTCTCGTTGTAGGCGCGGTGCGCCCAGATGAAGCATCCCAGGAGGATGAGCGCCATGGCCGGCATGGTCATCATGCCGTTGTTCATGTAGCCCATGTCGTAGAAGTCCTGCGGGATGATTTGGAAGCCCAGCAGGGAGCCGTTCCCGAAAAACTCGCGCACCGTGCCGACCGCCACGAGTACGAAGGCGTAGCCCAAGCCGTTGCCGATGCCGTCGAGGAAACTCTCCCACGGGCCGTTCATCATGGCAAAAGCCTCCAGCCGCCCCATCAGGATGCAGTTGGTGATGATAAGTCCGACATAGACCGACAGTTGCACGCTCACGTCGTAGGCGAAGGCCTTCAGCACCATGCTGACGATGGTCACCAATGCCGCCACTACGACCAGCTGCACGATGATGCGGATGCGGTTGGGTATCGTCTTGCGTATCAAGGATATTATCAGGTTGGAGAAAGCCGTTATCACGGTCACGGAGAGCCCCATGACGATGGCGGGCTTCATCTGCGACGTGACGGCCAGGGCGGAACAGATGCCCAGCACTTGCACGGCTATCGGGTTGTTGAGGTTAAGGGGCGAAGAGAATACTTCCTTATTCTCTTTCGAAAACAGCTTGCTCATGTCTTGCCTCCTTCATTCTTTGGTGTTTAAAAATGTCATGTAACGCGAGATGCAGTCGTGGAGCATGTTGTTCACGCCGTCCGACGTCAGGGTCGCGCCGGTGACGGCGTCGCAACGGCTTTCGTCGGGGAGGCCGTTCACCGCCTTGCCTTTCTTCGCCACGCCGAGAGCCACGGCAGACCCGTCGGCGTTCATCAGCTTCTTGCCCTCGAACTGCTTCTGGAACTTGTCGTACTCCGTGATGACGGCGCCCAAGCCCGCCGTCTCGCCCTTGTGGGAGAAATACGCCCCATAGACGGTGTTCTTGTCGGCGTTCAGTGCCACATACCCCCAGATGGCATCCCACAGGCCCTTGCCCGTCACGGGGATGACGTACTTAGTTTCCCCGTTCACCTTGCATACGTACAGCGGCAGGTTGGCGTCGGAGATGTCCTTGTCTTCCACGGTGAAGCCGTCGGCATCCTTCGACGCGCCGTCCTTCACCACGTTGCCTTCCTTGTCGATGACCTTGTCGGCCTCCACCACCTCGGCGTAGGTCTTCTCCACGTCGGCCTTCCCCACGTCGCGCAGGTTGAGCGAGGCCAGTATCTGGCTCTTCTTGTCGATGCGCACGTTGGCCAGCGACTGCGGCTCGAGTATCTTGGACACGAAGGCCAGCAGGAAAGCCACGACCGTCACCACGGCGCATGAATATATAATGGTATAAGAGTTGCCGTCGGTGGCCCGTCCCTTCTTCGCCGTCGGCCTCGCGGCATCGCCTGCCTCCACGATTTCTTCGAACTCGGAAGCCGGAGCTTGGCACACCGGGCACTTCCCGGGCGCGGCCTCGCCCTCATAGACGTAGCCGCACACTTTGCATTTGAATTTCTTTGTAGCCATAGTTCCCTTATTGTTTTTTTATTGCACGTTCAGCCCTCTTGCCGATGTTCCTTTGGATGACGCAGTAGTCGATGAGCGGGGCGAACAGGTTCATCAGCAGGATGGCGAGCATCATGCCTTCGGGGAAACCCGGGTTCAGCACGCGGATGACGACGGCCATGACACCGACGAGGAAGCCGTAAACGAACTTGCCCGTCTCCGTCCGCGCCGAAGTCACGGGGTCGGTGGCCATGAATACCGCGCCGAAGCAGAAGCCGCCCAACGCCAGATGCTGGTACCAGGGCATGGCCGCACCGACGTTCCCCTCCGGGCCGCAGACGTTGAACACCCACGCCATGAACGCGCCGCCCACGAAGACGCTGAGCATCGTCTTCCAGCTGGCAATGCCCGTCCACAAGAGGATGGCCGCGCCGATGGCGATGGCTATCACGCTCGTCTCGCCGATGGAGCCGGGGATGAAGCCGGACACTTGGTCGCAGGAGAATGCCGGCAGCGTGCCGGTGGCCGCCTGCCCCAAGGGAGTGGCCATCGTGAACGTGTCGGGCAAATTGTTGCCCAGCCCGAAAATGCTTTCCGTGGCCACCCAGCAGGTGTCTCCGCTCATGGCCGAGGGATAGGCGAAGAACAGGAACGCGCGGGTGACGAGGGCCACGTTGAAGATGTTCATCCCCGTGCCGCCGTAAATTTCCTTGGCGAAAATCACGGAGAAGGCGCACGCCACGGCGATAATCCACAGCGGGCAGCCCACTGGCACGATCATCGGGACGATGATGCCCGTCACCAGATAGCCTTCTTGTATTTCCTCGTGCTTCCATTGAGCCACGGCGAACTCGATGCCCAGTCCCACCACGTAGGAGACGACAATCTTGGGCAGGACGGCGAGGAAGCCGAAACCGAACATTTGCCAGAACGTGCCGTCGGCTCCGGCAGCCGCGTAGTTCTGGTAGCCGACGTTGTACATTCCGAACAGCAAGGCCGGCATCAACGCCATGACCACGAATATCATGATACGCTTGCTGTCGATGGCATCATGCACGTTCACTCCCGATTTCGACGTGGTGTTCGGCACGAAGAGGAAAGTCTCTATCCCGTCGAACACGGAACGGAAAGCGTGAAGCCTGCCGCCCTCCTCGAAGTTGGGCCTTATCTCATCAAGATATTTTCTTAACGCGTTCATTGTCTGTATCGTTTAAGTCCTGTGAATTGTGCAAACCAATCAAGCCATTTCCTTGCGCAGCATGTCCAGCCCCTCCCGGACGATGCGCTGGACTTCGAGCTTGGAGGAGTCCACGAACTCGCACAAGGCGAAGTCCTCGGGAGCCACCTCGTAGATGCCCAGAGCCTCCATGCGGTCTATGTCGCCGGTGATGACGGCCTTCAGCAATTGTTCTGGATAGATGTCCATGGGAAAGACCCGGTCGTATTCGCCGGACATGATCATGTGGCGCTCGCTACCTTTCACGCGGGCGTCGAGTGCGTATTGCCTCTTGGGCGCGAGCCAGCTCATGTAGGCGCGGCTAGAAGAATAGTCGTTCAGGCGCGGCATAATCCAGCCGAACATCTCGTGCACGTCGTCTCCCTCGGGAATCACGTTCACCTCCGTGGCGTGGGCGGCGAGGAAGCCGTCGGCTGAAGTCTTCACGCCCGTCATCACGTTGCCGTTAATCACGCGCAGGGTCCTGCCCTCCGTCACGTTGCCCTCTATCAGCGTGTCCAGCCGCTGCCCCACCGTCATCTTGCAATAGGCAGGCTTTTTCACCTCCGACCCGGCAAAGGCGACCAGGCGGGTGAAGTCCAGCCGCCCCGTGTTGAGCAGGTGGCCGACGAAGATGACCTCCTCCGCGCCGAGAGTCCAGACCACCTCGCCCTTGTTGACGGGAGCGACGTGGTTGATTTGCACACCCACGTTGCCCGCCGGAGCCGGCCCGTCGAAGAATGTTATCTCCACGCCCTTGGCCGCGGTGAGAACCGGTGCGGTCTGCCCGGTACTCACGCCCAGATAGGTTTTCGCCATCTTGGCCAGTGCCCGGAGGCCTGTCTGGAAGTCGGCCTCACGTCCGCGCAAAACGTATTCGAAGTCCGCCGCGAGCGGCATGGAATTGAAGGCGGAGACGAAGATGGCCTTCGGTGTGTCGTCGGGATTGGCCGTGACGTCGTAGGGGCGTTGCCTGAAGAAGCCGAACAGCCCGGACACCAGAAGGATTTCCCTCACCTCGCGGGCCGACATCACGTCCACGTTCCGCTTCCCGAAGTCCACGTACCGTTGCTCCGCGTCGGCCTCCACGCGCACGCTCAGCACCTTGCGACGTTCACCACGCTCCACCATGGCCACGCGCCCGCTTACGGGGGAGACGAACCTGACCTCGGGGTGGTCTTTGTCCACGAACAGGCAGTCGCCGACCTTCACCGTGTCGCCCTCCTTGACCGCCACCTTGGGTCTCATCCCGACGAAGTCGCCCGGCATGAGAGCGTATTCCGACGGTTTCCTCACCCGGAACTCCTCCTTGGCAGCCTTGCCTTTGAGATTGACATCAAGCCCCTTACGTAGTTTGATTACATTCGACATATTATAGGATTAAATGAAACGTTTATCTTAAAGCGTCACAAAATTACATTAAAAATACGACAACGTGAAGATTTCAAAAAAGAAAAAACAGTAAATTTGTCGCCTAAACGAGGGTATTATCAAAAGGTTAAGGAAAACATTAAGGATTATCGCGGGTACGGTCATCGGTCTCTACCTGCTTTCGGTCGCGCTGCTCCGCGTCCCGGCGGTGCAGAGGGGAGTCACGCTACTCGCCTCGAAAGTGCTGAAGGACGTGTTGCACACGGAGCTTTCCATAGGCCGGGTGGACTTGGGATATTTCAACCGTGTCATCCTCGACGACGTGCTCGTCAAGGATCGCAGGGGGAAGGACATGCTGAGGGCGGCCCGCCTGTCGGCCGGGATAGAATGGATTCCGCTGTTGCACGGCCGGATTTCCATCTCCAACGTGCAGATTTACGGGGCTGAAATCAACTTTTACCAACGCCGCGCGGGGGAGAAGCCGAATTTCATGTTCCTCGCGGACGCTTTCTCCAAGAAAGACAGTACGCCCTCCAACCCGAACTTTCGCGTCAGCTCCGTACTCATACGGAGGAGCCGGCTGTCGTGGCACCGCTTCCACGATTCGCCCACTCCCGGTCGCTTCAACCCCGGCCACATCGTGCTGGACAAAGTCAGTGCCACGCTTTCGCTGAAGACCTATACGGCGGATTCCCTGAACCTGAACGTCAAGAAACTTGCCTTCGAAGAACATTCCGGGCTGACGCTCAAGCAACTGTCGTTCAGAATCGCGGCCAACCGGGAAAAGGCGGTGCTCGACCGCTTCGCCTTGGAACTGCCCCGTTCCGCACTGACCCTTCGCCCGATAGTGGTGACATATCGCCGCGTGAGGGAGCGCGACGGGAAAGAGCGGTACGCCGACTTCGCGTTCCGGGGCGGCATAGAAAAGGGCACGCTCTCGATGTCCGACTTCATCTCCCTCTGCCCCAACCCGTTCCGGGGAGACGCGCTCGAGGGACTCCCGCCGCTGTCCGTCGAGGCACGCTTCGGAGGAAGCCCCGCGCAGGTAAGGGTGGCTCCGTTGATGCTCCGCACGCCGGACAGCGGCATCGTGGTCGACGCCGCGCTGACTGCGAGCCGACCCGGCGACCCCGCCCTGCGCACGGTAAGAGCCGACATCCGCACCCTGAGGATTTCCCGGGCGGACATCAGACGGATGGCCGGATGGCTCCCGCACGGCACGGATTCGCTTCGCGTGGAGGCCGTCGGCACGTTGGAAGCCAAGGGCTTCGTGACCTACCGCCCACGGGAACTCAGAAGCCGCCTTGACCTGCATAGCGATTTGGGCATCCTGACGCTGTCGGGATTTCTCGCCGACGGGAACGAGCTGGAAGCGGAAGTCCGTTCCCCGGGTTTCCGGATCGGCAAACTGGCGGGGCGAGAGGAGCAGTTCGGCGAGGCGGCCTTCGACTTGTCGGGCAGGGGAGTCCTGCGTTCCGGGGGCTATCCCGCCCTTTCGTTCCGAGGCACCATAGACCGCCTGTCTTACCGCCATTACGACTACCGCGGCATCATCCTCGATGCGGATTACCGAGGGGGAGGGTTCTCCGGCAACGTGGCCGTCGACGACCCCCACCTCGCCCTCACGGCGAAAGGGGAGTTCAACTTGCGCTCGTCCGAGCCTTACGTCAAAGGGGAAGTGTCGGTACGACGTTTCGCCCCCCACGCCCTCGCCCTCACGACGCGGTACGAGGGGAAGGAGTTCCAAGGCGACATACAGGCCGACTTCCGCGGCGGCGGCATGGAAAACATGGAAGGAACCGTCTGTTTGGACGGGCTCCGCATGACGTCGGCGGAGGGAGACTATGCCCCGGGGCCGATATGCTTCAGGGCGACCCGCGAGGCGGGGCGGCGCCGGCTCTCGCTTCACAGTGATTTCCTGCGGGCGGAAATGGAGGGGAATTTCAGGCTCGGCACGCTCGCCGCACACGGCCGCGAACTGCTCCACGCCTATCTCCCCACCTTCGTCAAGGAGCCGCGCCCCGGGAAAGACACGCCGGACGAGGTGAGGCTGACCGTGGATGTCGGCAATGCAGAACCTATCGAAAGGATTTTCGGCATCCCCCTGCGCATCCCGCGGGGCGGACACGCCGACGCTTGCTTCGACAGCCGCAACGGCGAGCTGGACTTCAACGCTTCCTTCCCGTCTTTCAACTACGGAGGGCAACAGCTGGACGACGTGCAGCTCGCGGCGGGGCGCATCAGCGACTCCCTTACGTGCGCCGCAGACTTCAAGAAGCAAATCGGCAAGGTGCCCGCCGACTTCAGCCTGCGGACGCGGGCGGCTCGCGACGACGTTTTCACGAGACTGGAATGGACGAACCACTCCGGGAAAATCTACCGGGGAGCCATTGCGGCCGACACGCGGTTCACGCGGGATGAAGAAAGGAGGATGCTGACCGACATCGTGTTCCATCCCTCACAAATCATCGTGAACGACTCGGCGTGGAACGTGCGGCCTTCCGGCGTACATGTCGCACGGGGGCGGACGTTGGTCGACGGCTTCGCCATCGACCAAGGCGACCGCCACCTCATCCTCGACGGCATCGTGTCGGGCAACCCGGGCGACACCCTGACCGCCGACCTGCGGGACATCAATCTGGAATACATTTTCAACATCATCAACTTCCATACCGTGGACTTCGCCGGAAAGGCCACGGGACACGTTTACGCGACCAACCTGACGAAGAAACCCGAGGTGGACGCCCTCCTCCGCGTGAGGCACTTCACCCTGAACGAAGCCTACCTGGGCGAGGCGGATATACGGGGAACCTGGGGAAAGGAGGACAACGCCGTCACCCTGCACGCCGACATGAACGACCCCGCCCACCGGAGCGTGACCGCCGTGGATGGGAGCGTCCGCATCGGCGGCCCGCCGAGGGGAGGCCTCGACTTGACGATACGCTCCGAAAACGTGGACATGGCTTTCCTGAACCATTACACGGCGGGCATCTTCACCGGCTTGCACGGACGGGGAACGGGTTGGGCGCACATATTCGGCCCGTTCAAGGGCCTCAACCTGGAGGGCGAGATGCTGATTAGCGAGGGGGGGATGAAAGTCAACTCGACGGAAGTGGACTACCGTTTCGTGAACGACTCCGTCGTGCTGCGCCCGGACAACATATATTTCCGCAACACCGTAATCTACGACCGGCAAGGCTTTCCCGGAGGGGACGGGCACTACGCCGTGGTGAACGGCGTGCTCCGCCACACCAACCTCTCGCGCCTGCGGTATGACTTCGACATCGATGCCCACGACATCCTGGGTTACGACGTGAGGGACTTCGGCGACGAGGTGTTCTGCGGAACGGCTTACGCCACCGGGAAAATCGGCCTTAACGGGAAGCCGGGTAGCCTGAATATCGACATCAACGCGCGTCCGGGCGAGAACACCATGTTCGTCTATAACCTGACCTCCCCATCCACGCTGACCGACAACAGCTTCATCACCTACAAGGCGCAACGTGACAGTGCCGGGGCATCGTCCCCCGCCCCCAGCGACGTGGCCTATCCGGAGACGGAGACGGACATGCGCATCAATTTCCGCCTCGACCTGACGCCGGAAGCCACCATGAAAATCCTCATGGACCCGAAGGCCGGCGACTACATCGCGCTGAACGGGCACGGCAACATCCGCGCGAACTACTATAACAAAGGTGACTACACCATGTATGGCACATACACCATAGACCATGGCGTTTACAAGCTCTCGCTGCAGGATGTCATCCGCAAGGACTTCTCGTTCAAGCCGGGCGGAACCATCGTGTTCGGCGGCATCCCCACGCAGGCCGACCTGAACCTGCAAGCCGTCTACACCGTGCCTTCCGTGTCGCTGAACGACCTGAGTGCCCGCTCCACTTTCAGCCAGAACAACGTCCGCGTGAACTGCCTGATGAACATCGGCGGGAAAGCCCGGTCGCCGCAAATCAGCTTCGATTTCGACCTGCCTACCGTGAACGAAGACGAGAAACAGATGGTGCGCAGCCTCATCAGCACGGAGGAAGAGAAGAACATGCAGGTGATTTACCTGCTCGGCATCGGGCGCTTCTACACCTACGACTACAACAACACGGAACAAAGCCAGTCTTCCGTGGCCATGAAGTCGCTGCTCTCTTCCACCCTGAGCGGGCAACTCAACCAGATGCTCTCTTCCTTGATTGGCAACGACAGCAACTGGAACATCGGGACGAACCTCAGCACGGGCGAGACGGGATGGAGCGACATGGACATAGAGGGGCTTCTCTCCGGACGGCTACTCAACAACCGCCTGCTCATCAACGGGAATTTCGGCTACCGGGACAATAACACCAACCCGAACGGAAACTTCATCGGGGACTTCGACCTGCAATGGTTGCTCACGCCGAGCGGAAACGTGAGCCTCAAGGCGTACAGCAAGACCAACGACCGCTACTTCACCAAGTCGTCGCTCACCACGCAAGGCATCGGTATCGGGTTGAAACGGGACTTCGACTCATGGCGGGACGTGTTCAGGCTCTTCACTCCCAAAAGGCGGAAAAATGCCCCGTAGGGAAAAACCGCACCCTCTTCCCCCCTATCCTCTCACGACATTCTAAAAAGACACAAACAATGGGCAACAAGGAATTCATGCGCGAAGCCATCCGGCTTTCAATGGAAAACGTCAGGAACGGCGGAGGGCCTTTCGGTGCCGTAATCGCGAAAGGCGACAAAATCATCGCGACGGGCGTGAACAGGGTGACCGCCCGGAACGACCCCACGGCACACGCGGAGGTGATTGCCATTCGCGAAGCGTGCCGCAAGCTGAGCACCTTCGACCTTAGCGGGTGCGAGATATACACGTCCTGCGAGCCGTGCCCGATGTGCCTCGGCGCGATTTACTGGGCGCACCTCGACAAGATATATTACGGCAACGACAAGGCCGACGCGGCCGATGCAGGGTTCGACGACTCCTTCATCTACAAGGAACTGGCTCTTCCGCTCCGCGACCGCAAGAAAGCCATGGAGGAACTCCTGCCGGAGGAGGCGATGGCGGCTTTCGACTTGTGGCGCGACACGGCGGACAAGGTCGAATATTGACACGCTTCCCGCCTCCGGCGGCACGTCCGCCCGACGGCATCCGGATACCCGCCGTGCGTCAGCGTGCCGGTTTCCGGCGCAGTTCCGGTTTTCGGAATTTCCGTCGCACGCCCTGCCGCCGCGAAACCGGGCACGACGATTTCCCTTCCATACGCTGGCCTTCTTCATGCCGTCTCCGCGGGAGCCGGGTCAAACGCAAACGTCCGCCGTCTCAAACCTCCCGCGGGGACGGCATGAAGAAAAGGTCAGAACAAGCTCCACGACACGGTGAGGCCTGCCATGACGATGGCCACCATCGACATGAGCTTGATGAGGATGTTCAAGCTCGGGCCGGAGGTGTCCTTGAATGGGTCGCCTACGGTGTCGCCCACCACGGTGGCACGGTGCACCTCGCCGCCCTTGCCGCCGAAGTTGCCTTCCTCTATGTATTTCTTGGCATTGTCCCACGCCCCGCCGGCGTTGGCCATGAAGATGGCCAGCACGAAGCCGGCCGACAAGCCGCCCACCAAGAGGCCGATGACCCCCGGCACGCCGAATACCAGTCCGGTGGCCACGGGCGCTACGATGGCCAACAGCGAGGGGAACACCATCTCGCGTTGCGCGCCCTTGGTGGAAATCTGCACGCAACGGGCGTAATCTGGCTCCGCCTCCCCGCTCAGAATACCCTTGATTTCACGGAACTGCCGCCGCACCTCCTCCACCATGCGAGCCGCCGCGCGTCCTACGGCGTTCATCGTCAGCCCGCAGAACAGGAAGGCCATCATGCTACCGACGAACATACCCGAGAGCACTTTCGGGTTCATCAGCGTCACATCGTAATAGGTCATGAAGTCGGTGAAGGAGGCATCGTGTATGGCCAGCGTGTCGCCGTTCGGCATCTTCAACAAGGTCTCGCCCAGACGTGTCAGCCCGATGCGTATCTCTTCGATGTAGGAAGCCAGCAAGGCCAGTCCCGTCAAGGCCGCCGAACCTATGGCAAAACCCTTGCCCGTGGCGGCCGTGGTGTTGCCCAACGAGTCCAAGGCATCCGTGCGTTTGCGCACAGACGCTCCCAGCCCGCTCATTTCCGCGTTCCCGCCCGCGTTGTCGGCTATGGGGCCGTAAGCATCGGTGGCCAGGGTGATGCCCAAGGTGGAGAGCATACCCACGGCGGCGATGCCGATGCCGTAAAGGCCCATGCTCACGTTGGCGAAGTCGAAGCCGGATGCCAGCCAGTAGGAAAGTATGATGCCGCAGACCACGGCCACCACCGGGATGGTGGTGGACACCATGCCCAGTCCGATGCCGGAGATGATGACCGTGGCCGGCCCCGTCTTCCCGCTCTCCGCCAACAGCCGCGTGGGGCGGTAGGACTGCGAAGTGTAGTATTCCGTGGAGCGTCCGATGACGATGCCCACCAACAGGCCGGTGACCACGGCAAACGTGATGTTCAACCAGTTGTCTATCTGCAACGCCCAAAGGATGAGGAACGTGGCCAAGACGATGAGGGCGGAGCTCAGGTTCGTCCCCATGGACAGGGAGTTGAGCAGGTCTTTCATGCCCGCGTCTTCCTTGGTGCGCACGGAGAAGATGCCGAGGATGGAGAGCAGTATGCCCACTGCGGCTATCAGCATCGGTGCTATGACGGCCTTGAACTGCATGTCCACGTCGCCTCCCGTCATGAACGCGGCGGCACCCAGCGCGGAGGTGGCCAGGATGGATCCGCAGTACGACTCGTACAAGTCGGCTCCCATGCCGGCCACGTCGCCCACGTTGTCGCCCACGTTGTCGGCTATCGTGGCCGGGTTGCGCGGGTCGTCTTCCGGAATGCCGGCCTCCACCTTTCCCACCAAGTCAGCACCCACGTCGGCGGCCTTGGTGTAGATGCCGCCCCCCACGCGGGCGAACAAGGCCTGAGTGCTGGCTCCCATGCCGAAAGTCAGCATGGTGGTGGTAATCATGCAGAGCTTGGCCGTCGGGGCATTCACGTCGGTCGGGATGAATGTGTCGAGGAGCAGATACCAGAAAGATATGTCAAACAGGCCGAGGCCGACGACTACCAAGCCCATGACCGCGCCGCTCCGGAAGGCCACGCGCAACCCCTTGTTCAGGGAATTGCGGGCGGCGTTGGCCGTGCGTGCAGAAGCGTAAGTGGCCGTCTTCATGCCCAGGAACCCCGAAAGCCCCGAGAAGAAGCCTCCCGTGAGGAACGCCACCGGCACCCACGAGTTCTGCAAGCTGAAGCCGTAGGCCATGACGGAAAACAGCACAACGAGCGCCAGGAATACCATCCCCACGATTTTGTACTGTTGCTTCAGGTACGACATGGCGCCCTGCCGCACGTGCAAGGCGATTTTCTGCATGACCGGCGTGCCCTCGCTCTCTTTCATCATCCGGCGGTAGAAGTGCCAAGCCAGCAGCAATGCCAACAAGGAAGATACGGGAATCATCCAAAAAAGAAGATGCTCCATGGTAAAAATGCGTTTTGAGTTAACTAAATGTCATTGACGGTGCTAAGGTAGTGAAAAGAAACTTTCGGAACAAGAAAAAAGGGAAAAAACAAGAGGAGCCTCCGCCTGCGCCGGATGCCCGCAAAGTCAACCGGCAGGTGCAAGATTAGAGGAAATGTTTGAAGAACTCGCGTTTCGGGGTTGGGAATTTCAGTTTCTCCCTTGGCCTTGCGTTCATTCCGGCCTATACCTTTTTCAAGAAGGCATTGCCCGGGTCGTTGAAGCACGTGCCTTACTGGCTTGCCGGAGTTTTCTGGCGGCACCTTTTCGCCGGGAGCGGCAGGCATCGGCAAAACAGGCGGCGGTTCTCTTCAGAGCCTTCGTCATGTCCCCGTGCGCACGGAACCCGTTGCCGTTGTCCGTCGTGATAATCCTCACCCCGCCTCCCGTGTATGGCGGCAACCTGATTGCGGCTCTTTCCGCGTGTACGGCCGTCCGCGCTTCTCCATGAAGATGAAGCCGGTCGACCGTTCCCTCACGCCTGGAAAGAAATCGCTTTTCGGGGTTTCATTGGAAGAGGATAGCCGCCTTGCATCGTCGGATGTTTCGCCCTCCTTCAAAGTCGCCGCCTGTCTCCAAGTCGAAATGCTTGGCTTGGATGTTTCCTATCCACGCGACGAGGTCGCGGACGAAATCCCCGGAAGCCATTCCCGTGACCGACACGGCATTTTGGGTCTGTTCACGGTTCTTGTAGCCGTTCACGGCCATGCATCCGGCATGATGACCGTGGCCGACGCGATTATCATGTTGACAGTGGAACTTTCATTGTCCTCCGTCTCTCAGACGCTTTTCATGTAGTCGTTTCCGCTTTTTTACCCGAGAACGGCGGACGACCCGGCACGGGGCTGTTTCCGCATACCCCTGCCGAGTCGTCCGCCGTTTGGAAAGCAAGTATTCCTGTCGCCGTCTACCGCAAAACGTTCCCGTTCGC
>CAZGBV010000011.1:0-34397 GCA_964523985.1 uncultured Paraprevotella sp.
CGTTCACCGTCGCCGTCGCGTCGTAGAGGACGTTCGTCTTCACGGCGACGTCCTGTGCCGCCGCCCCGGCCGTCCAGCATATCGCCGCGACGGCTGCCAAAAGTTTCGACTTCGTCCGTCGCGGGAAGCCCGCAGGCAAGACCCTGGCAAGCCAGGCCCTGCTCTCGCCCTGCACCGCATTTCCCCTCATGCTTCTTTCTTTCATATCCCTTTTCGATGTGTTCCGCTCGCGCCGCGTGTCGGTAGTCCCTTTTCCCTGTTCCCCGCCGCCGGAAAGGCGGCACCGCGGGACGCGCAAGCCGCTGGTTTCTTTCTTCACTTGCCCCGGTGACGGGCGAAAAACGGATTTCCCCGCCCTCCACCGGGCTTTTGACCCCGTCTGACGCGGAGCCTCGCTTCCGCTTCGGGCCGTGTTTCACGCCGCGAAAGTACGAATTTTATTTTCACCCCCCCCCGTTTTATAAACTTTAACTCTCTTTTTAACTTTTGGAGCCCGGACGGGAGCCTTGGCTTCGCCTTCCGCGACAGTGCGGTGTCGCCTCCGCTCCGCGCCGTGTTTCAGGCCGCGAAAGTACGAAATTTATTTTTACCCCCCCCCGTTTTATAAACTTTAACTCTCTTTTTAACTTTTGGAACCCGGACGGGGGACTTGGCTTCGCCTTCCGCGGCAGGTGAAGCCAAGTGTGCCAGAATGAACGCAGGCTAAGGGAGAAACTCAATTTCTCAACGCCGAAATGCGAGTTCTTCAAACATTTTCTCTAAATTTGCACTTGCCGGTCGACTCTGCAGTGAGCCTTGAAGGCGTGTACGGCGGGATATACCACGTGATGCCATGCGTGTCCGTGAAATGCGCAACGGCGGTGCAAGCGGTTTCCGGCGCGCCCGCGACAAGCGGGAAAACAACGAATTGGAAATACGGATATGTTTGTGAAAAGAAGTTTACCAGGTGTCTGCGGGATGATGCTGGCGGGTGCCGTGTGGGGGCAGCCCCGCCTTGCCGCGGATCGCGACGTGGCCAACATGGGCGAAATCATGTTCCAATTGCCCGCTAAGGCGAGCTTCGCGCTACGCAATACGGGGACGGCTCCGTTGAGCATCAAGGAAGTCATCCCTTCGTGCGGATGCACGGCGGTGGAATGGACGCGCGAGCCGGTAGCTCCCGGGTCGGAGGGGACGATAACGGCGGTGTACGACGCCAGAATGCTGGGCGTTTTCCAGAAAGACCTTGTGGTGTACACGGACGCTTCGGACGAGCCGGTTTACCTGCACATGCAGGGGCGCGTGGTGTCCAAGCTGTCCGACTATTCGGGTTCTTTCCCGGTGGACTTGGGCAACGTTAGGCTGAACCTCAACAACGTGGAGTTCGACGACGTGAACCGCGGGGACCGCCCGGTGATGGAACTGCAAATCGTCAACATGGAGCGGAAGAGCTATAGGCCATACCTGATGCACCTGCCTCCCTATCTTTCGGCGCAGTATTTGCCGGAGACGCTGAGCGGCGGGCGTATCGGGAAAATCTTGCTCACCCTGGACAGCGAGAAGCTGCGCGGGATGGGGCTGACGCAGACTTCTATCTATCTGGCGCGCAAGGAGGGCGACAAGGTGTCGGAAGACAACGAGATAACGGTTTCCTCCGTGTTGTTGCCCGACTTCTCGTCCTTGTCGGCGAAAGACCGGGAACTGGCTCCGAGCATGGAACTCTCCGACGACGCGCCGGATGTGGGCGAACTGGGGAAGAAACGCAAGAAGTCGGCTACCATACTCGTGGGTAACAAGGGCAGACGCACGCTCGAGATACGGGCGTTGCAGGTGTTCAACAAGGCCTTGGGCGTGGAACTGAGCGACCGGAACATCGAGCCGGGCGAGACGGCGAGGCTGAAAGTCACCGTGCTGGCCAAATACCTGAACAAGGTGAAGGGCAGCCCGCGCGTGTTACTGATAACGAACGATCCCGCGCACTCGAAGGAAATCATCACCGTGAACGCGAAGCAATAAAAAAGTAGTCGTGGAAATGGAACATCCGGAAAACAGCGCGGAATACAAGGGGTTGACGGTGAACAAGGGAGTGGAAAGGCCTTCGATGGTCAACCCGTATCTGGGGCGCGGCCGCTTCCGGCACCGGCAACTGACGGCGGGAGACTACGTGGAAGGTATCCTGAAAGGCGACGTGACGATGCTCGGACGCGCCGTGACGCTCGTGGAGAGCACGAACCCGGCTCATCAGGCGGTGGCGCAGGAAGTCATAGAGAAATGCCTGCCGCACGCCGGGCGTTCCCTGCGCGTGGGCATCAGCGGCGTGCCGGGCGCCGGGAAAAGCACGAGCATCGACGTGTTCGGCCTGCACGTGTTGCGGGAGCATGGGGGCAAGCTGGCCGTGCTGGCTGTCGACCCCAGCAGCGAGCGCAGCAAGGGAAGCATACTGGGCGACAAGACGCGCATGGAGAAACTGGCCGTGCATCCCGACTCTTTCATCCGCCCCAGCCCCGCGGCCGGCTCGCTGGGCGGTGTGGCACGCAAGACGCGCGAAACGATTATCTTGTGCGAGGCCGCCGGCTTCGACAAGATTTTCGTGGAGACGGTAGGCGTGGGGCAGAGCGAGACGGCCTGCCATTCCATGGTGGACTTCTTCCTGCTCATCCAGCTGGCGGGTACGGGCGACGAGCTGCAGGGCATCAAGCGGGGCATCATGGAGATGGCCGACGGCATCGTCATCAACAAGTGCGACGGGAACAACGTGGACAAATGCCATCTGGCCGCCACGCAGTTTCGCAACGCGTTGCAACTGTTCCCCGCGCCCGAAAGCGGATGGATGCCGCAGGTTCTCACCTATTCCGGCTTTTACGGCTCGGGCGTGAAGGAAATCTGGGACATGGTGTATCGTTACGTGGATTTCGTGAAAGGTAACGGATATTTCGAGCGCCGGCGCAACGAGCAGTCAAAATACTGGATGTACGAAACCATCGACGAGCAGTTGCGCAACAGTTTCTTCCGAAACGGACTAATCGCTTCACGCTTGGCCGAGGCCGAATCTTCGGTGTTGTCAGGACGGCAGACTTCCTTCGCGGCTGCCAAGCAGTTGCTCGACGAATACTTCGCCTCGCTCCGGTAAACGGGGGCGGGCTTACACCCGTGCCCGGATGGCCTCGGCGCATTCCTCCATCAGCCACTTCGGCGTGGACGTGGCTCCGCAGATGCCTACCGAGCGGCAACCCTCCAGCTCGGAGAAGTCTATCTCCGATGCGGCGTCCACCAGGTACGAGCGGGGGTTCACGCCCCGGCATTCGCCGTACAGGACTTTCCCGTTGGAACTTTTCTTGCCGCACACGAAAAGGATAGCGTCGTGGCGTGCGGCGAAGTCGCGGATGTGCGGTATGCGGTTGGCCACTTGGCGGCAGATGGTGTCGTAGTAACGGAAAGTGGCCGAGGGGGAGATGTGTCCGCTGATGTAGTCCACGATTTTACGGAAGCCCTCCAGCGGTTTGGTGGTTTGCGAATACAGGCAAATGTCCCGTCCGAAGTCCAACTTGTCCACTTCTTCCGGCGACTCGATGACGATGGCCTTGCCGTCGGTCTGCCCGACAAGGCCGAGTACTTCGGCGTGGCCGTTCTTCCCGTAGATGGCGATTTGCCCGTTCCCGGCGGCACTTTCCCGGTGTTCCCTCTTGATGCGTTCCTGCAGGTGGAGCACCACGGGGCAGGTGGCATCGATGATTTCAATCCCGTTGGCTTCGGCCTGACGGTAGGTGGCGGGGGGCTCGCCGTGGGCGCGCAGGAGCACCTTGGCGCGGTGCAGGGCGGAGAAAGCGGCGTGGTCGATGGTGACGAGGCCGAGCCTCTTCAGGCGGTCGCATTCCTTGCCGTTATGCACGATGTCGCCCAGACAGTAGAGCGTGGCTCCGCGCGCCAGTTCTTCTTCCGCCTTGTTGATGGCGCGGGTCACGCCGAAGCAGAAGCCTGACCCTTGATCTATTTCTATCTTCATTCGTGACAATCCCTTGTGTTTTCGAAGTTGCGGCAGGCGACCCCTTCTTCCGCCTCGCACGGATGCCATCGCCCCCGCGCCATGGGAGCCGCTGTCCTCCGTGCCGGGTGGCGGTTCATGCCGCCCTCCCGCCGCGCCGCCCCGCGTCTTGCCGTCCGCCGCGCCGCATTCGTTTCATTCCGCCTCCACGGCTTTGCGGAACCGGGCCGCGAGCCATTCCCTTTGTTCGGGGATGGTCATGTGGCTGTTGTCCAGCTCTATGGCGTCGGCGGCCTTGCGGAGCGGACTTACGGCGCGACCCGCGTCTATCCGGTCGCGTTCCTTCACGTTTTCCAGTATTTCCTCGTAACTTCCCTTCTCTCCTTTGGCGCGCAGCTCTTCGTAGCGGCGCCGGGCGCGGATTTCGGGCGAGGCGGTGACGAAGATCTTGAGCTCGGCGTCGGGGAACACCGTCGTGCCGATGTCCCGCCCGTCCATGACGATGCCTTTCTCCCGTCCCATCCGTTGCTGAATGCTGACCATGGCCTCGCGCACGAAACCGAGCGCGGCCACGACGCTGACTTTCGACGACACGGCCAGCGTGCGGATGTCGTCTTCCACCAAGGTTCCGTCCAGACAAGTCAGGGGCCTGCCCGTCTCCGGATCGAGCCTGAAAGAGATGTCCATGCGCGGAAGGGCGGCTTTCAGGCGGGCGGTGTCCACCTCGTCGCCGCGGAACATTCCGTGCCGGAGACAGTAAAGTGTGACGGCGCGGTACATGGCACCGCTGTCGACGTAAACGTAGCCAGCCTCGCGGGCCAGGTCTTTGGCCATCGTGCTTTTCCCGCAAGACGAGAAACCGTCTATGGCAACCGTGATTTTCTTCATGTCGTTATTATATATAATAATGTGTAAGGTTTGCGACGGGATGCCCTCACAAGCGGCAAGAAGCGTTGAACACGAAAGAAGGGGCGGAAAGGTGGTATTGGGCGTAGGCCAGGCCGAAGCCGAAACGGGAAAGCAGGATGCCTCCGCCGGCAGAAAGGCCGGCGGCGCGGGAAGAGCCTGCCGCTTTCATCTCGTTGGCTTTCCTGAAGTCGTAGCCCAAGGACAGGTATATGCGGCCGGTAGGCAGGAAATCCACGCCCGCCGCCAGGTGGTTCATGAACACCTTGCCCGCCGACACCTCTTTGCCCGACGCGGAGTAATAGTCCTTGTCCCAGCGAGTCAAATCCGTGAGGGTGACGGACACGCGGAACGGGGCGTGTTCGAATCCTTTCGTGAAACCGGCTTGCAAGGAAAAGGGCAGCTTCTCGTGGGTGTCGCCGAAGGACTTCACCTGCCCGCCCAAGTTGCGTGCCACGGCCGAGAACGAGAAGTCCGCGTCCTCGTCGTAATAGTTCACCCCCAAGTCCGCGGCCAGCGCCACGGACGAAAAGTCTCCGTATTTCGAATAGATGAACTTGCCCGTCACTCCGCCTGCCCAACGGTCGCTCAGGTCGTAAGCGTACATGCCGCCCAAGGCCATGTCCATGGCCGAGAAAGAACCCACGGTCACGTTGTCGGGCGTGGTTTCGTCCATGGTGCCGTAATGAGCGTACTGAGCCGTGATGCCCGCCGTGGACCGCTCCCCCACTATCTTGACGAAAGCCGCGCTCCCCACGTTGCATCCCTGCAAATAAGTCATGTAGTTGAGCCCCAGCGTATTGTCGCTGACGGAACTGAGCAATGCGGGGTTGCCGAAAACGAGCGAGGCATCGTCTTCTATCAGGGAGACGTTGTGTCCGCCCAGTGCCGTGGCATGCGCCGACACCGGCGTTTCCAGGAAGTTGAACACGGAGTTGCTTTCCTGGGCGCGTGACGCGGCGGCGAGCGGGATGTATAGGGTCAAAACAATCTTTTTCGTCATCAAGGATGAATTTTGTTGCCAAAGATACGGATTTTCCGAAATACATGGTTACATTCGCGTGATAAATCCGTATGAGCGTGCCGTTATGTGAAAGGAGTGCGGAAAAGCGAGATCTTAGGATGCCGGATGCGAAAAAAAACGCGGGAACGGGAAAAAAATGGGGCAAAGTGCATGAGAATATGAAAAAAATGTGTTACTTTTGCCCGTGCATGAAGAATACGTAAAAACTAAATAATATGGAAATCAAAAAATCATTGAGCGCAGATCTCGAGGGCAAGAAAGGCACGGGGTTGTTGTTAGGCCTTGTCTTGGCCTTGTCGGCCATGTTCGTCGCATTCGAGTGGACACAGCACGAGAGGAAAGTTATCGAGGCGGAACCGGTATTCGTGACGGCGGTGGAGGAAGACATGATACCCATCACGCAACAGCCGGAAGTGACGACTCCCCCTCCCGCCGCCGCCCCCAAAATCGCGGAAATCCTGAACATCGTGACCAACGAGACGGAATTGGTGGAAGAGGAAGTGCAAACCACTGAAGAAGTCAACCAACCCGTCGTCGCCACCCCGGGCACGGGGAATGCGGGTCCCGTTGCCGCCGGGCCGGTGGCTCCGGTGGTGGAGGAAGTCGACGAGAACCAGATTTATGAGATAGTGGAGGAAAACCCGCGCTTCCCCGGCGGCGAGGAAGCCTGCATGAAGTGGTTGGCCGACAACATCAGGTATCCCTCCATTTGCGTGGAGCAGGGCATCCAAGGTCGTGTGTACGCGCAGTTCGTGGTGAACAAGGACGGCTCCATTGTCGACATCAAGATAGTGCGCAGCCCTGACCCTTATCTGTCGAAAGAGGCCGAGCGCGTGTTGAAGCTGATGCCGAAGTGGAGCCCCGGAAAACAGAGAGGAAAACCGGTGCGCGTGAAGTTCTCGTTGCCGGTGATGTTCAGGTTGCAATAGTATAACGTATGATGATGCGTAAGTCATGATAGGGAGGCTGCCCGCGGCAGCCTTCTTTCGTGAAGACAGTGGCTCATGTATGGTTGGAGGGAACTTTTGGAATATGTCAACGGCGAAATTGCCGGGATGACTTTCCGGCGACGACCCGCGGAACTCTACGAGCCGGTACGTTACGTCCTCTCGATGGGAGGGAAACGAATCAGGCCGGTGTTGATGCTCATGGCGTACAACCTTTACAAGGAAGATGTCGAAGTCATCAGCTCTCAAGCCCTGGCCATCGAGATTTACCACAATTACACGTTGTTGCACGACGACTTGATGGACAGGGCGGACGTGCGGCGGGGAATGGCCACGGTGCACAGGAGGTGGAACGACAACGCCGCGATACTGAGCGGCGACTCCATGCTGGTCATGGCTTACCGTTATATGCAACGGGGATGCCCGGCGGAAAGTCTGGCCGGCATCATGGACTTGTTCACGGAAACGGCTCTCGAAATAGGAGAGGGACAGCAATACGACATGGAGTTCGAGACGCGGGCGGATGTCAGCGAAGAAGAATACATGGAGATGATCCGCCTGAAGACATCCGTTCTGTTGGCCTGCGCACTGAAAACGGGAGCGTGGCTGGCCGGTGCCCCGCACGAAGATGCCGAACTCCTCTACCGCTTCGGCGAGAACCTCGGCCTGGCTTTCCAGTTGCAGGACGACTACTTGGACGTGTATGGCAACCCGGCGGTGTTCGGGAAGAAAATCGGGGGCGATATCCTGTGCAACAAGAAGACGTACTTGCTTATCAACGCGTTGGGGCGTGCCTTACCGGCCGACCGCGAGCGGTTGGAACGATGGATGGAGAAGGAAGAGGGAACATACGCCCCGGAAGAAAAGATAGCCGCCGTGACGGAACTGTATGACAAGATTGGCATCCGCGCCTTGTGCGACGGGAAAATCCGCTTCTATTTCAACCGTGCGCATGAAATCTTGGACAAGATAAACCTGCCCGGCGAAAGGAAGGCACCCTTGTGGGAGATGGCGCAAAGCTTGTTGAGCCGGAAATCGTGAAAGGCAGGGGGAGGGGAGTAGCGAACCATGAGAATCATCGACACGCATGCCCATTTGTTCGACGATGCCTTTGTCGGCGACGTGGACGAGGTGGTTTCACGCGCCCTGCGGAGCGGCGTGGAAAAGGTGTTCCTTCCCAACATAGACGAATCGACGGTTTCCGCCATGTTAAGGCTGTGCGCCGGGCATCCGCGTTTCTTTTACCCGATGTTGGGACTCCACCCCTCGGAAGTGAAGGCGGATTACGGTGAGGTGCTCGCACGCATGGAGGCGTTGTTGCAGTCCGGCCAACCTTTCATAGGCATCGGTGAGGTGGGACTCGACTACTATTGGAATCGCACTTATTACGAGGAACAGCAGGAGGCATTCCGCCATCAGGTGGAATGGTCGCTATCTTACGGCTTGCCCCTGATGATTCATTCCCGTGCCGCACAGAAGGAGCTGGTGGCTTTGCTTTCTCCTTTCCGCCGGATGGGCATCGGCGGAGTGTTCCACAGTTTCGGAGGGACGGCGGAAGAGGCGCGTGAACTGCTTTCGTTCGAGGGATTCATGATAGGCATCAACGGCGTGCTGACATTCAAGAAGTCCGCCTTGCCGGAGGTGTTGCGGCAAATCCCGTTAGAGAGGGTGGTGCTGGAGACCGATGCCCCTTACCTGTCGCCTGTACCTTGCCGCGGCAAGAGGAATGAGAGTTCCTACGTCCGGTACACGTTGGCGAAGATGGCGGAAGTTTACGGCTTGCCCGTGGAGGAGGTCGCCGAGCGGACATACGAAAACGCCCTGAAAACATATCCCGCCGCCCGCGACTGAAGTCGACGAAATGTTAATTTTAATCTTTTTGTGTGGCAAGTGAACTTTTTTTGCAAAGGAGGGCGATAGAACGGAAAAAAATTAATATTTTTGTACGTGAAAGCGGTTGCTTACGTTTTTTTTCGTAACTTGCACCCGTTTTGGGAGGGAGAGATGCTCGAGCGGTTGAAGAGGCACGCCTGGAAAGCGTGTATGCGCCCAAAGCGCATCGGGGGTTCGAATCCCCCTCTCTCCGCGACACATATAAAGAAAAAGGAAAAGGAAACAGTAACAATTAAATTAATCTTAAAATTTTAGACACACAATGAAAAAGTTTTTTGCAATTATTGCGATGTTTGGAGTATTCGCATTTGGTGCGACACAATCCATGATGGCACAGACAGACGAAGCCACTGCAGGGACGGACACAGCCGCCACGACGGTAGACAGTGCGGCTGTCGACACGGCAGCGGCCGAGGCAACCACGGACGAAGCAGAAGCAGCTCCCGCCCCGGTGGAGGAAGAGAGCTTCCACAAAGCGTTGAAGACGAAGTTCATCGAAGGTGACGCGGGCTTCATGTCACTGGTAGCCGTTGCCTTGGTGTTCGGTTTGGCTTTCTGCATCGAACGTATCATTTACTTGAGCTTGGCCGAGATTGATTCCAAGAAACTTATGGCACAGATTGAGGAGAAGCTGACTGCCGGAGACATCGAAGGCGCGAAGAACATCTGCCGCAACACGCGCGGCCCCATCGCTTCCATCTGCTATCAAGGCTTGATGCGTTTCAACGACAGCGTGGAAGACGTGGAGCGTTCCATTACGGCATACGGCGCGGTGCAAGCCGGTTATCTGGAGAAAGGTTGCTCTTGGATTACGTTGTTCATCGCCATGGCTCCGTCACTCGGGTTCTTGGGAACGGTGATTGGTATGGTGATGGCCTTCGACCAAATCCAACAGGCCGGCGATATCTCCCCGACTATCGTGGCCGGTGGTATGAAAGTGGCCTTGATTACCACGATTTTCGGTATCATCGTCGCGTTGGTGTTGCAGGTGTTCTACAACTATATCCTTTCCAAAATCGAGGAAATCACTTCTAACATGGAAGAAGCCACCATTTCATTGCTTGACATGTGCATGAAGTATAACCTGAAAAAATAATTTGGCGTTATGGCAGCAAAGAAATATATGACGTCGTATTATGTCCTGTATGCCTGCTTCGCAATCATCGTGTTGTTCTTCGCGGCATTCTTCGGATTTGGATACGACAATCCGGTGGGAGACTACAACGCCCCCAAATGCACGGAAGGCCTGATGTGGCTGATGTACGGCATGTTCGCCGTGACGATTGTGTTGGCGATTTGGAGCGTTATCCGCAGCATAAAGATTTCCATGGGTTCCAAGGGGGGCGACATCAGCGGCGTGCCCGGAGGAAAGGTCAGTGCCGTTTCCTTTGCCATCTTGGTGATATCCTTGGTGGTGGGTTGGGTCTGCAACCTGAATGAAACCGATTTCACGGCCGCCGACGGCACCGTGACATCGGCCTCCATGGTCACGGTGACCGACATGTTCATGGTGTCAATCTATATCATGTTGTTGCTGACCTCCATAGCGGTCGTCTTCAACATGACCGGCGTGATGAAGAAGAAGAAATAAGGGAAACGTCTAAATTAAGAGAAAGAAATGGCAAGAAAAAAGAGGAAAGTACCAAGCTTGAACGCCAGTTCGACTGCGGATATTTCTTTCATATTGCTTATCTTCTTCCTTGTGACAACATCAATGGATACGGATTCCGGCTTGGCAAGACGCTTGCCGCCTCCGCCCGAAGATGAACAAAACGAAGCCGAGATAGACGTGAAAGAGAGAAACGTGTTGATGGTCAAGGTCAATTCCGTGGGTCAACTCATGTGTGGAGGCGACTTCATCGGGATTGAGCAGTTGTGCGACAGGGTGAAAGAATTCGTCAAAAACGAGAACAACAGCCCTAACCTGCCGGAGAAACACGCCAAGAACATACCTTTGTTGGGCATGTGTGCCGTGACGGACAAGCATATAGTTTCCGTGCAGACAGACCGCGGAACGAGTTACAATGTGTATTTCCAGGTTCAGAACGAGTTGGTTCGCGCTTACAACGAGTTGAGAGACGAATTGAGCAAGGCCAAGTTCGGGAAAGTCTATGAGGCTTTGGATGACGAGCATCAAACAGCTATCCGCGAGTATTACCCGCAGAAGATTTCCGAAGCTGAACCTAAAAACTATGGAGGAACAGACTGATGGGACGATTTAGCAGAGGCGGCGGCAAGGAATTGCCGGAATTGAACACGTCTTCACTCCCCGACTTGATATTCACCATCTTGTTCTTCTTCATGATTGTGACCACCATGCGGGAAGTCACGCTGAAAGTGAAGTTCACGGTGCCGTCGGGTACGGAATTGGAGAAGTTGGAAAAGAAGTCTGCGGTTTCCTTCATATATGTGGGGCCACCGACAGATCAGTTGCGAGCCGCGCTGGGTTCGGGTACGCGTATCCAGTTGAACGACAAGTTCGCGGAGCCGGCCGAGGTGATGGACTTCATCGCGGAGGAACGCACGAGGATGACAGACCAGGCAGCGCAGACTGTCTCCATGAAAGTGGATCAGCACACGCAGATGGGTATCATCACCGATATCAAGCAAGTGTTGCGCAAGTCGTGGGCTTTGAAAATCAACTATTCGGCCGCAAGGCGGAATTGACAAGGGGAAAATCTTTGGCAAACGGCATTTCCATACGGGGATGCCGTTTTTTTCATGATTTTAGCAAATGTCTTTGTTCGTTCTTTTGTTTTTCCTTATTTTTGCAATAAATAAAAGAATAAACTATGGGGATTGCTAATTTGGATGCTTTTGACGAGCAGATACTGAGATTGATTGCTGAAAACGCGCGTATTCCTTTCTTGGAGGTGGCTCGTGCCTGCCATGTGTCGGGAGCCGCGATTCACCAACGCATACAGAGACTGACCCGCTTGGGTGTCTTGAAAGGTTCCCAGTTCGTGCTGAATCCGGAGAAAATAGGCTACGAGACTTGTGCCTACGTGGGTCTTTTCCTGAAAGACCCTTTGGATTTCGACCGTGTGGTGGAGGAATTAAGGAAAATCCCGGAGGTGGTGGAATGTCATTACACGACCGGCGATTATGACATGTTCATCAAGATTTACGCCCGGAACAACCATCATATGTTGAGTATCATCCACGACAAGCTGCAACCTTTGGGTTTACAGCGTTCCGAGACCATCATTTCTTTCCATGAGGCAATCAACAGGCAGATGCCCATTCCATGCTTTGAGAAGGGGAAAGTAGTTATGGAGAGCTTGGGTGCGGACGTGGTAGGAGAGGAATAACCGGAGAGTGAAGAATGTCGCCTCGTGAAGGGATAAGCGAGGCGACTCTTGTATTCTCCGGAAGTCAAGGATCCTGCGTTTCCCCGTCCGAGGGATAAGTTTTCCCGGCACTTCGTGTGTCATTCCTTTCTCCGGTAGTCTTTGAAAGAGAAAGGAAAGGGATGCTTGTCGTCTACGTCGTGGCTATTGGATTGCACGAGTTCCCAACGGCCAGGGGCGAGGGGCGGGAAAAAAGCATCGGCATGCGCGGGCGTGTCTTCTATCTCCGTGAGATACAACTTTTGTGCAAACGGAAGGGCTTCCTTGTACACGCTTTCGCCGCCGATGACGAATATCTCTTCGTCATCGTTGCAATGCGACAGGGCTTCTTCCAGACTTGCGAAAGTTTCCGCACCGAGGAAAAAGGCGGCCTTGTCCCTGCTCAGCACGATATTGCGCCGGTGGGGCAACGCCCCTTTGGGGAGCGACTCGAAAGTCTTGCGTCCCATGATGACGGTGTGTCCCGTGGTGAGTGCCTTGAAGCGTCTCATATCGTCGGGGAGGCGGTACAGCAAGCGGTTCCGGAAACCGATGGCGCGGTCGTGCGCGATGGCCGCGATAATGGATATCATTGACGGGAGGAACGTTTGGCGTGTCATACGGAAACTGTGCCTGCAATGTGCGGCCAAGGGTCATAGCTTTCCAATGCGAAGTCCCCGAACTTGAAGTCGAAAATGTCCTTCACGTCCGGGTTGAGCGTCATGCGGGGCAAGGGACGCGGCGCACGGGAGAGTTGTAACCTCACTTGTTCCACGTGGTTCTTATAGATGTGCGCATCACCCAGCGTGTGCACGAAGTCTCCCGCTTCCAGTCCCGTCACCTGCGCCATCATCATGAGTAAGAGGGAGTAAGACGCGATATTGAACGGGATACCGAGGAACATGTCCGCGCTACGCTGGTAGAGTTGAAGGCTCAGCCTGCCGTCGGCCACGTAGAACTGGAATAGGGCGTGGCAGGGAGGCAGGTTCATGTGGCGAAGGTCGCCGACGTTCCATGCGCTGACGATGATGCGTCGCGAGTCGGGGTTGTGCCTGATAGTGTCCGCGGCTTCCCGTATCTGGTCTATGAAGCCGCCCTCGTAGTCTGGCCACGAACGCCATTGGTAGCCGTAGATGTGTCCCAAGTCGCCGTCTTCTCCGGCCCATTCGTTCCAGATTTTCACGCCGTGTTCCTGCAGGTATCTCACGTTGGTGTCGCCTCGCAGGAACCAAAGCAGTTCATGGATGATGGACTTCAAGTGCAGTTTCTTTGTGGTAAGCAACGGGAATCCTTTCTCCATGTTGAACCGCATTTGCCGACCGAACACGCTGAACGTGCCCGTCCCCGTGCGGTCGGCCTTCTCCACGCCTTCCGCCAGTATTTCGCGTAGCAAGTCGAGATATTGTTTCATTGTCAGGGTTGCCGGTTTATTCGTCAAATCGTTCATGCCGGAAAGAGGTACACATCTGCTTCAGCCGACGGATTGGAAGTGGACGCACCCTATAGGTGTTGTTTCCTGCGCGTGAACTCCGCAAAGTTCGTCAAAAATCCGTGAATATGCAAGAAATCTGTCGGCAATCGTCGCACGGACGAAACGGGATTGGGGGAAACTATCAAGGGGAGGGCGTTCCTGTTTGCGGAACCGAGGGGAGAGCGTCCGCACCCGTCCGCGCGGGCGGTCGATGTTTCTCAGAAGTCCTTCAAATGTCGTGACATGATATTAAATCTACGTTCCTTTATACAAAAAAGCATGTTTCTGCGTTATTTAATAAGGTATAAGCAAACAACAAGAAGTGGAAGCAAGACTTTTCAGATTCATATTCTGCCTTTTCCTTTCTACCGTTTCCATCTTGCGCGTCACCGCCCAAGGCATGGTGTCGTTGTCGGGACGCGTGGTGGACGAGGAAGAAGCTCCGGTGTTTCTTGCCATCGTGAAAGTGGAAGGGCAGTCCGCCGGCACAACCACGGACATTCAAGGTCGTTACCGGCTGGAGTTCTTCTCTGCCGATACCGTGACAGTGTCTTTCAGCATGATAGGCTACGTTACCAAGAAAAGGATGTTGGTTCGCCCCAAAGGCATCTTGCGACTCAACGTCACCCTGCAGGCTCAAAGCATCGACATGGGCGAGGTGACGGTGAAGGAAACACGGAGGCAGTTGAATTCCACGCAACGCCTGAATGCCAAGGACTTGAAACGGATGCCCTCTACTACCGGGAACGCCGTGGAGGAACTGGTCGCCACACAGGCGGGGGTCAGCACGCACAACGAGTTGAGTTCGCAGTATAACGTGCGTGGCGGGAGCTTCGATGAGAACAGCGTGTATATCAATGGAGTGGAGGTTTACCGCCCCATGCTTGTCGGCTCCGGCCGGCAAGAAGGACTGAGCGTCATCAACAGCGACATGGTGGAAGATGTCAGTTTCTCGGCCGGGGGCTTCGATGCCAAGTACGGGGACAAGATGTCGTCGGTATTGGACATCACTTACAAGAAGCCGAGGAAGTCCGAGGCGTCGGCATCGGCCAGTCTTTTGGGTGCCGGCATTTACGTGGGTTATGCCAAAAAGAAATTCGGCATGACCCACGGCATTCGTTACAAGACCAACCAGTACATGTTGGGGTCGTTGGAAACCAGAGGAGAGTACAGCCCGCGTTTCCTCGACTATCAGACTTACGCCAGCTGGTCGCCCGACAGGCGTTGGGGTCTGGACTTCATCGGGAACATATCGCAGGACAGATACGAGTTCGTACCGGAGAACCGTCAAACGAATTTCGGCACGATGCAGGACGTCAAGTCGTTCCGTGTGTATTTCGACGGGCAGGAGAAGGACCTCTTCCGCACGGTGTTCGGCACGTTGAGACTGTCATATAGCTTTACCGGGCGCATGAAAATTTCCCTCTTGGCCTCGGCATTCGCCACCAAAGAGCGGGAAACCTACGACATAAGGGGGCAATATTGGCTCGAGGAGACCAACACGACCGAACAGTTGGGAGTGGGAACCTACATGGAACATGCCCGCAACTACTTGGATGCCAACATGAAGAGCCTGAAAGTCTTGTTCTCGCACAAGCCGAATGGGCACGACATACAGGCCGGCCTCACGTGGAAACGCGAAATCATCAGGGAGGACTCCCGCGAATGGGAGATGCGCGATTCTGCCGGATACTCCGTCCCTCACACGGGCAACCGTCTGGACTTGGTTTACAACCTGAAGTCTTACAACCGCATCAGGAGCGACCGCCTCGAGGCCTATGCCCAGGATACCTGGCGGTTTGCCAACCGCGGGGGCATCTTCTCCCTCAACTGCGGGGCGCGGCTGAGTTACTGGAGTTGGAACAGGGAATGGCTGTTCAGCCCGCGTGTCTCGCTCGGCATAATTCCTTCCTTCAACGAGGATTTCACGTTCCGCATCGCCACGGGATTGTATTACCAGTCTCCTTTCTACAAGGAACTCCGCGACTCCGTGACCACCGGTGTCTCCGCTACGGTGCGGCTGAACCGCGACATCAAGTCGCAACGTTCGTTCCAAGTCGTGTTGGGCGGTGACTACAAGTTCAAACTCGTAGACCGCCCCTTCAAGTTCACCGCGGAGGTCTATTACAAAGTTCTGGACAATCTGGTTCCATACAACGTGGACAACGTGAAAATCGTGTATTACGGCGGCAACATTGCATCAGGATATACCGCCGGTGTCGACTTCAAGCTCTTCGGGGAGTTCGTGGAGGGTACGGACTCCTGGATTTGTTTCAGCCTGATGAAGGCCCGGCAGAAGGTGGGCGGCAGGAGCTTCCCCCAGGCTACCGACCAGCTCTACAACCTGAACTTCTTCTTCAGTGACTTTTTCCCCGGCACGACGCGCTGGAAGATGACGCTGAGGGCCAACATCGCCGACGGGCTTCCTTTCGCCCCGCCCCACACGGGTCTGGAACGCATGAATTTCCGCGCCCCTGCTTACAAGCGCGTGGACATCGGCATGAGCTACCGCTTGCTGGATAACGAAGATGGCAGTATGCAAAAGAGTTTTGTCCGCTTCCTACGTAACGTCTGGTTGGGCGTGGACTGCTTCAACTTGTTTGATACCAGCAACGTAAGTTCGTACTATTGGGTGACGGACGTGACCAACCGGCAATACGCCGTGCCCAACTATCTGACCGGGCGGCAGGTCAACGCCCGCATCCTGGTGGAATTGTAACGCTTTCGCATGGCGGTTACATTGTCAGCCGCCGGGCGACGGCTGTGCGTGACTATTTAGGTCACGGGAGGCACGTATAGCCGCACCATCGTCTTCCGAATGCTTTTTGGAACGCTGATGTCGGAAATTATCGCCTGATTTTCAAGAAAGCAGGAGTATAGTCCCTGTATTTTGCAAGTTCTTGTTCCAGTTCGATGAAATCTTCGTGCAGATACAAATTCCCGCGTTGGACATGAGTTTGCCAGCGTTCTTGTTGGCATCCCTAGACGGAAAGTAAGGCGGATCATTGGCAAGGTTGTCTCAAACAAACCCAATAGTTTGACATGTCAGGGACTATTGGTAGCAAAAAGTACACTGTCTTCATAGACGGTGTACTTCCCCAATCTAAAATCCTATGAAAAATATAAAACAGGAAGGCTGGAAACAATCTTCCTTAAATCCCTTACTTATGGTGCAGATACGGCGACTTAACCTGCACGGGCACTAAATAAGGAGACATTAATACAAACCCCATATATCAACTTCGAAACTCCTTCAACTACGTGGTTGATGAGCTATAAGGCATCTGTAAGGATTGAATTTACATCCCTGGTTAATCTGAAATCTTGGAAAAATCTTTATTCCATTCCCACGTTCATTTTTCTTTTTTCAACAAGTCACGGATTTCTGTGAGCAGTTGGATATCGGCGGGAGGTGCGGTGGGAGGTGCCGGTTCCTCTTTCTTCTTCCTGTTGAGGGCGTTCATTCCCTTCACGAGCAAGAACACGGCGAAAGCCACGATGATGAAGTCCAGCATCGTCTGGATGAAGTTGCCGTAGTTCAGCGTCACGGCGGGAGTTACTTCTGTGGCACCATCCATGACCGCCTCTTTCAGCGTGATTTTCAAGTCTGTAAAGTTCACCCCACCTACAAGTAGGCCGATGGGGGGCATGATGACATCTGCCACGATGGACGACACGATTTTGCCGAACGCACCGCCGATGATGATGCCGACAGCCATGTCCGCCACGTTTCCCTTCATGGCGAACTGTTTAAATTCTTGGAAGAATTTTTTCATCTTATCAGTCTTTGTTAGTGAATTACGGTGCAAGTTAAGGAATTTTGTCCAAATAACAAAATTTCCGCAACTTTCTTTTCTTTCTCAGAAAGTCGTGGCTTCTTGAACATTCGGACAATAACCGCTTGACAAGGCGTAATCGACTTGCGCAGAACGAGAAACCAGCGTGCGGGGAGTCCGTCGGGTCGCTTTCTAAGTTCCGGGAAAACGTGCGGAAACCGGACACTCAATGCCCGAAGCGCGATGTGTCCGGCTTCTTGATTTCTTTTTCCTTGTAGCCACCGAAGCGGAAGACGAAGCCCAGCGTGAACGTCCTCAGGTAGAAGGCGTTTTCCATCCTCAGGTCTTGGCCGCGGTAATTCACCCTTCCCTCCGGCAAGCCAGTGTTGAATATGTCGTCGCAACGGGCAGAGAGCGTGGCTCTATCCTTGTAGAAGGTCCATTTGGCTCCCGCGCTCACCGACCCCGTCGTCTTCAAATCGAATGTTCCTTGTATGGCCGGGGTCTGCACGAAGCCTTGCAATTCGAAAGCCAGATGGCTGCCCGCCTTGAAGGTGTTGTCCCAGCTGAACCGGGAAATCCATTTCTTGCGGTCGAAGGGGATGTCGAAGAAGTCGTCGCAACGATGGTGCGCATACTGGCTCACGAGGGTGGCGCACGACTCCCACCACCGCCCGACGCGGAAAGGAACAGATGACATAAATCCCGCGTATTGGGAATAATTCCAGTTCGTCGTCATGTAAATCAAGGCCAGACGTTCCGTCGACTGGTATGGGACTTGCATGAATTCATCCTTCGTCCGGACGAAGAACAAACCGAAGACGTATTTCTGTTTCACGATGTAATTGGCATTCAGGCGGTAAGTCGTTTCCGGGCGCAGTCCGGGCGAACCCAGCGTCTCGGAGTATCCGTTGATGTAGCTGACCGACGGCTTCATTTGCCAGTAGCCGGGATAATCCTTTTGGGAGGAAAATGTGAGTTGGAGGATGTGCTTGGGAGTCTTCATGTACGTGAGCGATGCCTCGGGGTAGAAAGTCCATTTGTGGTAGCCGCCGATGGAATAGTATTCCCCCTTGCCGGAGGCTGACCAAGATAGTCCGCCTGCGTGGCGTTTGCCCAAAGAAAGGTAAAAGTCGGCGGTACGCTCTTTTTGCCCGGCATCCGTGGAAGGCGTTTCGATGTCGCCCTCCACCTCGCTGTAAGTCTGGAAGTCGTGGTTCCACGTCTGTGTGTATGACGCACCGTAGCCCGCAATCCACCCTCCGGACAGTTGGCGGGTTCGGTCGGCATACACGTTGTAGCGGTCAATCTTTTGTCCGCCGACAAGGGAGAACTTGTCCGTGCCGCCGCCGACATAGTCGGCGAGCATTTCCCGCCTCACGTCCGTGGTGAAGTGCGTGTAGTCCGCGCCGATATCCAGCCCGGCTACCGGACGGAAATGCAGGGCGACGTTGTGCATGCGGCTTTCCGATTTTCCGTCGATGCCGGTGGTCTGAAAGTTTCCTTCGGTCTGTACGCCCGCTTTCATGTGTGGCGACAAACTTCCGGTGTAGGCCAGGTCGATGCTACGGCTCTTGTCGAAATGATATTCCGCGGCCAGCCGCAAGTCGTGCGTGTATCCTTTGGAGCGAATCCTTTCGTTCTCGTTGATGGAATGCACCTGCCCGTCCAGGGTGTGGCGCGAGAACAAGTTGTAATGCTGCATCGTGTGAGATCGGTTTCCTCCATACGTCGCGTCAATGGCGAGCTTCGGAGTCGTGTAACGGAAAGTGCGCGTGCCCCGTATCTCGCTGTAATACCGGTTGACGTATTCCATGTCCGTTTCGCCCTGAAAGGAGTAGCCGTCGGGGCGGCGCAACACGACGTTGAGCGAAGCTCCCTTCACGTGGTATTTCGGGGGCGTGCTATACATCACCTCCACTTTCTCCACGCGGCTCACGGGCGTATTGCGCAGAAGGGCGGCCAGTTGAGCGGCATCCATCGTGCCGGCTTTTCCGTTCAGGATGACGGTGACGTTTCCCGCACCGGCCAATGTCAGTACGCCCCTTTCTTCCTGCACGCCGGGTAACCTCAGCAGGGCCTCGTAGGCGTTGTTCACGGCCATGTTCCGGACGATTTGCCTCAGGTCGTAGCTCAACCGTCCGTCGTCCACCCTAACTACGGGACGCTCCGCCTCGACCACCACCTCTCCGACAGCGTGTTCCTCCGCTTGCAACACGATGGTTCCCGCGTCCGCTCCTTCCTCCTCCACGGTTTGCGGGCGGTAGGAAATATGTTGCACGATTAGCCGGTAACGCTCAGGCCGTTCCGGTAACGAGAAACGTCCGTCAGCATCGGAGACGGCGGAGGCAATGAACGCGGAGTCCAGTGTCTGCATGACTACCGTAGCACCCGTTATCGGGCGGGAGTTTTCGTCGGTAATCCTTCCCGTCGCCGTCCGTGCGTCCTGCGACCGAGTTGCCAAGGTGAAGAGCGACAACAAGAGGAAAACCAAAAACTTGCGCAACTTTTCCATATCCGTTTGATTAGGTTTGACAAGTGTTGTTCGTCGGCCTGTCCGTACCATCTTCGGGAGCGGGACGGCAAAATCTTTCTTTCGCCCGATTTTTGCCGCGAAGTTAAGTTCTTTCCCGTTTCCACCCCTCTTACTTTAACAAGGTTTAACCGAGGAGGAAGTTTTAAATCGGTCGGGATACGGCTTAATATCCGATGAGTTCCATCGTCGGCTTGCCATCGTATCCCGCACAGATGTCCACCATATAGCAACTTGCATCGTCGGGGATGCATACCGTGGCATTGAAATGGCATCCGTCCGGGGCAGTCCGGGAAAACACCATGTTCGAGAGGATTGCCCGGTTCAGGAAGTCGCCGGGCACGAGGCCGGTGAAACTTTTCCGGGTATAGTCTCGCGAAAAGAGACACGTCCTTCCCCTGTATATGCAGACGTGTATGACGTTGTCATGATAGGCGTTTTGCACGGCTATGCCCTCGTCGGTGTAGGTGGTCTTGTACACCTTCAGTCGCGAGGGGTTCACATAGACGTAGCAGTGGTAGCGTTCCCCGTCGTGGAACACCACCGTGTCCTTTTTCACTACTTCGTTGTAGGTGAGCGTAGCTTCCTGTCGCCGGGAGAAGTAGATGCTGTCGCCCGGTTCTTCCGACCGCACGAGTCTCACTGTGTCACCCGTGGCCGAACGGAAAAAGAAGATTCTGTCTTCTCCCCGATTTATGGGGTAAGCGGTCGTATCTTCTCCTCCCGACAAGAACAAGGTGTCCCTACGGATAAAGAAGCGTACCGGCACGTTGGCCGTGTCGGGGTAATAAATGGTATCTCCTTTGGCGTAGAAAGAAACGTTTCCGGTTTCCCTGTCAATCCAAATCCCTTGCAGGGCTTCCTTGGCTTCCGCGTCTTCCGGATCGGCGACACTCTCGCTCCTCCTCCGGTCGTTTCCCGCTCCACACCCCGCCCATGTCGTCGCGAAAACCGGAAGGACACCATATATAATAAGGTGTGTCCATTTCATTATTTCCCGATGCAATGGTATTCAAAACCGGCATCGCGGATTTCTCCTGCATCGTAAACGTTGCGTCCGTCGATGACGAGCCGTCCTTTCATGGCTTTCTTCAGCACACTCCATGCCGGTAGTCGGAAAATCTTCCATTCGGTCACCAAGAGCAACGCGTCGGCATCGAGAGCCGCCTCGTACATGTCGCGGGCGTAAACGACGGCATTTCCGAGACACCGGCGGCATTCATCCATAGCTTCCGGGTCGTAAACGCGCACCGTGCATCCTGCTTCCAGCAACTTTCGGATAAGGACGAGCGAAGGAGCCTCCCGCATATCGTCTGTTTCCGGTTTGAATGCCAAGCCCCACAGCGTGACGGTCTTGCCCGCCAATTCATGTTTCCATGCCGCGTCCAACTTGCGGAAGAGTATGGATTTCTGCCGTTCGTTCACGGTTTCCACGGCTTTCAGCACGCTCATCTCGTACCCGTTCTGCTCTGCCGTCTTGATGAGTGCTTTCACGTCTTTCGGGAAGCAGGAACCTCCGTAACCGCAACCGGCGTAAAGGAACTTGCGCCCGATGCGCGTGTCGGCTCCGATGCCGTTGCGCACCATATTGACATCCGCTCCCACCCGCTCGCACAAGTTGGCGATTTCGTTCATGAAGGAGATGCGCGTGGCCAGCATGGAGTTGGCCGCGTATTTCGTCATCTCGGCAGAGGGGATGTCCATGAATATCACGCGGAAATTGTTGATGAGGAAGGGCTTGTAAAGCTTGGTCATCAAATCTTTGGCTTTTTCTGACTCCACGCCCACCACCACGCGGTCTGGACTCATGAAGTCGCCGATGGCGTTGCCCTCTTTCAGGAACTCAGGATTGGAAGCGATGTCGAAAGCGATGTCGAGGTCGCGTTTGTTCAGTTCTTCCCGGATTGTTTGCCACACTTTCCGTGCCGTGCCCACGGGGACGGTACTCTTGTTGACCACCAACTTGTAACCGGTCATGTGCCGCCCGATTGTCCGTGCCACTTGCAGGACGTATTTCAAGTCCGCGCTTCCGTCCTCGTCGGGAGGAGTTCCCACGGCGATGAATACCACCTGCACCTTGTCAAGCACGCTTTCGAGAGAGGTGGTGAAGTCCAGCCGCCCCGCCTCGCGGTTCTTCAACACCAGCTCCTTCAGCCCCGGCTCGTAAATGGGAATTCCGCCCTGTTTGAGTTTTTCGATTTTTTCACGGTTCACGTCCACGCAAGTCACGCTGACTCCTATTTCGGCGAAACAAGCTCCTGTCACCAAGCCCACGTAGCCGCTACCCACAATCGCTATGTCCATATTTTCTTTTTGTTGACCGGATGCAAAAGTAATAAAAAAACAGAGTAACCCGTAATGCGGGCGAAAATATTCGATAACTTTTCCAGCAAAAAATTGGCTGTGTCCGCGGGAAAAACGTAAATTTGTAGTGTGAAAGAGTTGGTAAGACATATCGAGATATTGTTGTTAGACCACGATTGCGTGGTAGTGCCGCAAGTGGGCGGGTTCGTCACTTGCAACGTCCCTGCCAGATATGTGGAGGAAGAGAGCCTGTTCCTTCCCCCTGTCCGCACGGTGGGTTTCAACGAGCGTCTGAAGGCCGACGACGGGTTGTTGGTGCATTCTTACGTGGAAGCGTACCATTGCTCCGGAGCGGAAGCGAAAGCCATGTTGGGGGAGCAAATCCGCGACCTGCAGCAGGAACTGTGGGAGACAGGGACGTGCGACTTGGGTAGCATCGGTACGCTGACATTGGACGAGCGTAACAACGTGGAATTTTCCCCGTGTCAGGCCGGTACGGTATGCCCGGCCTATTACGGTCTGGACGCGTTGCTTTTTGAACCCTTGCAGGCGGGAAAGACGGGTATGTTGCCTGCAAACGGCTTCTCTTCCATGTCCGCGCAAGGGGAAACGCCCGGAACAGGCAGGGCGGATATAATAAAGGAATCGCGCGCGCGAGGCGAAATCACGATAAGCTTGAAAAAATCGTGGTTACGCAACATCGCCGCCGTAGCCGCCGCGGCTCTGCTTTTCTTTCTGGTTTCTCCCGATGCCATGAACACGGGAGACGTGTCTGGCAACCGTGCCGAGTTCGCACGGTTGATGTGGATGCCTGCGGCGCAGGAAAACGGGATCGGAACGCCGGGCAAGCCGGAAGCGACGCAAGCCAAGGACGAGGAAACGGGCGCACGGCAACCGGTTGCGTCCGCCGTGAAAGGCGGGAACAGCCAAGAGGTGGGAGTCGCAACGGCGGAGGGCTATTGCGTAGTGGTGGCCAGCGCGATTTCGGAAAAGAACGCGAAGAGGCTCGTGGAACGGCTCCACAAGGAAGGTTACGGCAAGGCGCAAGTGTATAAGCACAGGAATATGGTACGTGTGGTTTTCCCGGGATTTGCATCCGAGGCAGAAGCCCGCGCCGAGAAAAAAGCCTTAAGCGGCAAGTCCGAGCAGTTCGCGTCCGCGTGGATTTATCATATCAAGTAGGGAAATCCGGAGGATGAAAAGGGTGCGCTGTCCCAAATGCGGCCGTTACGTAATTTTCGACGAAACGCGGAATGAAGGAAGGCTGTCGTTCGCCCTTGAATGTCCCGAATGCCGCAAGCGGTTCGGCATACGTGTGGGAGTATCTGGGTCGCGGGCCTTGCACAAGGCAGGAAAGGCGGACGAAGACGGTGGCGGATGCGGTAGCATCGTGGTGGTGGAGAACGTATTCCATTACAAGCAGATAATCCCGTTGAGGATGGGCGACAACGTAATCGGACGGTATGTGAGGGGAACTTCCATCTCCACTCCCATCGAGACGGCGGATCCCAGCATGGACACCAAGCATTGCATCATCAACGTGAAACGGGACAAGGACGGACGGTTGGCGTACATCTTGCGCGACGCGCCGAGCAACACCGGTACTTTTTATGAGAACGACATATTGACGGACTACGACCGCGTGAGGCTGGAAGACGGTAGCATTGTGACCATAGGGGCTACTACCCTGATATTGCGTACGGACGGCAAGGAATAATTTTTACGGGTCTCCCGCGTAAACCCGTGTCCGGAGGGAAACACGTGGCATCCCTGCGAAACAAGAAGTCTCGGTTCCGTGCCGCGGTATAGGAAACATTTCCAGTATTCGGTGCTTTCCGATGGGTTCGGCAGGGAGTTCCCGCGATAGGTTAAAAAAAACAAATGTGGGCGTTTTCTGTCCTGAAAAACGGGCATTAGCAACTAAATTAATGCTAATTTTGCAGAAATTTGTTATATCGAGTTCGCGAAATGGCTCATACCATCGTACATCAAGGTACTGTGAAAAGCGTGAAAGGAAAACACATCTGCGTGCAGATTACCCAGTCTTCCGCGTGTTCGTCTTGTGTGGCCAAGAAAATGTGCAATTCTTCGGAAAGCAAGGAGAAGGAGGTCGATGTCGTCAGTCCCGAGGCGTATTCTTTCCGGACGGGGGAGGAGGTGTTGCTGACGGGAAGCCTGAAGATGGGACTGACTGCTGTCTTGTGGGCTTACGGCGTGCCGTTGTCACTGTTGATGATTGTCTTGTTCGCGACCTTGCAAGTCACGGATGACGAACCGATAGCGGCCTTGTCGGCATTGGCAAGTCTGGCTGTCTATTACGGTGTGCTCTACTTGAACAAGGATCGGTTGACGAGGAAATTCTCATTTACAATTAAACATACTTAAACAAGCATTGTTATGAATGTGATTTTGATTGCGGTAATCATTCTGGGAGTCGTGGGACTGGTGTCTTCCATCATGCTGTATGCGGCATCCAAGAAGTTTGCCGTCGTAGTGGACGAGCGTGTCGGAAAGGTGGCCGAAGTCTTGCCGCAAGCCAATTGCGGTGGGTGTGGTTATCCGGGATGCTCTGGTTTTGCCGCAGCGTGCGTGAAAGCGGCAGACGACGGTTCGCTCGAAGGCAAGTTGTGTCCCGTGGGAGGTCAACCGGTCATGGACAAGGTGGCCGGGATTTTGGGGCTTGCCGCCACGTCCTCCATTCCGAAAGTGGCCGTCATACGTTGCAACGGGACGTGTGCCAACCGGCCGTGCGTCGTGGATTACGACGGCGTGCGCAGTTGTCGTGTGCAGTTGTTGGCGGGAACGGGCGAGACGGCGTGCGCGTTCGGTTGCCTCGGTGGGGGTGATTGCGTGGCGGCGTGCCGGTTCGGTGCACTGGCCATAAATGCGGAGACTGGGTTGCCCGAGGTGAACGAGGAGCGTTGTACGGCTTGCGGTGCCTGTGCCAAGACCTGTCCGCGAAGGGTTATCGAGCTCAGGCCGAAAGGGTCGAAGAACCGCCGCATGGTAGTGAAATGCGTGAACCGCGACAAGGGAGCCGTGGCCAACAAGATTTGCAAGGCTTCCTGCATCGGGTGCGGCAAGTGTGTGAAGACCTGTCCTTTCGAGGCCATTATCTTCAACAACAACCTGGCCTACATCGACCCGGCAAAGTGCAAAATGTGCCGGAAATGCGAAGAGGCCTGCCCCAAGGGAGCCATCCACGCCGTCAACTTCCCGCCGCGAAAGCCGAAAACGGAGAAAATCCCGGCTACGCCGCAAACTGTCGCGACAGCAACGGAAAAGCCCATAATCCCTGTTGCTCCGGAAGAAAAGAAAGAAGCATAATTCGTAGGATTGTCAAATAAAAAAAGAATATCGTGAAAACGTTTAAGATAGGTGGAGTTCATCCATCTGAAAACAAGCTTTCCGCCGCTTCTCCCATCCGCCCGGCCGGGTTGCCCAAACAAGCTGTCTTTTCGCTTTACCAGCATATCGGCGCACCGGCCAAACCTGTCGTGGTCAAAGGGGACGTAGTGAAAGTGGGCATGATGTTGGCTGATGCCGACGGTTTCGTGTCCGTCCCCGTCCACTCCTCCGTGTCCGGGAAAGTGAGCAAGATAGACGCGGTGGTGGATGCCAGCGGCTATCGTCGGCCTGCCATCTTCGTGGACGTGGAAGGAGACGAGTGGGTAGAGACTATCGATCGCTCTCCCGATTTGGTGACGCTGGCGCAGCGACCGGAACTGACGGCCGGCGACATCGTGAACAAGGTGAAGGCGGCTGGCATCGTCGGTATGGGCGGTGCCACGTTCCCCTGCCACGTGAAGCTCACTCCCCCCAAGGGAACTAAGGCGGAATGCGTCATCATCAATGGCGTGGAATGCGAGCCGTACCTGACGGCCGACCATCGCCTGATGCTGGAAAAGCCGGACGAAATCTTGGTGGGAGTGGAATTGATTATGAAAGCGGTAGGCGTGGAAAAAGGCTATATCGGCATTGAGAACAACAAACCGGATGCCATCGCCCTCCTGACGAAGAAGGCGAAAGCCCATCCGCATATCGAGGTCGTGCCGTTGCAGGTGAAGTATCCACAGGGAGGAGAGAAGCAACTGATTGCCGCCGTCACGGGGCGCGAAGTCCCCGCACCTCCGGCGTTGCCCATCAACGTGGGCGCAGTGGTGCAGAACGTGGGCACGACTTTCGCCATCTACGAGGCGGTGATGAAAAACAAGCCGCTGTTCGAGCGTGTCATCACCGTGACGGGCAAGGACGTGCAAAACCCGTCCAATCTGCTGGCTCGCATCGGTACGTCGATGGGGCAACTCGTCGAGGAATGCGGCGGGTTGCCGGAAAGCACGGGGAAAGTAATCGGCGGCGGCCCGATGATGGGAAAGGCATTGATGAACCTCGATGTGCCGGTGTGCAAGGGTTCTTCCGGCCTCTTGCTCATGAGCGAGCGCGAATCGCGCCGCACGGAACCGCAACCCTGTATCCGTTGCGCCAAGTGCGTCGGTGCTTGCCCGATGGGACTTGAGCCATATTTGTTGGCCACAGCTTCCGCGTTGCGCGACTGGGACTTGGCGGAAAGGAACGACATCACGTCCTGTATCGAATGTGGGTCGTGTCAGTTCACGTGTCCTTCCACGCGCCCGCTATTGGACAACATACGCATGGGCAAGACTACTGTAATGGCCCTTATCCGGGCTCGTAAAGCAAAATAAAAGAGAAAGATTATGGCAAAGAAATTAGTTGTATCGCTGTCGCCTCACGTGCATGGAGGGGACAGTGTGCAAAGAAATATGTATGGAGTGTGCGTCGCGCTCGTGCCGGCTCTGCTGACCTCGTTGTATTTCTTCGGGTTGGGGGCCGCCGTCGTGTTGGTCTCGTCGGTAGCCGCCTGCGTGTTCTTCGAATGGGCTATAACGAAATACGTGTTGAGGCGCGACCACCTGACGATAACCGACGGCTCGGCTGTCCTGACCGGGCTGTTACTGGGTTTCAACCTGCCTTCCAACCTGCCGGTATGGATTATCATTATCGGCGCGTTGGTGGCCATAGGGGTGGGCAAGATGACTTTCGGCGGGCTGGGATGCAATCCTTTCAACCCGGCATTGGTGGGGCGCGTGTTCCTCCTCGTCTCGTTCCCCGTGCAGATGACCACGTGGCCTCTGCCCGGACAGACGGCGGCCTACCTCGATGCCGAGACGGCTGCTACTCCGCTGGCCGTCATGAAAGAAGCCATCAAGAGCGGCGACGCGTCCGTGCTTCAGAAGTTGCCGGATGCCTTTGATATGTTCGTGGGTCAGACCGGAGGGTGTTTGGGCGAGGTGAGTGCCTTGGCTTTGTTGATAGGACTGGCCTATATGTTGTGGCGCCGCATCGTGACGTGGCACATACCGGTTTCCATTTTGGCAACGGTGTTCGTGCTGGCTGGATTGCTTCACCTGTACGACCCCGTTTACGCGTCCCCTGTTTCCGTGTTGCTGACGGGCGGCTTGATGCTCGGTGCCTGCTTCATGGCCACGGATTACGTGACTTCGCCCATGACGGTGAAAGGTCAAATCATCTACGGAGTGTCCATAGGACTGCTTACCGTGGTCATCCGTACTTTCGGGGCATATCCCGAAGGAATGTCATTTGCCATCTTGATTATGAATGCCTTTACGCCGCTGATTAACACCTATTGTAAACCTAAAAGATTCGGGGAGGTCGCAAAGAAATGAAAAAGTTAGAGTCTTCATTGAAAAACATGGCTTTGGTGCTGACCGCTATTTCCCTCATTGCGGGTGGGACGCTGGCTTATGTCAATAAGGTGACGCAAGGCCCCATTGCCGAAATCAACGCAAAGAACCTGCAAGACGGCATCAAGAAAGTGATACTGGGCGGCCAGGCGGGTGAGTTGAAAGTTGGCGAGCCCGTGGAGGCGGACGGATATACCCTTTACGAGACCGACAAGGGGACTGCCGTGAAAGCCGTGGCCAACGGCTTCGGCGGGCCGCTCGAGGTGCTGGTCGGCTTCGACGAGAAAGGCGGCATTTTGGGCTATACGATACTGTCCACGGCGGAGACCCCAGGTCTGGGTGTGAAAGCCGGTACATGGTTCCAAAAAGGCGGCAAGGGCGACATCATCGGGAAGAACCCGGGAGAAAAGGAGTTGACGGTTTCCAAGGACGGAGGGGACGTGGATGCCATCACGGCATCCACCATCACCAGCCGGGCGTTTCTCGGTGCCGTGAATGCCGCCTACCGGGCGTATAAAGGGACGGGTGACGCATCAAGCGGTGCCACGCGGGCCGCGGAGTCGGATGATGCACCCGAAGCCGGAAATGATTCTATCCATTAAAGAAAGGGAGGGACGACTATGAATAATTTTAAAGTGTTGATGAACGGTATCATCAAGGAAAACCCGACGTTTGTGCTTCTTCTGGGCATGTGCCCCACTTTGGGTACGACCTCTTCCGCGTTGAACGGAATGTCCATGGGACTGGCCACGACGTTCGTGCTCGTATGCTCAAACGTGGTCATCTCCTTGCTAAAGAACTTGATACCCGACATGGTACGCATTCCGTCGTTCATCGTCGTGATTGCGTCTTTCGTGACCGCCTTGCAGATGTGTATGCAAGCGTTCGTTCCCGACATCTATTCCACGTTGGGTTTGTTCATCCCGTTGATTGTGGTGAACTGCATCATCCTGGGCCGTGCCGAGGCTTTTGCCAGCAAAAACGGTGTGGCTCCGTCGTTCTTCGACGGGTTGGGTATGGGGATAGGATTCACGATTGCTTTGACCCTCCTCGGCGCGGTGCGCGAGATTTTGGGCACGGGCAGGATTTTCGGTCTGGAAATTTGGGCGGAAGACTACGGGATGCTGATGTTTGTGCTGGCTCCCGGAGCTTTCATCGTTCTGGGTTACTTGATTGCCATCGTGAACAAGCTGAAGAAAGCGTAATTTGTAAACATAGAACCTTATGGAAGTTGTATATCAATATTTAATCGTCTTCATCACCGCCATATTTGTCAACAATGTCGTGTTGTCGCAAATCCTCGGCATCTGTCCTTTCCTCGGTGTGTCAAAGAAAATTGACACGGCCTTGGGCATGGCGGGAGCGGTGGCGTTCGTCCTTGTGCTCGCCACGCTGGTGACTTACTTATTGCAATATTATGTCTTGAACCCGCTCGGCCTCGGTTATATGCAGACCATTGCTTTCATCTTGGTCATTGCGGCGTTGGTGCAATTGGTGGAAATCATCCTGAAAAAGGTTTCCCCCTCGCTTTATCAGGCTTTGGGCGTGTTCCTTCCCCTGATTACCACCAACTGCGCCGTCCTCGGCGTGGCCATATTGGTCATCCAAAAGGAGTTCAACCTGATAATGGGCGTGTGGTACGCGCTGAGTACCGCGCTGGGCTTCGGGCTGGCACTGGTGGTTTTCGCCGGCATTCGCGAGCAACTCAACCTCGTGTCCGTGCCCAAGGGGATGCAAGGCATGAGCATCGCACTGGTCACCGCCGGTCTGCTGGCCATGGTGTTCATGGGTTTCAGCGGGGTTGACAATGGGCTGAAGGCTTTTTTCGGCCTGTAATCCACTGCCTTTCCCAATGTCGGTGCGGCTCGCGAAAGGAAATGCGGGTCGTACCGTTCTTTTATGTTCCGAAATCGCACGGCTTATGAATAAATTTAGTACATTTGCTACCGTCACAAGGACAAAGAACAAAAGTTTACAGATATGAAAGAGACAATTTTGGTGACCGGCGGTACCGGCTTCATCGGTTCGCACACGACGGTGGAACTTCAGCAGGCGGGTTACGACGTGGTAGTCGCGGACGACCTCTCGAACTCACGTGAAGATGTGCTGGATGGCATAGAAAAGATTACCGGCATCCGCCCGGCTTTCGAGAAAGTAGACTTGCGCGATTTCGGTGTGACGGAAGCCGTGTTTAAGAAATATCCGAAGATAAGCGGCATCATCCATTTCGCGGCGAGCAAGGCCGTGGGCGAGAGTGTGCAGAAACCGTTGTCGTATTATCGCAATAACATCGTTTCCCTAATCAACCTGCTGGAACTGATGCCGAAGTATGGCGTGAAGGGCATCATTTTCTCTTCGTCATGCACCGTGTACGGCCAACCGGACATCCTCCCCGCCACGGAGGAGACTCCCATCAAAAAGGCGGAAAGCCCGTATGGCAACACCAAGCAGATTAACGAAGAAATCATCGTGGACACCATCAAGAGCGGCTCCCCGATAAAGGCCATCCTGTTGCGTTATTTCAACCCGATTGGGGCGCATCCCACGGCGTTCATCGGCGAGTTGCCGCTCGGGGTGCCACAGAACTTGATTCCCCTGCTGACGCAAACGGCCATAGGTGTCCGCAAGGAGCTGAGCGTGTTCGGTGACGATTACGACACACCGGACGGATCCTGCATCCGCGACTACATTTACGTGGTGGATTTAGCCAAGGCGCATGTTTGTGCCATGGCGCGCATCATGGAAGGGCTGGCAACGGAACCGGTGGAGGTTTATAATATCGGCACGGGCAAGGGCACTTCCGTACTTGAGCTGATACACGCTTTCGAGAAAGCTACCGGCGTGAAGCTGAACTACAAAATCGTGGGACGCCGTGCCGGCGACATTGAAAAGGTGTGGGGAAACGTGGACAAAGCCAACAAGGTGCTGGGTTGGAAAACCGAAACCCCGTTGGAGGACGTGTTGGCCTCTGCCTGGAAGTGGCAATGCGCGTTGCGCGAGAAGGGAATAATGTGAAGGAAGTCCTGCGAGTTTCTCGTTAAGGTAAACATTGCCAGCTCGGACTGCGTTGGTTTGTCGAAGTCGCTTCGTGCATGAGACTCGTCCTGTCGCGAAAGTTTTTCATTTCGGCCAGAGAGGTCTTTGTTTGGTGCAAAGCGGTGCTGGACGGACGAAACGGTAACGCGGAAATCCTTGCGGGCGTGACGGAAAGCCGATGCTCATCTCACACATACGGGTTGTGCGTCTTCTCGAATCCAATCTCTGTGTGCAACCCGTGGCCGGGATAAACAAGGGTGCCTTCCGGCAAGTTGAACAGCTTGTTCCTGATGCTCTTCCATAGGGTTTCGCCGTCTCCGCCGGGGAAATCAGTCCGCCCCACGCTACAATAGAACAAGGTGTCGCCGACGAACACAGCCTTTTCTGCGGCGCAGTAAAAGCAGATACCTCCGGGAGTGTGTCCGGGAGTGTGCAGGACGGTCAGTGCGTGATGTCCGAACGATATTTCGTCTCCCTCCGCCAGATAGCGTGCCGCCGCTGGGGAAAGGTTGCCTTTCATTGTTTGTGCCATCCAACCGAATATCTCTGCTCCCATACCTTCATATATGGGTTCGTCCGCCTTGTTGAATTCCGGAGCCACATGGAAATTTTGCCACATGAAAGCCGCCCCGAAACAATGGTCGTAGTGCATGTGGGTGCACAGGTGGTGTCTGACCGACAAACGGCAATTCTTGATGTAGTCAGAGACTTGACTGCGGTCTTCGTCCGTAAAGGCACCGCAATCTATGACCACGGCTTCGCGTGTGTCGTCGCTCACCACGTAGCAGTTCTCTCCCAAGATGTTTACTGGGATTACCTTGATGTCCAACATCTTTCCTGTCTCTTTAAAGTGAAATGTACACCACTTTCTTCGTGGCGAAATATTCTTCCGTGAAGTATTCGTTCAGCGGAGCAATCGTCGTGCGGTTTTTCATCGGGATTGTCTCTTTCCCCAGTTCGCCGCCTTTCAGGCAGATGAGGCCGTTAGGAACGGCGTTGTGTTGTACTGAGGAAATGTTCTTGCGGGCTATCCTGACCAAGTCTGCCAACGGCATGGCGGCGCGACTCACCACGAAGTCGAATTTGCCCTTCTCGTCTTCCGCCCGGCAATGGCCAAAAGTCACGTTCTCCAATCCCGTTTCCTGAGTCACCTCCATGCAAACCTTTATTTTTTTACCGATGCTGTCCACTAAGTGGAAACGGCAGTCGGGGAACATGACGGCGAGGGGGATACCGGGAAATCCGCCTCCCGTCCCCAAGTCCATGACCCTCGTGCCGGGTTTGAAACGGACGAATTCGGCGATTCCCAAGGAGTGCAATACGTGGCGTTCATACAAGTTGTCGATGTCTTTTCTGGAAATGACGTTGATTTTCGCGTTCCAGTCATGGTAAAGCGCGTCCAACCGGCGGAATTGCTCTGTCTGTTTTTCCGTGAGTTTCGGAAAGTATTTCAAAATCAAATCCATATGCCCTTATCTCTTTTGTTTCGTCCGGGTTGCTAATCTTCCGTAAGGAATGGTCAGCCTAATGGCTCCCATTTCATACGCCGCTATCTCGTCGGCATTGTAAATGAAGGTGATGCCCTCTTTTCCCAACTCGCAGTTCTGGGGTATGTAAATGTCGGTGAGCCGCAAAAAGCCTTTTTCCCGTAGCTCTTCGCGGTTGCGGCAACCGTACTTTTTCAGGAGCGCATCCTCCAACAAGGAAGGGAGTGCGGCTCGCGACACAGGGTGTAGCACGTCTTTCGGTGTCACCAGCTCCCCCGTTCCGATGTCAAAGTTCAGGCATTGTTCCTCCCGGTACTCGCGCACTCCTCCCTCGTATGTCGCCTTGTGAATCAGGTAGCACAAGTACCCGTTCAGTCCGTTCCGATGCTCCGTAGAAATCCGACATTTGTAATCATACCACGAAGAGTTGATGCCGCTTCGACGGTCGGCACGGTACAAACTGACCAGCTCCCTCCGATAATTCCCCGTGTATGCCTTGCAAAACGAATCGGCAGCGGTTGTGAGCGACTGTCCCGTCCCCCCGAATATGTGGAGGGCTATGGTACGGTTCATGTTCCGGGCGGCACGTGTCGTGTCGCTTATTTCATCTGCTTCTATGACTACCTTGCATGTCGGAGATTCTCCTCCGTCGTCTAAAGGCACGGTCTTTTCAATCTTTAGTTGTTTGAAATTCAACAAATCTCCATTGCCTTTGTCACGGCATGCGCATAAAAAGGCCGTGGCAAAAGCAAGTCCGCACATATATTTGCTCATCTTCCGGTGTTTCATCCCATGGAACGGTTGTGGTTGCAAAGTTAATGAAAGGCGGGCGCAGGGGCAAATGAAAATGCGAATTTCTGATAGCTTCCGTGTCCTGCTCCCTCTTTGTCTTCTCCTGCCGCCCGTGTCTCCATGAATTGTTTTTGTGGACAAGTCAAGGGTAAAATTACTTTTTGTGGTTAAAATATTGCGGGTTTCTGAAAAATATTCGTACTTTTGAACTTTAATACGATAAGTGATGGACGATGATACCTGACTTTCAATCCTGTATGTTGCCCTTCCTCCGGCGATTAGAAGACGGCGGAGTTCATTCAATGGAGGAAATACAAAACGCCCTTGTCCGTGAGTTCAAACTGACGGAAACAGAGGTAAGGGAAATGTTGCCCAGCAAAAGGACTACGCGTTTTAGGTGCAACGTAAGCTGGGCCGCAACCCACATGAAAAAGGCTGACTTGTTTAAAACGCCTCGACGCGGACAGTATATAATCACGAAGACGGGATTATGCTTGTTGCAATCTCGCCCGAAGCGGATTAACATAGAAGTGCTTTCCGACTACCCGGCTTACAAGGAATGGGTAAGATTGTCTCGCGGAAACAATGAATCCAAGCCGAAACCCGAGAAGGAAAACGGACGTGGCGAACAGACACCAGACACCATCATGGAAGAGGAATACAGGAAGTTGCGCGGCATACTGGCGCAAAACCTGTTGGGCCGCATCCTTGAAAAGGACTCGTATTTCTTCGAGTCCTTGGTCGTCAAACTGCTGGTGGCCATGGGCTACGGTGGTTCTTTGAAAGAGGTTGCGGGCATGGTGGTTGGAAAGAGCGGCGACGAAGGCATAGACGGCATCATCAAGGAAGACAAGCTCGGGCTGGACAACATTTACATCCAGGCCAAATGCTGGACAGGTAATAACGTGGTGGGTCGTCCGGAAGTGCAGAAATTCGTCGGTGCCCTGGCTGGAAAGGGGATATTCATCACGACATCCTCGTTCAGTCAAGAAGCGCGTGCCTTCAAGCCGCAGACCAACATCAAGATTGTGCTGATAGACGGAACTCAACTGTGCGAACACATGATAGACTATAACATAGGAGTATTCTACCGTCAACACTTTCGAGGTGAAACGGATAGACAACGACTTCTTCGAGCCGGAAGAGTAGTGAGGAGTGGCCGGACATTGAATCAAAACGAGTGAGGAACATGGAAATAATGCGTATGGACGGGGC
>CAZGBV010000012.1:0-33446 GCA_964523985.1 uncultured Paraprevotella sp.
CGGCGCCCATCGTGGGTGCCACCAACGCGAAACATTTCGACGATGCCGTGCGGGCGGCAGACCTCGTTCTCGGCGACGAGGATGCCGCCTACCTCGAAGAGCGGTACAGGGCGCACGAGGTGGTAGGCGCGTTGAATGCCAACCGTCCGCTGTAATCAAAGGCAAAAGGCGTGGAGGAGGATTTGTCCTCTCGCGGCGGCGCGGCGGTCACTGGCAGGGAAGAGGCCGGGGCGGTCGGGCGGCCGGCGGCGAGGTGAAGGAATGGCTGAAAGAAGCGGGATTTTAATCACAATGACTTATGGAATACATCAAACTGACAAACGGCGTCGAAGTGCCCGTGCTGGGCTACGGCGTTTTCCTTGTTTCGCCCGAAGAATGCGAGCGTTGCGTGACGGATGCCCTCGAAGTAGGTTACCGCCACATAGACACGGCCCAGGCCTATTTCAATGAGGAAGGGGTCGGCGCCGCGTGGGCGAAGAGCGGCATCAAGCGCGAAGACTTGTTCCTGACCACCAAGGTGTGGATAAGCAACGCCGGGGAGGAGAAAGCCGCGAGGAGCATCGACGAGAGCCTGCGCAAGCTGCAGACCGACTACGTCGACCTCTTGCTCGTCCATCAGGCCTACGGCGACGTGTTCGGCTCGTGGCGTGCCATGGAGAAGGCCTTGGAAGAGGGCAAGGCACGCGCCATCGGAGTGTCGAACTTCCAGTCGGGGCGTTTCTTCGACTTCGCGCACTTCGTCGGAGTGAAGCCCATGATGAACCAGCTCCAGACCAACGTGTTCATCCAACAGAACGCAATCCAGCCTTATCTGGCGCAGTTCGGGACGCGACAGACCGCGTGGGGACCGCTCGGCGGACGGGACGTGGACGGCATCGTCAAGAGCCCGGTCCTGGCCAAGATTGGCGAACGGTACGGGAAGGCCGCTTCCCAAGTGGCTCTCCGCTGGCTCACCCAGCGCGGCATCGCCGCCATTCCCAAGTCGACCCACAAGGAGCGCATGGCGCAGAACTTCGACATCTTCGACTTCCGCCTGTCGGACGAGGACATGGCGACCATCGCCACGCTGAACGACCGGGACGAGGGAACGGTCGATTTCAGCGACCCGAACTTCGTGAAGCACCTGATTGAGACCTACGGGTAGGCGGCACGGCATACCGGTCGCCAGCCGATATGCACCGATAGAAGAAGACTCTCGGGCGCATATCCATGTATCACGGCTCCATGCCTTTCATGAATATGGCAATGGCACGTCCCTGCCCCCGGATCCTTGTCGAATCCTTGGAGATGCAAAAAAACGAGGCTGCGCCTATTTTGGCACAGCCTCGTTAACCGTCCAAGAAAGGGACGGGGTTATTATTCGGCAACCCTTTCGAGCCAGATGGCGTTGCGCGACGGGTCGGGGAAGTAGAGACCGAGACCGAAGTTCGCCCAGTTGTTGCTGTTGTTAAGCTTTCCCAATATGCCGAAGCCGGGGAATTGCATACCATCGTTAGCTTCGGGGAGTTCGTTAGTTATCGCGTCATTAGGGCAGACCACAAGGTCTTCCGTTTCGCGGTCGTAGACGAAATTCCACGCGCATGCGGTGTATGGAACTAAATTCCCTTCGGTAGTCATCGGCACAATCCACAAAGTCCACTGTTGTCCCTTGTCTCGATCGGTTACCGAAACTCCTAAATTCTGGCACTTCATCTCCACATAGGGTATTCCTCCGTCAGCGGGCCTAATCAAAGTCGCCTTCGCCGGATCATCCTCCCCAAATTGCTGGTCTAATCCGACCAATTTGAGATTAGTAGGAGAAAACGGTGAAACCACCGAAATCGTTACTTCATTCTCTTGCGGGGTTCCCGTTTCGTCCACGGAATGGAGCGTCCACGTCCCGCGGAAGTAGGTACCGTTATTGTCCACAGGCAACTGGAATACGGGCAACTGCCCGACGACCTCACCCTTTGCCGTGATTTCCAAAACAGTGTTGCGGGTCTTTCCCGTTTCGTTCTCCTCGTACACGAGCGTTTTGTCGCCCCAATAATCTTCCCCTATCGTGAGCCAGTCGCAGTCCGCCGCCACCGCGACGCTCCATTCGGGGTCGTACTCCACCAAGTCTTCGGAGGCGATGAAAGGACTGTACTTCTCGCCCTCATCGGCCGTGAGGAGGATTTCCTTGATAGGCTCGTGGTTGTAAAAGTCATTTAGCCAGCGGAGGGCGTTCTGCGAGACCTTGATTTTCACGCTCTTCCAACTGGCGGTTACCGTCAGCTCGGCTTCCCTGTCCTCTCCGGAGTTGCGCGTGGCGGTGAACACGATGCTGTCGTTCCGGGGAGTTACCGTCAGCCAGTCTGGCGTGCCCTCTATCTTGAGGTCGGAGGTTCCGCTCATGGTGTATTTCACGGCGACGGAAAACTCCTCCCCGCCCATGCCTTTGATAGCTATGCTGTCGGCATATATGCCGAATGTCGCGCCTTTCTGGAGAATCGTGACCTCCTTGCTCCCGTTGGTTCCCGTTATGGTGATTTTGCCCGTGCGCAACATCGCGCCGGGGTTGGTCTCCACCCGGAAGTGCACAGAGTCGGCGGTAACCGACGTGATTTCAATCCATGCCTTGTCGGCCACGGCATCCACCTTGCCGAGCGAGGACACGCTGATGCCTCCCTCTCCGCCATCCGCCTCGAAGCCCGTGTCGGCGGCATTGATTTCGAGCGAGGGTTGCACCTCGTCGTCGTCGGAGCATGCGGCAAAGGAAAGGCCGACAACCGCTAAAAACAATAAACCTAATATCTTTTTCATGTTGTGTCGTTTAATGATTAATTCATTTTGACTAATGTCGAAAGATTGGACAGTTGTGCCGCCCAACCAGCGGCCGTCTCACTGCTCGCCGGTCCTGTAAAGGCGTAGTACAAAAATCCGCTGACAATATTGCCTCCCCATGCACCGTTGTCTTCGAAGGTGAAAGAGATGCCCTCGCCTTCAGCGGGTCTCAAGGTCATGCCTATGCCGTCGCTCCACGTAAGGTAACCGGTTTCGGTGTCCCACGGGCATAAGTAAAGATAAGTTTCCTCATCAATTTTTCCGAGGTATTGGGTGGTGAGAGACAGTGAACAGTCGCTCTTCTTGTAGGTGAGTTCCAACGGGAAACCATCAATCAACCCGTCCAACTTGAACGTTTTCAGCCGTTCCTTTTCCGACAGTGCCACTATGGCAGTCGTCGGCATCGGAAACCCAGTATTGATTGTGCACGATAGCCCGTATGTCCCTATGATGTCGTCATAATGGACGAAGTTTTCGGCATGCGCCCCCGTGAGCGACACTTCCTTTGCCGTGCCCGAAGCGTCCTTCCCGTCCACGGAGACTAATCTGTCGCCGTCGGCATAATTGAAATTCTGCGCCGTCACCCCGCCGATGGTCACGGGCTGGTAGAACGATATGCCCGTTTCCGTGAACGTGTAGGGCAGCGACTCGTAGTCGCCTTCGGTGTCTCCCGACGGGTAGTAGGTCATCACGTTGAAGTTGTCGTCATCGTAAAGCCTGACGGTTTGGGAGCCGTCGCTCCAGTCGAACGTCGCATAAAGACTTCCTTCTATCTTTTCGCGCATCTCGACCTCTTTCCGCGCGGCCTCGACCATGTCCTCGCCGAGGGCGGTGAACACGATTTCGTTTTGGGTCTTGGTGCCCCGGAAGGTCATGTGGCTCTCGTCGCCGCCCACGTACTCGAACTCGAAGTCGCCATCAAGGGCGTTTCCGCCGTAGGGGTCGGGGTCGGACCAGTAGTGGATGTAGTCGTTGTAGGTGTCGAAGGCGAGGACGACGCTCGACGACGACTTGATGGAGTAGTGGCTCGTGATGATGTCCGACACGTCCTTGCCCAGGTCGGCCGCCATCTCTCCCGTCACGGCCACGTTGCCGTCCGTGTCGAACTTCATCATGTACGTGCTCCCTCCGAACTGCCGCGTGGACGAGGGGTAGTAAATCACCATCCAGCCGTGTTCGGGCGCGGCGAGCAACCTCTGGCACTCGAGCATCCTGTCGTTCAGGCGGTCCGACGCCGGCGTGTCGAAAACCTCGTCCACCTCGTTGGTGCAGGCCCCGAGCGCAAGCAAGGCAACTGATATCACAAAAATCCTTTTCATATTATTCGTTGGTGTTAAAGTTCGACCAGTCGAGAATGTCTATTTCCGAATAGCGGCGGTCCAGCACCTCTTTCAGCTGTTCCACGTCCACTCCCCACTCTTTCATCATGTAGTCCTTTACGATGGTGAGCTTCCGGTTGATGCGGTCGGCTCCCGTCTTTCCGCCCGGGGCGAGCCGGGCCTCCCAGTCCTCGTCGGACAGCGTGACGTAGTAGGCGAACACCTCGACGAAGTCTTCTCTCGGCGCGCTGCTGGCATAGGCGCTTATGAAGCCTTTCTCGGCGGCCTGTTCGTCGGTCAGCGAGTTCCACTGCGCGGAGTAGTCGCCCTTCGAGATGGTGTTGAAGTCGGTGGTGTACGCCTTGTGCTGGTTCAGGATGTGCGCGAACTCGTGGTGGAAGGTGTGCAGGTAGTAGAAGTTGACATCGTCCTTGTTGAGCAGGTGCACGGTGTATCCGTCGGTCTCGTCCACGCCGTTGTTGTAGTCGATTTCAATCATGGGTTGCCCGTCGTCGAGGGGGTTGGTCTCGAGCCAGTTTCCCACGTCGAGCGTGATTTTCAGGCCGCCCTCGGCCTTGCCGAGCTGCACGGTGTTGTCGGCGTTGTATTCGCCCGATCCGATTATCTGTATGACCCGCGGCGAGTATTGGCGCATGAAGTGTATGTTTGTGAGCTCGGTGTAGGGGTCGAGCCAGAGGTAGCGTACCATCTTGGCGATGATGCGCGAGTAGATTTCGCGCGCCGGGACGACGTCGTAGTCCATGTCGCTCTCGATGTCCTCGTAGCGGTAGAGGAAGCGGATGTTGTAGGGTGCGCGGTAGTTCTCCTCGAGCCAGTTGTCGAACTCGGTCGGTTCGTTCACGGGATCCTTGACGACGCTGGTGCCGCTAAGGTCGTCGTCGTTGCCGCAGGCGACGGTGAAAAGCGCGCAGGCCGCCGACAGCATGGCATATAAGAATGTCTTCTTCATCTTTCTTTCTTGTTTTTGTTCACGGTTGTTAACGCGGGTTCTTTTCCACTCCGGCGGCGGCCACCATTTCGGGTATCTGTATCGCCAGGCGTTTGTCGTAGGGCTCGACAGAGATGTTGGTGCCGCCGTCCACGAAGTGCTCGTAGGCGATGCCGTAGCGTTTCAGATCCTGCAACCGCCCGCCCGTGTGTATGTCGGCTATGCGGCGTGCGTGCAGGCAGGCGTCGATCATCTGCGTCTGCATCCCCGCTTCCACGTCGAAGCGCGGGGCGAGCGGCTTGGAGTAGCGCGGGTCGTCGTCGGCATAGAATGCCGCGATTTCGTCGGCGGTGTTGTCGATTTTCAGTATGGCTTCATTATACGCATCCTCGTCAAGCTCGCCCGTATTCGGATTCGTATAATCTTCGGGGTGCTGTCTCGCAACGTCGGCTTGTTGGTAGAACCAGTTCAGGTCGCGGGCCGCCAGGTCGTACTCCTTCAGCATGGCGTGGGCTTCGGCGCGGTCGATGAGAGTCTTCTCCACGTTGAACACCACCTGCACCAGATAGGGGTATCCTATGCCGGCAACCTCGTCGCTGTACATGAAGTATTCGTCCTGCACGGGCAGGAAGAAACCCCGGCCGCCATTGTTCCACTGGAATGTCACGCCGTAAGGCTCCATTCCATTTGTCCCCCACGGGCCTGCGCTCGTCAGCGTCTGTCCTAACAGCTGGAACGTGAGGACGTACCGTCCTACGCCGCTTCGCATATATAGGCTGGTGAATCCCTGCATGAAAAAGTTGGCGTTCTCCTCGGCGTTGACGTAGACGTTGGTGTACTCCGCCGCCGACGTGCACTCTGTCAGGAAAGGATACCAGTCGCGGAAGAGCGAGGCCGGGTTCTCCCCAATCGCCGCGTCGGCGTATTCTACGGCTTTCGCGGGCTGGAGGTAGTAGAGGTAGAACTTCGCCGCGAAGGCGCGGGCGGCACGGAGGTTGAAGTGGTACTTCGGCTGGGCGTACTTCGTGTCGTCGATGAGCGGAAGCCCCTCCTCGATGTCGCGGGCTATCTTTTGATAGACTTCGGCCACCGTGCCGCGCTCGTAGTAGTTATAGACGGTATTCTCCGGCTTCTCCACGTAGGGGATGCCCAGATCGGTGGTGCTCGTCTGGGCGTTGTAAGCCTGGCAGAAGGTGTTGCACAGCGTGAAGTGGGCGTATGCGCGGCACAAGAGTGCCTCGCCTTTCTGCGTCGCGAAGTCGCCGGGGTCTTCCCCCTCGGCCACCTGCCGCTCGATGGCTTCCAGCACCGTGTTGGCGGCCGCGACGGCGGCGTAGTTCCCTTCCCATATCTGCGACGGGGAGTCGGTGCCGTCCGAGAGAATGTCGGTCAGGAGGTAGGACTCTTCGTAGAGGTTGTCCATTACGTCCACGCGGCGGCCGTAGTCGGTGACGTTGTCCGACATTAGCTCCTGCATGCAGGTAGGCAACGTCTCGGCGTAGGCAGAGATGAGCAGCCGCGACATCTGGTCGGCGGTCAGGTGTTCGGGGTCGGTGCGGTTGTCCGGCATCTTGTCGAGGAAGTCGTTGCACGAAGAGAGCGTCGCCGCGACCAAGAATATCCACCCGTATTTGCAAGCCTTATTATTCATCATTTTCATAATCCACATGTTTTAGAAACCGAACTTAAGGGTAAACGTAAACTGGCGTGCCAGCGGGGACGAGACGCCTCCCGCCTGTACGTATTCCGGATCCTGCCCGTTGAGCGACTTGTGCGCGTAAATCAGGAACGGGTTCGTCACCTGCATCTTGAGCGAGAGGTTGTCCATGCGCAGGCTCTTGATCAGCCGTTTCGGGAAGTCGTAGGTGAGCGAAACCTCCTTCATGCGTATGAAGTCGCCCTTGGCGATGCGTGCCGTGGAGTAGTTGTAGGCGTTGTAGCCCGTGCGGACGGCGGTCGAACCATAGACGGAAATCTGCCGTTGGCTGGCGATGACGGGCACGTCGGTGTAGGCCTCGTCGCCGGGAACCATCCAGCGGTTCTTGAACTCGTCGGGCATGGCGTAGAAGTCGGAGTAAGAATACTTGAACACGGGGGTGAGGCGGACGACGTTACCGAAGCCGTAAGTCATGAAGACGTTCAGCCGGATTCCCTTGTAGGTGAGCGTGTTGCCGAAGCCGCCCGTGTAGACGGGGTCGGTGGGGCCCTCGTATTTCAGGGTTTTCAGGAATTCCTCCTCCGATGCCTGGAAGTCGATGCCTCCGTATTCGTTCTTCGTGACGGTCTCTCCTCCGAGCTCGAAGACGGGGAAGCCCTCATCGTCCAGCCCGACGAAAGGTATCGAGAAGACGGAATAGGGTGCGTACCCTTCGAGGTTGTACCCGGTGCCTTGCACGAGGTTCATCATGTTGGCGTCGGTGCGCAGGTGGGTTATCTCCTGTTTGCTCCAGGAGAAGGTGAGGTCGGTAGTCCACTTGAAGTCGCGCGTGGAGATGTTGCGCGTGGAGAGCGTGGCCTCCACTCCCTTCGACTCCATGTCGGCGATGTTGGCATACTTCCATATCTCGCCGCCTGCCCCCTGCGTGTTCGTCCTGCCCAGAAGGTCGTAGTTGTTGCGCCAGTAGGCGTCGAGCTCGAGGTTGATGCGGTTGTTCAGGAAGCCCAGTGAGGTGCCGACGTTGAGCTCGTGCTTCTTTTCGTAGGTGAGCGCGTCGTTGCCGAGCATATTGATTTCCAGTCCCGTCTCCTTGTCGTCCGCGCTCGGCCTCCACGGAGTGTTGAAGCTCTGCAGGATGGCGATGGCGTTGGAGATGTAGTCGGGGCCCGCGTCGGCGGTGAGGCTGTACGAAGCCTTGAAGGTCATGTGCGACATCACCTTGCTGATGGACTTGAAGAACGGCTCCTCGTGGACGTTCCACGCCCCGCCGACGTTCCATGTGGGCAGCCAGCGTGCCGAGCGCGCCTTGCCGAGGCGGTTGGTTCCCTCGTAACGGAACGTGCCGTTGACGGAGTAGCGCCCCTTGTAGGAATAGTTGAGCATGCCGAAGAAGGCGGCGGTGCGGCGGTGCGTGTTGGAGAGGGTGAAATAGTCGGCGTTCTGCTCCGACGACTTCTTGAAGGCGAGGTAGTTGTAGAACGCCGTCTCGCCCTGCGCGTACTGCAGTCCCCATCCGCGGAACCAGTCGTTGGTGCGGTCCACCGAGGTGACTTCCATTCCGCCATAGACGTTGGTGATGTGCGCTTGGTTGAACGTCTTGTTCCAGGTCAGGGAGTTACGTATGGTGTAACTCGGCGACTTGTATTCGCGTTTCTCGTAGATGCCGCCGTAGGGCAGGATAGTCACCGGCAGCGTGTTCAGCTGGTCGGGGTCCTGGTAGAGCCAGGGGTTGCTCTCCTGCACCACCGCGTCGCTCATCTCGCGGTAGGCCCGCGCCTGGTTGGACTCGTCCTTGATGTGGTGCTGCATCGAGGTGGAGGTGTAGCGGAACGAAGCCAACGAGTTGAACTCGAGCTCGGGCAGTATTTTCCAGCTCAGTTCGCCCTGGAAGCGCAGGTCGGTGGCGTTCATCTCGATATAGTTGTTGTCCAGTTCCTCGAAGATGTTGAACGCGGTGTAGTTGCGCACGTAATCCTCGTCGGGGTCGAGCGTCCGCGAGGTGTTCATGGCGAAGCTGAAGGGGTTGATGTCGAAGTCGCGGTTCACCTCTCCGTACACGGGATCCACGTCCTGGCTGAGCGTTCCGGGAGCCTCCTGCTTGCGGTAGCTGGCGTTCCCGAGAATGCTGAACGTCAGGTTGTCGAGGATTTTGAACGACGTGTTGGCGTTGAAAGTGTAGCGCGACACTTTGCTGCGCTCGTACCATCCCGGGTCGGTCATGACGCTGAGCGACATGTACGACGTGGCGCGCTCGCCTCCCGTGGAAAGGCTGACCGAGTGGTTCATCATGAGCGCATTGCTGAAGAGCTCGTCGAACCAGTCGGTGTTGCGGTATTCTGCCGCGCGGAGGTAGTCGTTCATGGCCTGTTCCGTGTTCGGCAGCCCGAACATACCGTTGGTCTCGTCGTAGGTGTTGACGAGGCTGTACATCTTGCCGTAAACGCCGTACTCGCTCGCGCGGAGCGTCTCGGCGAGGTTGAAGTAGCCTTTCTGCGCCAGCTCCTGGTAGACGCTCATCTGTTCCTGCGAGTTCATGATGTTGTACTCGCGGTAATTGGGCTTCAGGCGTGTCGTGAACTCGCCCATGTAAGTCAGGCTTGCCGTGCCGGGGCGTCCCTTCTTCGTGGTGATGACAATCACTCCCGCCATGGCCTTTGCCCCGTATATGGAAGTGGCGGAGCCGTCCTTCAGGATGTTGATGCTTTCTATGTCGTCAGAGTTCAGCCCCGCTATGGCGGAACTTATCATCGTCACCGCGTCGCCCGAAGAGAGGTCGTCGGCAGAGACCTCGGTCACGTCCTCTATGATTACGCCGTCCACCACCCACAGCGGTTTCGAGTTGCCGAGAATGGAGGTGGCTCCGCGCACGCGGATTTTCGGGGCCGTGCCGAAGGTGGCCGACACGTTCTGCACCGACACTCCCGCGGAACGGCCTTCCAGGGAGCGGCTGATGTCGGCCATGCCGTTGATGACGACATCCTTGGCAAGCAACTGGTCGGACGCTCCCGTGAAGAGCCGCTTGTCCATCTTGTTCATACCCGTGACCACGACTTCTTCCAGCTCCTCGGAATTTGACATGAGCGTGACCCGCATCAATCCATCTCTCAGCGGAATCACCTGCGCCTCAAATCCCACGAAACTGACCCTCAGGGTTTTCGCGGTGTTCGGCACGTTGTCGATGGTGAACCGCCCCTCGTCGTCGGTAATCGTCCCCAACGACGTGCCGCTTACTAATACAGATGCTCCCACTACAGGCTGATTGTCCTCCCCCGAGATGACGACTCCCGTCGCCTTCCTGCTCTGTGCCTGGGCGGTAATCAAGCCTATGCTTGTTAAAAAGCATACCATAAAAACCATTAATTTTTTCATTAACTCTCTCTTTTTTTCTTATACTTTAAGATAATTATTGTCGTTGGTTTGAGAAACTGTTCGCAAAGGTACATATAAAATAACAAATTATCGTTGCGGACAAATAAAATTAATAAAAATTAACCTTACGGAGAGGTTTTTGGCTTTTTCAGCCGCGGGCGCGCGGCTTCCGGCCCGTCCCTGCCGGGCAAGGAGGGATGCCCGAAACCGTGCCGGGGCGATGCGTGCCGAGAGGGAAATCCAGCCGGAGCACCGTCTTCCGCCTTCGTAAGGAAATTCCCCCGAAAAGCCCGCCGGGAGATTTCCCGGCGGGCTTTTCGGGGGTTCCGGACGGCCACGCCGCCGGGCTTCCGTGCCGCTACCGGGCTTTCGTCCCGTCCCGGATAGCACTCGCGCGACTTGCGCGCCTACCCGCGGCCGGAGAACGTCTCGATGTGCCGCCTGCGCTTTTCTTCGCGTATCTCGTCCACCACTATCAGGATGCCGGTCTCCTCCACGTTGCCGAATTCGTCGTTGATGGCCGTGCCGAACATCTTCATGGTGGGCGAAAGTCCCATGTAGGCGTTTACCAAGGGCGGAATGTTGTAGCCCAGCTTGCGTACTTCGGAATTCAGCACCCTGTAGTCTTCCTTGAAATCCTCGTGGACGAACAACTTGCGCAGCTCTTCCGTGTCGGCTTCGAGCTGCAGGGGATGAATCGGTTCAATCAGCCTGTCCTTGTCCTCGAAATGCTTTTTCAGGAAATAGAGTATCATGTCGCGGCCATAGCGGTCGTAGGACGGATACATGGTCATCTTGCCGAAAAAATAGCGCACTCCGGGCACCAGCACCGTCAGGGCTCCCAACCCGTCCCAAAGGTTGTCGAGGGCGAACAGCCCCTTCGAGCCTTGCCGCGTGCTCTGGTACTCCAGCGTGACGAAGGAGCGTCCGAGTTCTATCGTGTAAGGCATGTAATTCTTCATGAAGTTTTCCGAGAAGCGGAACATGTGGGAAGTGGCCAGGACGGGTTGCCCGTCGTCCTTCAGCTTCACCTTCGCCCCCAGCAGGTAACGGTATCCGCCCAAGATGGCTTCCTCGCCCGGATCCCACACGATCAGCTGCTTGTAGGGTTCTTCCATCGTGTCGAAGGCATCCAGGTCGAGTGCCGCCCCCGTTCCCCCGCCGCCCGCGCGGAAGGCGATTTCGCGCAGGCGGCCTATCTCGCGTAGCACGTTGGGCGAGTCCTGCCACGTCACCACGTATATCTCGTTATGGCTCTTGTTCGTGTAACGCAACCTCTTGCCGGGGGTCAGTTCCGCTTTCAGCAGTTCCTTGCTCACCGGAGCTATGATTTCTTCCATACTAACACACTGTCTCCCTTCTCTTCATAACTTATACACTTGCTCCCTCACCTCTTGCGCCCACTGCCTGGGGCTTTTGGATTTGTCGAACAAGGTCCACGGCATCGGTTTCCCGAAGACTACCCTGTACTCTCCGTGCCTGCTCCGGTACATCTCGTCGGGCAAGAACAGCATGGCTACGTTGAACTTGAGCCGCAACCTCCTGCACCATTCCGCGACGGAATAGAAGCGGTCGGAATTGCGCCCCACGAAGTGCACGGGTACCACGTCGCGCCGTGCGGCGACGCTTTTCACGACGAAGGTCTTGCCCCATTCCACGTCCCTTATGCCTCCGTCCTTCATGCGCCGCGAGCAGATGCCGGCCGGGAACATGATAATCTGGTCGCCGGAACGGAAGGTGTCCTCCACCATCCGGGGAAACTCGCGTACCTGTTTCCCCATCTTGTTGATGGGTACGCACAGGGGAGCCAGGCCTTTCAGGTTCATCAGCAGGTCGTTCACCAGATACTTGATTTTCCCGTCGTAGCGGCGTCCGAGAATCATTCCCAAGGCCACGCCGTCTATGGCACCCAGCGGATGGTTGGACACGAATGTACATTTCCGCGACGGATCGGGGATGTTTTCCAATCCCTCCACCTTCACTTTCACGTCCAGATAAGCCAGCGTCTGTTCGCAAAAGTCGACGCCCACGTAGCCTTGGCGCAGGAAGTCGTTGATGAAGTCTTGGTGGATGAGGCGTTTGAGCCAGTTTGTCAGGAAGCGGGGAATGTATCCGGCCTTCGTCCCGGCCCGGCTTCGTATGATTTCGTCAAGGTCGATTAACGTGACATCTTTCCCCGGCATGATTTCCTCTTTCGTTCCCATCGTAGCGGCAAGCCCTCCCTCTCCGACTTAAAAATCCCTATCAGCCAAGGCCTCCTCACGAGACCGTCACCTTGGAACTGTTGATGATATAGGTGCCTTTCGGCAACCCTCCAATCCAGTTCGTCCCCTTGTTCAGCCGGAACAATCCATAAAACACGCCGTTCCCCCTGTATATGGGGAGCACCTGCGGCCGTTGGCTCGTGACCAGCAACAGGCCGTGTTTCAGAATTATCTTGACGGGATAGGTGGAGGAGACCCTTTTCGTCTTGTAGATGTGGTTGTATTCGGAAAACGGCACGCCGCACCCCGTCGAATCGGCTCTTACCCGGACGGACGCACGGCTTGCGGCCGAGACGCTCACGGCACAGAATGCCGCCGACAACATCCACGAACTAATCTTTTTCCAACTATACCCCCACATCACGTTCGACTTCGTCCACTGCGGGCATTGCCGGGGCGCAACCCGCATTGGAGGTTAACTTTTGTTACGCAAAAATAAGGCGAAAGTACCACCGTTCAAGCCGGAGCGCGGATATTTTAAGAAATTTTAATCGGACTGCTTATGCGTCTTCCGTTTCCGTTCCATAATCCTGCCCCTTGACGCGGGAGGGGGAAGGAGACGAAAGCCGGATGCCGCTCCGCTTTTCGTACCGTCCCCGCACTGCCGCCTGCGGCCTTTGCCCGCCTGTCTCCCGCTCCCGTCAGGACAGCAGACGCTTCACCACGGTACTGACGGCCTTTCCGTCGGCCTTTCCGGCCAGCCGTTTGGCGGCTGCGCCCATCACCTTTCCCATGTCCTTGATTCCCGTGGCTCCCACGTCGGCGATGACGGACTTGATTTCCTGCTCCAGCTCTTGGGCGGAGAGTTGCTCGGGCAGGTAGCGGTTGATGACTTCCACCTGCGCCAGTTCCTCGTCGGCCAGGTCTTGCCGTCCCTGCCGCGCGTACAGTTCCGCCGTTTCCTTGCCCTGTTTGGCCATTTTTGCCAGGATTTTCAGAGCCGCGTCGTCCGTCAGTTCGTTGTCCGCCCCGGGAGCGGTCTTGGCTTCCAGGAAAAACTTCTTGATGTTGCGCAACGCTTCCAGCGTGACCTTGTCCCTGGCCTTCATGGCCGTCGCGATGTCCGTGCTGATTTGTTCAAAAAGTGCCATGCCTTATACCTTATTATATATACGATATGTACTAAAAGACTATCTCCGACTTTTCTCCTTCGCCGAAGTCCGCCGCCGTGCCGTCCGGCGCGTCCTTCGTTCCCGCCGACTTGTTCTTTATTCCGGCCAGCACTTCCTTGCTGCGCTTGTAGGCGGGTGTCTCTTCCACCATGGAAATCACGTCGTCGTTGTCCAAGTCGTCTTCTCCGAAGATGTAAATGTGCCGCGGACGCTTGGTCGGTTCGCCCGTATTGCCGTAATACTCCCCCAGACGCTCTTCTTTGTCTATCATGTCTTTCAAGCCGAACCCGGTGGCCAGCACCGTTATCTTCACCTTCTTCTCCAGCGTGTCGTCCGTGGCCAGCCCGAACTTCGTCTCCAAGTCGTTGCCGAACTTGCTCATGAAGTCGTGCACCTCGTTCATTTCTTCCATCGTCAGCTGGTCGCCCTTTTCCTGGTCGCAGAACGAGATGTTCAGCAAGACTTTCTTGGAGTTGAATATGTCGTTGTTGTTGAGCAACGGGGAATTGAGCGCGCTTTCGATGGCCTGGCGCACGCGCCCGTCGCCTTCGCCGTATCCCGTGCTCATGATGGCCACGCCGCCGTCTTTCAACACCGTGGTCACGTCCTGGAAGTCGAGGTTCACGATGCCGTGCACCGTGATGATTTCGGCGATGCTCTTGGCGGCAACGGACAACGTGTCGTCGGCCTTGGCAAAGGCGTTCAGCACGGTGAGTTCCGAATAAATCTTGCGAAGGCGCTCGTTGTTGATGACCAGCAGCGCGTCGACGTGCTTGGAGATTTCTTCCACGCCTTCCAGTGCCTGGTATATCTTCTTCACGCCCTCGAAGCGGAACGGTATGGTGACGATGCCCACGGTCAGGATGCCCATTTCCATGGCGCATTGCGCTATCACGGGAGCGGCTCCCGTTCCCGTTCCGCCTCCCATCCCGGCCGTGATGAAGACCATGCGCGTCCCGTCGTTCAGCATTTCTTTTATGCTGTCCAGGCTTTCCATGGCGGCCTTGCGCGCCCGCTCGGGGCGGTTACCGGCTCCCAGTCCTTCCGTGCCCAGTTGCAGGCGTGCCGGGATGGGGGAGTCGCTCAAAGCCTGCTTGTCGGTGTTGCACACCACGAAGCTCACGTCGTGGATGCCTTCCTTGTACATATGGTTGACGGCGTTGCCTCCTCCACCCCCCACTCCTATCACCTTGATGATGCTCGGGTTGCTCGTCTCTAAGTTAAAACGGATATCTGTTTCTGTTCCTTCTGGCGACATAATCTGTTTGTTTTTAGGTTATTCTTCGGTTACCTTGTTGGTGAAATCCACAAAACCATCTTTGATTCTCCTCCAAAACCTTTTCTTTTTGGTTCTTCCCCCCTTGCTTCCGTTCGTTAGATCTCCGTCTTCAAAGGGAAGAGTGGGATCCGGGTCTGCGGTTCCCCTCGCGCCTCCCCCCGATGTCGTACCGGTCTCCACGGTTTTGAGCGGTTCCGCGCAGTTCGTTTTTCCCTCGTTCATCAGTGCCAGCAAGGTGTTCAGGGAACCGTCCTTCGCCACCGACCCGGCATGGGCGGCACGCAGTTCGAAGGTCACGTCGCGGGCAAGACGTATCTTGTTCGGATTGAGGTGCGCCGAAACCGCCTTGTCGAGGTCGCCCACGTTGGATGCCGCACCCGACATGACAATCCCCGCCAACAGCTTGTCCTGATAGCCGCTGTTGCGGATTTGCGCCGCCACATTCTTCAAGATTTCTTCCTCGCGGGCTTCCACGATGTCCGCCAACAGGCTTTCCTCCACCAGACGACCGTTGTTCAGCAGGATGTTCTTGGCTTGCCCGTCGCTCTTCGCGTCGGAATAAGCCGCGCCGTGTTCCATTTTCAGCTTTTCCGCCTCATCCTCGTCAATTTGCAAAAGGTTGCAAAGGTCTTGGGTGACGTTGTCCCCTCCTAACGGTATCACTGCCAAATGGCGCAACAGGTTGCCTTTGTACACTGCGACGGTGGTGGTTCCGTAACCGAAGTCCACGAGGGCACAGCCCGAACGCTTCTCCGAGTCCGTCAGCACGCATCCAGCCAAGGCCATCGGGGCGACGAACATGCCGGCCACGTCGCGCCCCGCTGCCTCCACGCATTTCAGGATGTATTCCTTGATTTCCGTCTTGGCGATGACGTTCAAGTACGTCCCGTCTATCTGGTTGCCCAACACCCCGACCGGGTCTGTCGTGGCATCCACCCCCACATGATACTCTTGCGGAATCACTTCCAGTATCTCGTAGCCGGCGTATTTCGTGCCTCGGTTGGTTCTGAGCAGGGTATCCACCACCTCTTGCGAAATCACGGTTTTCGTGGCGAACTGTCGCGACACTGTGTTCTTCTTGGTCCGCACCGACAGGCCTCCTATCCCGACGAACACCTTGGGGACGCGCATATCCAGCGCGTCTTCCATCTTCCCGATGATGTTCTTCAAGCACGTCACGGTCTTGTCTATGTTATAAATCACGCCCTTGCGGACGCAGTTCCGTGCGTCGGCCTGCTCGATGTCCAGCACCTGCACGCTACCGTCAGTATTCTTGTACCCAGCCACCCCGCGTATCTTCGAGGAACCGAATTCTATCGCCACAATGATTTCTTTCTTTGCCGTCATGTCACTTCCTGTTTTTCTTGCAAATAATCTGATTGTCGTATTTCAGGCTGATTGTGGAGTACCTGTTCCACCCCACCTTGTTCAGTCCTTCCGTATAAAATTTCTTCATCCTGTTCAGCTTTTCTTCCACGCCCGTGGGCGGCCCCAGCAGGATGGTATGTTTGCCCACTCGCGGCACCAGTTCCACCTCGCCGTCGTCCGACACATTTATCTGCTGGATTTGGTCGTTCCAGAACGGGTCGTCCTGTATCAGCCGCCCCAGGCGTGTCAGGTTCTGTCTGGCGTACTGCGGCGTAATCCTCCCCGTCGCCGCTGCCAGGTCGGCACAGAAGGAAGATTTCGGCAACTGCCTTCCTTCGCGGTCCAGATAGTAGTCCTGTCCGCCGGACGGCATGACGTGCAACACGGGCAGACGCTGGCTTACGCGCACGCATACCTTTCCTCCGGGCGTCTTGTAGCACGTCACCTCCTTGATATAAGGGTTCTTCCTCAGGATTTCTTCCATCCTGCCCAGCATTACCCGGTTCGTGTTCTTCCCCACCGGGTTGCATTTGCCGCTTTCCAACAGCCTCATCACTTCTCTCCTTCCGATGAAGCCGGTGAGCGAGCTGTCTTCCACCACGATCTCCACGCCGTTGCACACGAGCCCTTCCTCGGGCTTGTTCAGTACCGTGACCGCCGCGACGAAATAGCAGAACAGTCCGAACAACGACAATATGATGGCCAGTTTCTTAATCATTTTCCTTTGGCTTCGTCCGATACAGGCTTCGCCCCGGCAGAGCCCGAGCTGGTTTGGCTCTGCTCCCGGCTTGCGCCGCGTTCCAATATCTCCGTAATCTGCGGGGCGCAGGAATCTATGTCACCCGCTCCCAGCAACATGAACACGTCGGCATCCGACTGACGCACCCTTTCCGGCACGTCGTCTTTCCGGCACAGGCATTTCTTCACTGCGGCGGGAAGGCGGTCGTATATCAGTCGGCTCGTCACGCCCGGGATGGGTGCTTCGCGTGCGGGATAGATGTCCGTAAGGATTACCTCGTCGGCCAGCGAGAGGCTCTCGGCGAACTCCTTGAAGAAATCGCGCGTGCGCGTGAAGAGATGAGGCTGGAATATCGCCGCGATTTTCTTCCCGCGGTAGAGTTCGCGGATTGACGACAAACTTTGGCGTAGCTCGGCCGGATGGTGGGCGTAATCGGTCAGGAAAACTGCCTTGTCGCTTCTCAGCCGGAAGTCGAAGCGGCGGTTCACGCCCCTGAACGAGGCCATGGATTCCTTGATTTCTTCTGCCGTCGCACCGCCGATTTGCGCCAAGGCCATGGCCGCTATCCCGTTCTCGATGTTGACGCTCACCGGGACGCCCAACCGCACGTCTTCTATGTCTCCCATCGGGGAGACGAGGTCGAAACGGATTTCGCCGCTGCCGATGCGGACGTTCTCGGCACGGAAGTCGCCGTGTGCGCGACCGTAGGAATAAATGGTCACCCCTTCTTGCACGTCCGACCGCATCTCCAATCCTTCGTGCAAGACCAAGTATCCTCCCGGACGGATAAGCGAGGTGTACTTCGTGAAGCTTTCCAAATAAGCCTCCTTCGTCCCGTAGACATCCAAGTGGTCGGGGTCGGTGGCCGTAATCACGGTCGCGTAGGGTGTCAGCCAATGGAAAGAACGGTCGAACTCGTCGGCTTCGACCACCACGTATTCGCTCTTCGGGGAGAGGATGCAGTTCGTGCCGTAGTTTTTGGCGATGCCGCCCAGAAAGGCGTTGCAGTCCACGTGGCTCTGGTGCAGGATGTGGGCCGTCATGGACGACGTGGTGGTCTTCCCGTGCGTCCCGGCCACGCAAAGTCCTTTGAGGGTGCGCGTCAACGTGCCCAGCACCTGCGCCCGTTTCACTGTCTCGAACCCGTGCGCCCTGAACCACGCCAGTTCGGTGTGCGTGGAGGGGACGGCCGGTGTGTAAACCACCAGGCAAGATGCCTTGTCCTTGCAGACGGCAGGGATTTGCTCCACGTCGTCCACGTAGTGTATCCGCGCCCCCTCTTCCTGCAACTTCCGCGTGAGGTCGGAGGGCGTGCGGTCGTAGCCTCCCACGCACATCCCCTTTTGCAGGAAATAACGGGCTATGGCACTCATGCCTATTCCGCCTATTCCCACGAAATATACTGCTCTTATCGCGTCCGTTTCCATCTTGTTTCTTCTTTTCGCTTCATTGCGGGTTCTGCCGAGGCTTGCACCGCATTTCCCTGTATGCCTCGGCGAGCCTGCATACCTCCTCGGCGATGCGTCCGGCCGAGTCGGCAAAGGCCATGGCCCTGATGTTCCGGCTCAACGCGGCCAGCTTCCCGCCGTCGCGGACAGCGTCCAATGCTACCCCTATCAGCTTGTCCGCGGCCTCGTCGTCTTTCACGTAAATCGCGGCCTGCCTGTCTGCCAGGGCCAAGGCGTTTTTCGTCTGGTGATCCTCGGCCACGTTAGGCGACGGCACCAGTATGGCGGGCTTGCCCAGTAGGCACAATTCCGATATGCTGCCGGCTCCGGCCCTTGAAACCACCAAGTCGGCCGCGGCGTAGGCATCTTCCATCCGGGCGATGAAATCCGTCACGAACAGGTTGTCCGGCTTTCCTTCCTGTTTCAGACGTTCTTGTATGTCGGCAAAGTAATATCCTCCCGTCTGCCAGATGAACTGTACTCCGGATGCCCGGATGGCCGCGAGGTTGCCCATTATGCTCTCGTTCAGCGTGCGTGCCCCCAGGCTGCCGCCCATCAGAAGTACCGTCTTCCGCTCCGCCCGCAGGCCGAATCCCTCCAAGGCCTCTTCGCGGCTCTTGGCGTTCTCGAGCAACCCTTGGCGGACGGGGTTTCCCGTCAGGATGATTTTCTCCTTCGGGAAGAAACGCTCCATTCCGTCGTAGGCCACGCAAATCTTGTCGGCCCGTCTGGCCAGCAACTTGTTGGTTACTCCGGCATACGAGTTCTGTTCTTGAATCAACGTGGGGATTCCCATCGCCCCGGCCACGTCCAGCGTGGGGCCGCTTGCGTAGCCTCCCACGCCGACGACCGCCATCGGCTTGAATTCGCGGATGATTTTCCTCGCCATCCTGCGGCTTTTCCAGATTTTGAAGGGCACGACCGCGTTCTTCAGCAGATGTTTGCGGTCGAATCCGCAAATCGGCAATGCCTTGATGGGATAACCGGCTGCTGGGACTCGTCGCATCTCCATGCGCCCCTCGGCCCCGACGAACAATATTTCGGCTTCCGGATGCCGCGACTTGATGGCATCCGCGATGGACACGGCGGGGAATATATGTCCACCCGTTCCTCCTCCGCTCACGATAATCCTCAGCTCTTCTCCCATGAAACCGGATTTCGTCAGCGAAAATAATAATAAATCCAGTATTTCTTTCCTTTTTTCCCTTATTTTTTTCAGGAAGGAAGAAATGCCGGTTCTTCTCAAGCCTCGGCTCCTTCCATCGTCCGGGGTTTCTTCCTTGCCGAGCGGCTCACGCTGAGAATCACGCCCAAGTAGGCGCAGTTAATCAGGGTGGACGTGCCCCCCTTGCTGATTAGCGGCAAGGGTTGCCCCGTCACGGGGAAGACACCCACCGCCACGGCCATGTTGACCATGGCCTGCGTGACGAGCATCAGCGACAGCCCCATCACGAGGAAGGCGGGGAAATTCCGCTCGCATTGGCCGGCTATCCTGGCCGACCGGAAGAGCAACACGATGTAGAGGAACATGACGAAAGCCCCGCCCAGCAGTCCGAGTTCCTCTATGACGATGGCGTATATGAAGTCGGAGAACGACTGCGGCAGGAAGTCGCGCTCCACGGAGTTCCCCGGCCCCCGGCCTATCACGTTACACGTGGCGATGGCTATCTTGGCGTGCGTCACCTGCGGGTTCTTGGTCAGGTCGTAGTCCGCCGCGTCCTCCGGTATGTCGGCGTGCCCGCGTATGCGTCCGGCCCACGTCGGTAGCCGGTGCAGGCCGGGCCATTCGCTCATCGACTCTATCGTGGAGTCCGGCGCGAAGCGGAAGAACGAGAACAGGCCGGCTCCCGCGATGACGATGATGCCAAACAAGGAACCCAGCTGCTTCCACGGTATCCCGCCTATGAACATCATGATTAGGATGACCAGAAAAGTCATGGCGGCCGTGGAGAAGTTCTCGGGCACGATTAGCAGACAAATCATGGCGGACACGCTCATTATCCATTTGAACGCACGGCGTTGCGCCCCGGCCTCGTCGCGCATGCTGGAGAGAATCATGGCCGTCGTGGCAATCAGCACTCCTTTGGCTATCTCGGAAGGCTGGAAGCCTATGCCGCCCATCTCAATCCAGCGACCCGCGTTGTTCACCTTGGTGGTGAACATGGCTGTCAGGAGCAGGAATATGGACAACGGGATGCCCGCCAGAGGTATCAGCTTGAAATAGCGGCACGGTATCTTGTGCACCACTATCGTGGCCGTCACCCCTATGACGAAAAACGAGGCGTGCTGCAGGATGGGCTTCCAGTAGTAGCCTGTCTGGTAGCTCATGTTGCTGGAAGCACTGTACACTTCGATGATGGATATTATGCCGAGGAAGAACAAAATCATCCAGATGACCTTGTCGCCCTCGAACAGGTGCCACCTCTTCCATACTTTTGTCGGCGTTACCATGCTTTTCTCCTCCTTTCCCTTACAACGCCCTCACCAATGATTTGAACTGTTCGCCGCGGTCTTCCATGTTCTTGAACAGGTCGAAACTGGCGCAGCAGGGGCTCAGCAGCACGGTGTCGCCCGGACGCGCCATCTTGTAGCACGCCTCCACGCAGTCTTCCATGCTGTGGGTGTCGGCGATGGGGATGCCGAACGGGTCGAAGAAGTCGTGAAGCTTGCGGTTGTCCGCTCCGAGAAACACCAGCCCCACGCATTTTTCCCGCACCAGCGCGGCTATCGTCCCGTAGTCGTTCCCCTTGTCCTTTCCTCCCAGTATCAGCACCGTGGGTGTCTTCATGCTTTCCAGCGCGTACCAGCAGGCATCCACGTTGGTGGCCTTGGAGTCGTTGACGTAAGTCACGCCGCGTACGCGCACCACCTTCTCCATCCGGTGTTCCACGCCCTCGAAGTCGCTCAGGCTCTGCCTTATCACCTCGTTCCTCACCCCGGCGATGTCGGCCGTGATGCCCGCCGCCAAGGAATTGTACATGTTGTGTTTGCCGGTCAGAGCCAGCGATTCCTGCTCCATGTTGAACGGCGTGGGGTATTCTATCACGTACTGCCCGTCGGCCAGGTAACCTATCATGCCTTCCTTTTTCAGGATGGAGAACGGGCATTTCCTTGCCTTGATGTGGTACTTCTCCAGTTCGCGGCGGATGACCGGGTCGTCGTCCCAGAAGACGAAGGCATCGGTTTCCTTCTGGTTCTGCAGGATGCGCATCTTGGCATCCACGTAATTCTGCATACAATGGCCGTAGCGGTCCAGATGGTCGGGCGTGATGTTAAGCAGCACGGCGATGTTGGCGCGGAAGCGGTACATATTGTCTAGCTGGAAGCTGCTCAGCTCTATCACGTAGTAATCGTAGTTCTTCTCCGCCACCTGCAGGGCAAGGCTCTGTCCGATGTTCCCGGCCAGCCCGACGTTGTAGCCCGCGTTCCTGAAGATGTGGTAAATCAGGGATGTCGTGGTGGTCTTGCCGTTGCTTCCCGTGACGCATATCATCGTGGCGTGCGTGTAGCGTCCGGCGAACTCGATTTCCGAGATGACGGGGATACCCGCCGCTTTCACTTCCGTCACCAACGGCGAGTCTTCCGGTATGCCGGGGCTTTTCACCACCTCGTCGGCGTTCAGTATCAGTCCCTCCGTGTGTCCGCCGTCTTCCCACGGGATGCCGTAGCGATCCAGCGCGTCCGCGTAACGTGGGCTGATTTTCCCCGCGTCGGAGACGAACACGTCAAAGCCTTCCTTCTGGGCCAGCACTGCGGCACCTACGCCGCTTTCGCCCGCCCCCAATATCGCCATTCTTTTCCTCATGTGTCCTCGCTTATCTGATTTTCAACGTTATGATAGTCATGGCCGCCAGAATGATAGTGACAATCCAAAAGCGCACCGTCACTTTCGATTCAAGCCAGCACCCCTTGGGCCAGTTGCACAGCACCTTCACGTCGGGAGCCAGCTGCCCCCGGTGCACGCGGAAGGCATCGTGTATCGGGGCGCGTTTGAACATCCTCAGCTTCAAGCCTCTGCGGTTTCCCCATCTCGCGTAGTTCACTTGCAGTATCACGCTCAGGCTCTCCATCAGGAACACGAAGCACATCAGCGGGATGAGCAACTCCTTGTGGATGATGATGGCCGTCACGGCGATGATGCCTCCCACGGGCAAACTTCCCGTGTCGCCCATGAATATCTGGGCAGGATAGGCGTTGTACCACAAGAAGCCCACCAGCGCCCCCACGAAGGCGCAGATGAAGATGACCAGCTCTTCCGATCCCGGTATGTACATGATGTTCAGGTAGCTGGCGAATGAGATGTGGCTCGACACGTAGGCCAGCACACCCAACGCCACGCCGATGATGGCCGAGTTGCCCGCCGCCATGCCGTCCATGCCGTCGTTCAGGTTCGACCCGTTGGACACGGCCACCACCACCAGCGTGGTCATGACGACGAACAGGAACCATCCGGCGGCTCTCTTGTACTTCCCGCAAAAGCCCATGATTTCGGCGTAGTCCAAATTGTTGTCTTTCACGAAGGGTATCGTGGTGATGGTCATTTTTGCCTTCTCGCTCCTGTGGACGACTTCCGTCTCGCCCGAGTTCCGCGCCGACACGTTCTCCCTGATTACGGCATCGGGGCTGAGCCACAGCGTAAGACCGACGAAAAGTCCCAGCACGGTCTGCCACGCCAGTTTGTAGACGGGTCGCAGGCCGTCCTTGCCCACTTTCATCTTGACGTAGTCATCCGCGAAGCCCAGGAGCCCCAGCCACACGGTCGTGACCAGCATCAGAATCATGTAAATGTTGCGCAGGCGGCCGAAGAGCAGGCTGGGTATGATGATGGAAACGATGATGATGATGCCGCCCATCGTGGGCACGCCTTTCTTCTCCACCCCGTAAGGGTCTATGGAGGGGTCGCGTTGCGCCTCGCTCACGTTGTGGCGTTTCATCCATTTGATGAAGTATTCCCCGAACCACGCGGAGATGACCAACGACAGGATGAGTGTCAGCAGGGCGCGGAAAGAGATGTAGGTCCACATGTGCGAACCCGGTATCCCGTATTTTCCCAGAAATCTGAACAAGTAGTACAACATGAGGCGCGACGGTTAAATGCCGAATACTTCCCTGATTACTTCGTGGTCGTCGAAATGATGCTTCACTCCCCGCACTTCCTGATAGTCCTCGTGCCCCTTCCCGGCCACCAGCACCACGTCACCTGGGCGTGCCATGAGGCAGGCGGTGCGGATGGCCTCCTTGCGGTCGGCGATGGAGATTGCCTTGCGCATCTGCTCCTTGTCCAATCCGGCCAGCATGTCGTCGATGATAGCCTGCGGCTCCTCGAAGCGGGGATTGTCGCTGGTGATGATTACCCTGTCGCTGTTCTTCACCGCCTCGCGCGCCATGATGGGGCGTTTCCCCTTGTCGCGGTTGCCCCCCGCGCCGCACACTGTGATGACCTCGCCCCGCCGCCTCAGTATCTCGTTCACCGTGGACAGCACGTTGGCCAGCGCGTCCGGCGTATGGGCGTAGTCGACGATGGCCGTCACTCCTTCCCTCGAGCGTATCGTCTCGAACCGCCCGTTCACCGGGCGCAACGTGCTGAGGACCGTCAACGTTTCTTCCGCCCCGCGCCCCATGCAGACGGCGGCGGCATAGACGGCCAGCAGGTTCGACACATTGAAACGGCCTATGAAGGGGACGCTCACTTCCCTGCCGCCGATGTCTATGCACATCCCCTCGAAAGACTCTTCCAGCACCTTCGCCTTGAAGTCGGCGGCGGTACGCAGGGAGTAGGTCTTCACGGCGGCCCTAGTGTTCTGCACCATGACCATCCCGTTGCGGTCGTCGGCGTTCGTCACGGCAAAAGCCCCCTTGGGCAAGCCGTCGAAGAAGGCTTTCTTCGCGTCGCGGTAGTTCCCGAATGTCTTATGGTAGTCCAAGTGGTCGCGCGTGAGGTTCGTGAAAATGCCTCCCGCGAACTTCAAGCCGGCGATGCGGTGCTGGACTACGGCATGCGAACTGACTTCCATGAAGGCGTATTCGCACCCCTCGTCCGCCATGCGTCCCAACAGGCGGTTCAGCGTGACGGGGTCGGGAGTAGTATGCTCTGTCGCGACGGCCTTGCCGTCGATGTAGTTGCATACCGTGGAACAAAGCCCGCACTTGTGGCCGAACGCCCGGAACATCTTATATAACAAGGTGGCGATGGTGGTTTTCCCGTTCGTTCCCGTCACGCCGACGAGGCGCAATCTGGAGGTGGGGTCGCCGCAGAACGCCGTGGCCAGCCGCCCCGCCGCGCTCTCCGTGTCTTCCACTTGCACGTAAGTCACGCCCTTAGCCCGCTCCTCCGGCCACGTTTGGCACACCACGGCCGCGGCTCCGTTTTCCACTGCCTTGCCGATATAGGCATGCCCGTCGGCCTGCGTCCCTTTGACGGCGACGAACAAGCCGCCCGGGCGCACGAGCCGAGAATCCAACTCGATTCCCTTAATGTCCCTTGTGGTGTCGCCCTCTACCCGTGCGGCGCGCACGTTTTTCAGCAATACATCCAAGTTCATCGTCCTGTCCTCCTTCATCTCCTTAGTTTGACGTGTATGGTCTGCCCTCTTTTATATTTGGCGTGCGGCGGGATGCTCTGCCACACCACGTGCCCCACGCCTTCCGTCTTTACCCTCATCCCCCGGCTCTCCAGCGCGTACACGGCATCTTTCGCTCCCATGCCCCTCACGTCCGGCACGATTTCCATCGGCGTGTTGTCGCGGCGCAGGGTCACGACGTTCCCGCCGTTCGTCGCTTTCCCCCAGACACCCGTCCCGACTTCGTCCGCGCTCCAGTCCTGCTTGAAGGGGACATCCAGCTCTTTCAGTACCGCCCGCGCGGCATCCATGTCTCCGTCCAGCACGTCCGGCACGAAGACGGAAGCCGAGTCCGACGCTTCCGACACGTCGCGATACACCCCTTCCGCCATGACGCTCTGGGCTATCTCGCTGAATACCGGGCCGCAATGTCCGCCTCCGGAAGCCGGCAGTCCGGGCTTTTGTATCGCGACGATGCAGCTGTACTTCGGCCGTTCGGAGGGGAAATAGCCGCAGAAGCTGATAAGGTACTTCATCCGCCCTCCATGGTAGCCCTCGCGCCCCTGGGCTATCTGCGCCGTGCCCGTCTTGCCGGCCACCTTGAAGTCCTTGCATCCGGCTTTCTTGCCTAACCCCTTGCTTACCACCATTTCCAGTATCTCCCGGATGTCGCTCAGCGTCTTCGGGGAGCAAATCCGCTCCTTGATGACTTCCACCGGGAACTCGCGCACGATTTCGCCGTTCTTCCGGACGGCTCTCACGAAGCGCGGGCGCACCATCTTCCCCCCGTTGGCTATGGCGTTATAGAAAGTCAGCGTGGCTATCGGCGGCATCTGCGTCTCGTACCCGATGCTCATCCACGGCAGGGCCGTCTTCGACCAGTTGCTGCCGTCCGCCTTCGGGCGGCGCACCCGCGGCTCCCCGCTTCCCACCAGAGGTATGTCGAGCGGGATGCCCACCCCCTCGCGGTACAGCCCGTCCACGAACTGCTCCGGATGGTCTTTGTAGTTGTCGTCAATCAGGCGGCTGACCCCGACGTTGGAAGAATACATCAGCACTTCGGGCACGCTGATTCTCCCGTAGCCGCCCCGCCGCCAGTTGTGGTCTTTCATCACCCGCCCGTGCATCTCCCACTGCCCGTTGCCGGTGTCCACGAAGTCGCTCTTCGTGATTTTCCCGTCTTCCAGTGCCACCATGATGGAAGCCGTCTTGAAAGTGGAGCCGGGTTCCATCAGGTCGGACACGGCGTTGTTCTTCATCTCGCGGTACTCGCCGTCCCCGCATTTCGTCATGTTCACGATGGCTTTCACGTCTCCCGTGGCCACCTCCATCAGCACCGCCACGCCCACGTCGCCGTTGATGTTCTTCAGCTGTTTCAGCAACGCCTTTTCCGCCGCGTCCTGCATGGACACGTCGATGGTCGTCTCGATGTCGTTCCCGTCCACGGGGGGCACGTCCACCAAGCTCAGCCACTTGTTGCGCACCTTGGCGCGATGGGACACGCCCTCCTGCCCTCTCAGGATGGAGTCGTAGGAGAGTTCCAGCCCGTAGCGTGCCGAATCCTTGCTGGCATACAGCGCCCCCAGCGTGCGCGTGGCCAACGAACCGTAAGGATTCTTCCGCTGGTTGAATTCCTCCGCGTAGAACCCGCCCTTGAAAGGAGGCTCGCGGAACAGCGGCAGTTTCTTGCATTCCATATACTGGATGTAGGAAATCCGCCGCCCGTACAGCAGCCAGTTCCGCCGCCTCAGCTTTTTCCCCTTCTTCAACCGCGTCTTGAAATGTTCGGCGGTCTTGTCGGGAAATATCTTGTTCAATCCTTGGGCGATGGAGTCCAGTTTGGCCGTCAGCATGCTGTCTCTCCACGCCTGCAGTTCCTTTGCCTTTTCCGGGTCTTTGTCCGACGCGACGAAATCCATGTAAATCTTGTATTCCGGCAAGGAACTTGCCATGACCTGCCCGTCGTCCGAGAGGATGTTTCCGCGCTTGGCGGGGATGGGGACGTTCTCCTTCACCAGCTTGCGGCTCACCCGCGCCCAATACTCGTTTTCGGCGAACATCAGGTAAACCGCGTTGCCCAGGATGTACAAGCCTCCCAGGCTCATCAGCACGATGACCAGGAAGAAGCGCGGCATTATCTTTTTGTTGTCGAAGTTCATTCTTTCTCCCCGTTTCGGAACTTAATCAGGAAAGGAGGTTCCTTCGGGCTTTCCAGTACGCTGTCCGCCGTCTGCATCAGGCTTTCCTCTATCCGGCTTTGGCGCGTCTTCTCGGTCAGTTCCCCCGAAAGCGTCAGCGCGCGGTACTTCACCTCCGTCAGTTCCGCCTTCAGCCTTTCGATTTCAATCATCTCCTGTTCGGCGGAATACCGGTTCGTGATGTAGATGATGGCAAAAAACATGCAGAGCAGGATTAGCCCCATCTGACGGCGCAACCAACCGGCCGTGAGGATGTCCCCGCCGAGAATTTCGCGCAGGGAGACGTTGGGACGCTGTTCCACGCCCTCGTTTTCCGTGAAGGCCTCGATGGGGGACAGGCCGTCGTTCCTTTCGCCTTCCGCCCCGGATTTCCCTTCGTCGTCCCGCGCGGGTCTGCCTCCTTCGCCCACACTTTCGGCCTCGGCGGATTCCCCCGTTCCGGGCGCGTCGGGTGTTTCGTCCCCCGCCGCGCTCCCGGCTCCTGCGCGCGTTTTAACTTCCTCTTCCGGTCCTTCCATCCTTTATCTCTTTTCCGCTATTCTCAACTTGGCACTTCGGCAACGTGGGTTGGCGAGCCGTTCCTCCTCCCCCGGCACTATCGCTTTGTTGTGGACGGCCCTGAACGGGCAATCCACGTTGCCGTAGAAATCCTGTATCCGGCGACCCTCCGTGTTCCCGGTCTTAATCAGGTTCTTCACCATCCTGTCCTCCAAGGAATGATAGGTCAGCACCACCAGACGTCCTCCCGTCCGGATCAATGTGGCCGCGGCGGCGAGCATCTCTTTCAAGGCCTCCAGCTCTTGGTTCACTTCTATGCGCAGGGCTTGGAACGCCTTGGCCAGGTCTTTCTTCTCCCTGTCGCGCCCGAGCGCAGGCACCACGGTTTTCACGAAGTCTTCCGTCGTCTCTATCCTGCGGTGCACGCGGGCATCCGCCACTCGCGAGGCTATCTTGCGGGCGTTCTTCAGCTCGCCGTAGAGGAAGAAGATGTCGGCCAGCCGCTCTTCTGGATAGTCATTCAGCACCTCCTCCGCCGTCAGCCGCGCCCGCCGGTTCATCCGCATATCCAACCTGCCGGCGGATCGGAACGAGAATCCCCGTTCCCCGTCGTCGAAGTGGTGGCCCGACACACCCAAATCGGCCAACAGGCCGTCTATCCTGTCCACCCCGTAATAGCGCATCCAGTTCCTCAGGTACCGGAAATTGCTCCGCACGAAAGTGAAACGCGCGTCGGGGACGATGTTGGCCTCGGCATCCGCATCTTGGTCGAAACCGTACAGATGCCCCCCGCCGTCCAGCCGTGCCATCACCGCCCGGCTATGCCCTCCGCCGCCGAAAGTGGCATCGACATACACCCCCGCGGGGTTGGTCACGAGGCCGTCCACGCACGCTTCCAGCAAGACGGGGACATGATAAACCGTTTCTTCCATCGGCTCTCCACGTAATGTGAGGTCAAAGGTACGAATTTTAAAAGATACATACGCCTTGTTCTTGGCAAATATTTATGAACATATTGCTGACGGCCTAACGACCGTGCGGGACGGGAGGCATCCGCTTCGCGGCCTTTCTTCGGTCGTCGGCCTCCGCGAGGGATGGAAAAAACGGTAAAAACGTTTTTCGTACCGTTTTTTTCCGCCTAACCAACCTTTTTTATTACTTTTGCAACGTGTTTTTAAAAACGAAGCACTTTATGTTATGAAGAAAATCGAAGCCGTAATTTGAAAACCGTAACGAATAAAATATAATAAGGTATAAACCTTGCATTAATTTACGCCCCGAAAAACTAAAAGGAGAATGAAGAAACTATTTATGACATTAGTCGGTTGCCTTGCCGGAGTAGCAATTGCGTTATTCTTCGCTTCGTGCGATGATGATTTTCAAGGGCCGGATCCCGTGGATGTGACAGCCAATTATTCTAACTACTCTGCCAATGACGGCTCTTATTTGAATCTTACCTATAACGGCAAGACAATGACCGGAAAGTCTGTGGACTTCAGCACGGTAAAAGGTGAAACGGCCGATTTGACGCTATACGACATTATTCCCGGGGAAAAGGCCATAACAATCAGGTCTGTTCCGCTTTCCGGCGATGCCGAAGGGTATTCTTTCTCCGGCAGTGGCACGGGGGAGAGTACTTCGGGCACTTTCAACTACGAGGGTCGCGCCGTCAAAGGGAAGTTGACCCTGACCTTGTCCGACGTGAAAATGGGCAATGCCGAATTGTGGACGGACACCTACACTTTGGCTTCGGTGGAGCGCGGGTCTAAGGAAGTAATAGGCCGCGAAAACGGGACATACGTCTGGATGACAAGCAGTAACCAGTTGGTAAAAGCGGCCTGCTACGCCTACGCGGAGCTTGAACCTTCGGAATTCGGCTACAACGCCCAAACGCAATTGAACCTGCTCCAGAGCGTGTTGGGTTATATCGTGCCGCAATTGTTGCAGGACATCACGGTGGAAGCGGACGGCACGTTCACGGTGTCTTACTCAAGCGATGCGATGAACATGAAAAGCATAGTGGGCGTGATTTTGAGCGGATTGCAACAGTCACAGCTCGATGCCGTGCTTGCAGACCGCACTTACAAACCCGTGCAATCGACCGACCTCGTCTATTGGTACCCGAAAGACGGGCAACTGATGCTGAAGTTAGACCTTGTCAACATCATCGCCCGGATTGTAGGCAACAACGGAGGGCAGCAGATAAGCAAGGAAATCATAAATGACCTCGTCGAGGCGGTCACCCAAATGGATGCCTTGAAGGTGAAAGGCCTGTTGGCGACTCTCAATGAAACTATCAACAACGAAATTCTGGGAGTAGTGGTGAATGTCAATGACGACTCTTTCCAAGCCATTTTCAAATGGCTGAGCGAAGGCATCCCGATGCGGTTTGAGACGAAAGACGGGCGAACCCGCATTTACGTGGATAGAGAGACTCTGGTTCCTTTATTCAAGATGATACCCGAAATCCTCCCCTTGCTTGAGGATGCGCTTCCTAACGCCGGCGCGGGAATGGGAATGATTAAATCCATGTTGACATCCTTGTCCGAAATGCTTCTGAACGTCCCGACCTGCCATCTCGGATTGGAATTCGACAATACAAACAACTGATAAAATAACCCGAATAAGAAACAAGCAAATGAAGAAATCTTATATCCTGACCCTGTTGACCTGTCTGGCGGGATTCGGGAGCAGTCTTGCCCAAACACTGAAAGGACACATATACGATGCCCGGACCAACGAACCGCTGGTAGGGGCGACCGTCACCTACAAACTTCACGGTAGCCAGGGAGTTGTATCCAATATCGACGGTGAGTATGAAATCAAGCTGCCCGAAGGCGGTGTAGACCTTGTCTTCAGTTACGTAGGTTACGATGACGTGCTGATGCCGATTGTCATCGGCAAGAGGGATGTGATTACCAAGGACGTTTACATGAATGAAAGTAGCAAGTTGCTGGAGGAAGTGGTAGTCAGTGCCGGACGCTTCGAACAGAAGCTGAGCGACGTCACCGTTTCCATGGATGTGGTGAAGTCGGGCGATATCGCCCGTCAGGCACCGACCGACATTTCTTCCACCCTCCGTACCCTGCCCGGAATAGACATTGTGGACAAACAGCCGTCAATTCGCGGTGGCAGCGGTTGGACATACGGCGTAGGTTCGCGCAGCCAGATACTTGTCGATGGGATGAGTTCCTTGAATCCCAAGACGGGAGAGATAAACTGGAACACCGTTCCTTTGGAAAATGTGGAACAGGTGGAAGTCATCAAGGGAGCGTCCTCCGTGCTTTACGGCTCGTCCGCCCTGAACGGCATCGTCAACATACGTACAGCCCGCCCGGGTCTGGTTCCCAAAACCCGTTTCAGTACTTATTTCGGCGTGTACGGTAATGCAGGGAATGACGGATACCAATGGAGCGACAAGAGCTTCTGGAAGGAAGACAAATACGCCGTGAAGCCGCTTTTGCGTAACAGTCTGTTGAGCGGGGTGCGCAAACCCATCTATGAAGGCTTCGATTTTCTCCATTCCCGCCGTATCGGCAACTTCGATGTGAGCGGGGGAATCAACCTGTTCACCGACGAAGGATACCGTGAGCAGGGATTCGACAAACGTTTCCGCATAGGCGGCAACCTGACTTATCACCAACCGGGCATGCGTGTGAAGATATTGAATTACGGCTTCGACGTGGACTTCCTTTCCAACCGGTATGGCGACTTCTTTATCTGGCGTTCGCCGACCGAAGTTTACAGGCCGTCGGCCCTTACCAATATGGGGCGCGAAGAAAACGACTTCCATATCGACCCGTTCATCAATTACACGAACCCGGAAAACGGGACTTCCCATAAATTCAAAGGACGCGTCTACGCCGGCAACTCCAACATCGTTCGCCCCACCGAAGGAGCCTCCATCACGGATATCCTGGGCAACATGGGAACCGACGCGCAGGTACTGCAACAGCTCGTAAACGGTGATTTCAGTATCCTCGACCCTGCCATCGACGGACTCGTTTCGGGATTGTTGATGAACGGGAGCCTGGAAGAAGCCATGAACGGCGTGTCCGCTTCGCTATACAAAATCTTTCCTAATGCCACGACCGCCGACTGGTGCGACCTCATCGGCTGGGTGAAAGACCACGGGCTACCGAACATAGGAGACGCGCTGAACGGCAATCTGCCGAGCGACCTCATTCCCTGGCTGGCCGATGTCATCAACCCGTCACGAACCGTTGCCCCGACCAAGACGGACAAGTATAACGACTATTACTTTGACTATCAGTTCAACAAGAAATGGAAAGGCGGAGCACAAATCACTGCCGGGACGACTTTCGAGCATATACGCTACAATTCTTCCATGATGAACCAGATATATAAAAGCGACAACGTCGCCGCTTTCTTCCAGTACGACCAACGCTTCTGGGATCGGCTGAGCGTTTCTGCCGGCGTGCGCACGGAATATTACCGCGTGGACGACCACTACCGTGAGGCGGAGACGAAAGTGTTCGGAACCAAAATCCCGTTCCGTCCGGTCTTCCGCGCCGGACTAAATTACCAATTGGCAGAATATAGTTTCCTGCGTGCCAGTTTCGGACAGGGATACCGCAACCCCTCCATCAATGAGAAGTATCTCCGCAAAGATGTCGGAGGAGTGGGCGTTTACCCCAATGCGGACGTGAAGGCGGAGAAGGGATTCAATGCCGAAGTGGGGCTCAAACAGGGATATAAGCTGGGCGATTTCCAGGGGTTTGTCGACCTTGCCGGGTTCTACACGCAATACAAAGACATGATTGAGTTCCAGTTCGGACTGTTCAACGATGCAGACTACACGATGATTAACAGCATCGGAGATGCCATACAGATGTTGCTCGACCAGAAGGGCCTTGGCATCGGTGCCCAATTCCACAATGTGTCGAAGGCGCAAATCTACGGCATGGAAATCAGTACGAACGGCGTGTACAATTTCAATAAGAACACGAAACTATTCTATAATCTCGGATACACATACACCGAACCCCGCGACGCGGATTACAAGGAGCGCAACGCCGTGGAAGGCTTGTACACCGACCCGCTTCAGATGAAAGAGAAGTCAAACACGGGAAAATACCTGAAGTACCGTCCGAAACACAGCGCGAAGGCTACGGTGGACTTCCAATGGAAACGCATCAATTTAGGTGCCAACTTCGCATGGAAGAGCAAAATCCTCGCGGTGGATTACCTGATGGTGGACGAACGCCCGAAAATGCAAAAAGATTTGATGGACTACGTGCGTTTGATTGCCTTCGGCGAATCCGAAGGAGAGACACTTGCATCCTATTGGAACAAACACAACAAGAACTATGCGACCGTTGATTTGCGCATGGGGGTAAAGGCGACGAAAGAAGTGGCTTTCCAATTCATGGTGAACAACGTGTTCAACAAAGAGTACTGCTACCGCCCGATGGCGGTCGCTAACCCGCGTACTTTCGTACTGAAACTGGATGTTTCTTTATAACTGCGAAGAAAAGGAAATTCAAGATGGCGTTTAAACGGTGTCCGACTTCCATATAAGAGGCATAGAGGAGGCGAACTTCCTGATTTCCGGGGTTGTGTCAAAATGCAGACACAACCTCATTTTTCACCGTCCTGTTCTGGAAATAGAGATACCATTTGACATGGTTCTGGTAGTGCCGGAATGAGAGCCCCTATGGAGTACGATATTCTCCTTGGGGTGTCCGAAGAAGGACACCATGGCGTTTGTCATATTTGGGATGTCAAGGTCATCAATGTAGTGGGACATATCGGGCAGGGGCTTGGGGCGTAAGACAAACTGTGTCGTGCGCTGTTCCCGTTCAAGCTCGTCGGTCGGGAATCGGGCGTCGGCAAGGACGGGAAAGGCAAGCCTCATGCA
>CAZGBV010000013.1:0-32359 GCA_964523985.1 uncultured Paraprevotella sp.
TTATCTCTTGTTTTTCACTGTCCTGTTCCGGGAATAGAGATACCATTTGACATAGTTCTAGTGGTGCTGGAATAAGAAGAGCCCCGTGTGGAGTGCGATATTTTCCTTGGGGTGCCCGAAGAAGGACTCCATGGCGTTTGTCGTTCCCGGGATGCCGGGCATCGCAACCTGACTGCACCCGGACAGGCTTTCCCGACGGCCCGGATGATGTCGTGTCTCCAGTTTGGGGTCACGCTCTCCATCCCTATGTCGGCGGACTGCATATTGAGGAGGTCTTCCGGGGTCTCGTCAAACCCTTCTCGTCTGTCAGCCCGTAGGACAATGTCCTGCGTACACGCCCTTGTACAGGGCAAGGCAGACCTTGTCCGGAAACCGTGTCCCGTATATCGGCAGGTCGGCCTTCTCCCGCCTCTGTATCTTCCATCTGGATATCATTCCAGGCATTCATCGAACCGTGCCCTCAGGCCGCGCCCGGAATGTCCGCTCATCTCCGGTATTTTTTTCGGGGGCTGATGTCTCAATATCCGCCACTTGAACCAGATGAACCGGTTGTTCCCGGTGACCTCACTTTTTCTGGGAGTGAAGGTCAGACCGCAGTCCTTGTGGTGGTATCTGTGGCGGCTATCCCTTGAACCCCATTTTATCGTGTTGATGCCTCCGCAACCAGAGCATCTTTCCCGCCAGTTCCTTGTCATAAAAACACATTAGTTGAAATCAGTTTCAACTAACATATTACATATTGCTGATATATGCATTATGGAAGGTCTCACTAACCATTTTTGCCATTATACCCACAAATATGTTCCCTTTTTGACGCACGAACCTCCATGCCCCATATGTTGATATGCCCGGTCGAAGCCTGACGGACAGTCCCCGTCCCGTGCTAATTTCTCGTGGTTTCCAAGCTGTCGGGTGAGGTTTCAGTACCGGCCAGGTAATTCAGCACATTCCCGCTGATTTGGAGCAGGGAAATCTCGCACGTCTTGGTGTCGTATTCGGAGACGAGGAGACGCTCTTCCGCTTCGAGCAGGCTTTGTTGGGCTTCGCGCATCTCGATGCCGGCGAGGTCGCCTTTCATATAACGCAGGTTGGCATATTCATAGTTCTCCTGGGCGGCCACGAGGTTCTGACGTTCCATCTGCATGATTTGCCAGTTGTTGCGGTAAGCCTGCCACAGGTCGCTCAGGTCGGCTTTCAGCGAGAGTTTCAGTTCCTCGCGTTCCAGTTCGGCGTAGTCGATAGCCAGTTGCGCGTTCCTTTTCTGCATTCTCCGTTTGCCGTCGAACAGGTTGAAGCCGATGGTGATGCCGGCATTCAGTCCCCAGTTGTCCCGTTTCTTCGTGGAGGAGAGTTCATAGTGGTTCATCGTGTATCCGTATCCGGCGTTCAGGCGGACGTAGGGATAGTCTCGCGACATGACTTTCTTGTAATCGGCTCGCGCCACTTCCGTGTTCTTGTCCGCCATCAGCAGGGACGCATTGGCTACCAACGTGGCTTGCCACAAATCCTCGTATTGCAAGTCCGGATTGACATCAATCGCCGTGTCCCTTATGCCTACGAGAGCCGTCACGTCCTGGTTGGCCATCAGCTCGTTCAGTTTTATCCGGGACGAGTTCAGCACTTCCCGTTGTTTCATGTATTGGGTGCTGTCCGCGTTGAAGTCCACCTTGGCCTGCAGGTAATCCAGCCGCGAGAAATTGCCGATGTGGTATCTGACTTCCACGATGCGCATCCGTTCTCGCGACAGCGACATGGCGTAGTGATAGTTCTTCAGGCGTATTTTCTCCTGTATGTAGTTGTAATATTCGGCCGTGAGCGAAGCCACGTAGTCTTCTATCGTGATGCGGGTCTGCAGTTCGCCTTGTTCCTTGAGGAGTTGCAGTTGCTTGTAGTTGGTCCACACGCTGAAGCCGTCGAATATCGTCCAGTTCAGGTCGATGCCGACATCCGCAGTCCCGTCGTAAGCCCCGCGCTCGGTGGAGGAGGAGCCCGTGGAGCGTGGAGTGGTGCGGGTAGAGTTTAAGTTTCCGCTGTAAGAAGCACTGAGATTCACGGAAGGCAACATCCCCGCGTTTGCCCGTGTGGCTTCGTTCGCGGATGTTTCCTGCCGGTTCTTTATCATCCGGATGGAGAAGTTGCTCTCCAGTCCGCGCGCCAGACACTCCTGCAAGGTGACGGAACCCTCCGCGCCCGTCATGTCTTGTTGGGCCTGCGCGGACAGGGCACACGAGAAGAGCACAGGCCACAGTATCTTGTTGTTCATTTTTTCTCCTTTTTGCTGATACGGTTGGTTGAGATGTAGCTATACACGGCCGGAACGATGAACATGGTAAGGAACGTGGACACCACCATGCCGCCCACCACGGCGATACCCATGGCGATGCGCTGGTTGCAGCCCTCTCCCGTGGCAAAGGCCAAAGGCACCAGCCCCAGGACGGTGGAGGCGCTGGTCATCAGAATCGGGCGCAGGCGTTGCAACGCGGCATCGTGTACCGCCGCCACCTTGTCTTCGCCGTTCTCCTGTTTCAAGTTCGCGAACTCCACTATCAGGATGCCGTTCTTGGCCACCAGACCAATCAGCATGATGATGCCAATCTGGCTGAACACGTTCATGGTGATGTCGTTGAAGTACATGAACGCCAACGCTCCCGCGATGGCAAGCGGCACGGTGAACATGATGATGAAGGGGTCCTTGAAGCTTTCGAACTGTGCGGCCAGGATTAGGTAGATGAGCACCAGCGCCAGGATGAAGGCGAACATCAGGCTGGAGGAACTCTCGCGGAACTCTTTCGAGTCCCCGGACAGCGAGGTGCGGAAGGTGTCGTCCAGCACTTCGCTGGCAATCTTGTCCATCTCGTCCAACCCCTGCCCGATGGTCTTCCCCTCGGCCAGGCCGGCGGAAACCGTCGCGGACACGAAGCGGTTGTACCGGTAAAGTTTCGGCGGCGCGATGCTGTTTTCCAATTCGATGAGGTTGTCCATCTGTATCATCTTGCCGTTGCTGCTCCTCAGGTAAATAGCCCGCAGGTCGGCCGGCTTGTTGCGTTGCTGGCGGTTTATCTCGCCCAGTATCTCGTATTGTTTCCCGTTCATGTAGAAATAACCCATGCGTTGCCCGCTCAGCCCGTATTGCAGGGTCTCGGACAAGTCGCGGGTGTTGACTTCCATGATATTGGCCTTGTCACGGTTGATATGGATGCGGATTTCGGGCTTGCTGAATTTCAAGTCCACGTCCGCCATTTGGAAGACAGGGTTCTCATAGACTTTCTCCATGAACGTCGGGAGCACCTTTTCCAGTTTCTCGATGTTGGCGGCCTGCAGCACGTACTGTATGGGCATGCCGCCGCGCCGCCCGCCGAAAGAGGATTGCTGTTGCACGAACGCGCGGGCATCGTTCTTCTTCTTGACGGCCCGCGACAGTTTCTCGGCGGCTTCCATCTGCGTGTAGTCCCGCTTCCCCATGTCTTTCAGTCGGATTTGGATATACCCGTTCCCGCTCGACACGCGGGCGGTCACGGCTTCCGCGTCGGGAATCACGGAGTCCACTACGGTGTTGATTTCCTCCGTGTAGTCGCGGATATACTCGTAGGTCACGCCCTCCGCCCCGCGCGTGTTGACGGAAATCATGGAGCGGTCTTCCAGCGGAGCCATTTCCGACGGTATGGCCTGCCACAGGTAAACGATGGCCGCCAGCATGACGGCGACGACGGGGAGCGTCCAGACGCGGTGGCGCAGGACGAACCGCAGGGATTGGCTGTACACGTTGTTCATCCCGTTGAAGAACGGCTCCGTCAGGCGATAGAAGGCGTTTTCCTTCTTCCGCTGCCTGAGGAGCTTGGTGGCCAGCATGGGCGTGAACGTCAGTGCCGCGAACGACGATATGATCACCGCCCCGGAAATCACCATGCTGAACTCACGGAAAAGCCGCCCCGTAGTCCCCTCCATGAACACGATGGGGAAGAATACGGCCACGAGCGTCACCGTCGTGGAGATGACGGCGAAGAAGATTTCCTTGGCTCCTTCTATCCCCGCCTTCTTCGGTTCCATGCCCTTCTCTATGCGGATGTAGATGTTTTCCGTCATGACAATGGCATCGTCCACCACGAGCCCCACGGCCAGGACGACGGCCAGCATGGTCAGCACGTTGATGGAAAAGCCGAACAGGTACATGACGAAGAACGAGCCGACGAGGGAAACGGGGATTACGATGCAGGGCACCAACGTGACGCGCCAGTCGCGCAGGAACAGGAAGATGATGATGATTACCAGCACGAAGGCCTCGTACACGGTCTGTTTCACTTCGTTGATAGACGCGCGTATGAACTTCGTGTTGTCGAACCCGTAGCTATAGCGCACATCGTCCGGGAGGTCTTTCCTCATCTGCTCCATGCGTTCGTACACGGCATCCGCGATGTTGATGTGGTTGGCACCCGGCTGGGGGACTACCACCACGCCGACCATCGGCACGCCGTTCATCTTCATGTAGCTCTTGATGTCGGCCGCGCCGAGTTCGGCCCGACCTATGTCGCTGAAACGGATAATCTGGTTCCCGTCGTGCTTCACGATGAGGTCGTCGAACATCTTGGCCGTGTTCATCAATCCCATCGTGCGTATGTTCAGTTCTATGGTGTTTCCCTCCACGCTGCCCGACGGCAGTTCCACGTTCTCGTTGTCCACGGCATTCTTCACGTCCATGGGCGTGATGCCGTAGCCGGCCATCTTGATGGGGTCGAGCCACAGGCGCATGGAATATTTCTTCTCGCCCCAGATGGAGACGCTGCTCACGTCGGATATCGTCTGTAGCTGTTCCTTGACGGTAAGGTCGGCTATCTCGGTCAGCTCGAGTAGGGAGCGTTTCTCGCTTTGCAGGGCAACCATGAGGATGGGCGAGGCATCGGCATCGGCCTTGGAGACGGTGGGCGGGTCGCAGTCGCGCGGAAGGAAGCGTTGTGCCCGCGACACCTTGTCGCGGACATCGTTGGCCGCGGTCTCCAAGTCGACGGAGAGCTCGAATTCCACCGTGATGCGGCTCTGCCCCTGCTGGCTGACGCTCGTCAGGGAGCGGATGCCCGGGATGCCGTTGATGTTCTGTTCCAGCGGCTCCGTAATCTGGTTCTCTATGACGTCGGCGTTAGCTCCCGCGTAAGAACATGACACGGATATGATGGGGTTGTCCACCGACGGGTATTCGCGCACGCCGATGTAGAAATAACCTATCATCCCGAAAAGCAGGATGATGACGGTCATCACGGTGGCCAGCACGGGGCGGCGGATGCTTAGCTCTGATATGTTCATGTGCGTCCCCTCCTCCTCTTAATCTACGCGGTCGAGCACCACGGGAAGGTCTGTGCGCAGTTGCAGCGTGCCGGACGTGATCAGCGTGTCTCCCGCCTGTAGCCCCTTTAGCACCTGCACCCTGTCTTCCGTGCGCAGCCCAACGGTGACCTCCACGGGCTTGGCCTTGCCGGACTTGTACAGGAACACCTTGTCCTTGCCCATCTCCGGCACGATAGCCTCGGCGGGAATGGCTATGGCATCTTGGATTTCCTGCTTCTTGAGGTTGATGCTCGCGTAACGTCCCGGCGTGAGGCGCCCGTTGGGGTTGTCATACAAGGCGCGCACTTTCAGCGTGTGGGTGTTCTCGTCGATGGCCGATTCCTTGGCATATACCTTCGCGGGGAAGTTTTGCAGGGAGCCGTCCACGGTGAACGTCAGGGCGGTGCCCGGGTTGACTTCGTTGACGTAACGTTCCGGGACGGAAAACTCCACCTTCAACGGGACGAAGCGCGTGAGCCTGCTCACGACGGTGGAGGGGGAAGCGTATGCTCCCACGCTGATTTGGCGCAGACCGATTACCCCGTCGAAGGGTGCCCGCAGTTCCGTCAATTCAATCTGAGCCTTTACGATGTCTATCTCGGCCTTCAGCGTCTCAAGCTCCGTGTGCACCTGCTCGTATGCTTCCTGGCTCACCGCGTCGTGTTGCAACAGGGTGCGTTGGCGGTACACTCTGTCGTTGGCCAGCTTCAGCTGGGCTTGCAGGCGTTTCAGCTCGGCTTGCAGTTGGCGGTCGTTCACCTTGGCCAGCAAGTCGCCCTTCTTCACGTGGCTGCCCTCCTTGAACCTTATCTCCACGACTTGTCCCGATGTCTCGAAAGAAAGGTTTACCTCCTCGTCGGGCAACAGGTTGCCGCTCACCGTGAACTCGTCGGTGAGGATGCCCGTGCGCACTTTCTGCGCGTTCACGTTCAGGATGTTCTTTTTCGCCTTGTCTCCGCCTTTCACCTTGTCGGCCTGCTTCAATTCGGAGTTCGACTTGGGCAAATGGGAATACACTCCCCATACCGCCAAGCCGCACGCTATGCCGGCAACCAGCCCCCATTTCACTTTCTTGTTCATCAGTCTTCCTTTTTATGATGATGTGTCCATTCCATTCCAGGTTTCACGGCGAAGGGCGGATGCCTTTCCGCCAAATCCCGAAGCGGCGGCGCGTAAGGATTCCTTTCAACCGCCTTGCCCGCCCCTCCTTGAAGCGAAAGGCACGGACAAGCCTGTCTCATGCCCTTTTTGTTCCTTTTTCGTTATGGTTGATAAAGATACGAATAAATGGGGCGCGAAACTACAAACACGTATGTTTTTTAGAATAAAACAACTAAAATTAAACAAAAACGCGAGGGACTGTCGCGTGCCGCGCGGGAAAAAGGAAGCCGTCCTTCACATATATTATAGGCACATGGGAGGTATCGTGTTGAAACGCGAGAGTAATTGTTTCAAGGCGACCGTCCGAAGCGGGCTTCCTTTTGTGTGTGGCCGCAGGGGGCAGGACTGCGTCGTCGGTTGGCCGTGGCAGGAAGGCCGGACAAGACCGTAGCGACACCGGGAGCCCGGGACGTTCCGCGGCCTCACGGGAACATGTACTCAATTAGCTTGAAGTTGGCGTCGTTTATCGGCGCGAAGTCCTTTTGTATGTAGAGTTCGGTGATTTTCAGCGAAGGGTCGGCGTGGCAGAGCATGTCGTTCACCACGTACTTGCTTATGCGTGCCTTGTTGACGGCGATGGTGGCCATGGAATGCCGGGCGGCGTAGAATTGCAGGCCTTCAATCCCCAATTCCTTCCCTATTTCCTTGAGTCCCGCGTTGATGGCAAGGTTAAACCCCATGGAGGAGGAGAACCGCTTGCAGAAGTCGAACACCCTCTCGCGGCCCCGGTATTTCTCCACGAGCGGCCTTATCAGCGGATGCACCCTCACCGACATGAATGCGCCGTCGGAACGCCTGTCCCTCGTCTTGGCGCGGTTGTAGGAGATGTTCTCGCCGTCGTATTCCGTCGCCTCGTAGAGGTCGGCGGAGTTCATGCCCATCAGGCAGAAGGAAAGCATGAAACAGTCTTTCGCCAGGTCGCGGCGGCAACTGCCCCGTCCTGTCCGCTTTCCCGCGTAGGGCAGGTTGAAGATGGCCCTCACCTCGTCCACCGTCAGTGCACGTTTCCTCGCCACGTTCTGCCGGGGCGGCCTGTACCTCGCGAGCGTGTCCCTGACCCGTATGATGCCGTTCGCCTCGTCGTTGTAGCGTTCCACCATCTCCTTGAACATGCGCGTGACGGCGGAGGTGTAGAGCGAGGGGGCGCGTTTCTTTCCGGAAAGATATTCCTCGAACCCTTTCATCCTCCTTGCCGTCACCTCCCCGCCGGGCACGGCATCCTTTCCGACGTAGCGGCAGAATGCGTTGAGTGCCGTACAGTAGTTTCTTATCCCTTTCAACGCGGAATGCGCGGCGCACCACCTCCGGGCGAAAGCGGCGAAGTCCGTTTCCTTCCCCGTCTTGTCCTTGAGGTAGTCCATTATCGTGTCCATGTCCATCGGGTTGATTTCGAGGTTAAGCGCCGCCAACTTTTCCCTGTACCCTCTTATCAACACGTCGCACTTGTCCGCCACGCTCTTGTTCTTGATTTTGAACGACGCGGTGAGGTCTTCCCTCGTGACGTAAATCGTCGTGGAGATGTAGCGCGTCCTTCTCTCGTGCGTGAACCTTATCACCACGTTCCATGTCTTGTCCCTGCGTTGCCTGTCCTTGAATATCGTAGCCTTGAAAGTTGCCATGCCGTCTTCGTATTCCTTAAACTTTGATGTTTTCGCGCCGCCTGCACCGTCATGCCCGTGTCCGCGAGCATGACGAGCCGTCTCAGAACATGCAGCTGAAATAGTCCACCACGCCCAGCAGGTGCCGTTCTCCGTCCACCACCAACACCGAGTGTATCATGTTGTCGTGCATGATATGCTGTATCCTGGCTATCTTGGTGTCCGGCGACACGCATTTCGGTGTGCGCGTCATGACCTGTTCCACCGGCACGTTGAAGAACTTGTCCTGCAGGCTTTCCATGGCGCGCCGCACGTCCCCGTCGGTTATCAGCCCCACCACTCTGTCGTCCTCCGTTGCCACGCACAATCCCAGCTTGCCCTTGCTCACGTGGATAATCGCCTCACCCAGCTTCATTCCGGGAGTGATGACGGGCAAGTCGTTGCTGTGCATCACGTCGCGTGCCGTCGTCAGGAGACGCTTCCCCAACGTCCCTCCGGGATGGAACTGCGCGAAATCCTTGGCTTGGAAATGACGCATCTCGATGAGTGCGCAAGCCAGGGCGTCGCCCATGGCCATGGCGGCCGTGGTGGAAGACGTGGGCGCGAGGTTCAGGGGGCAAGCCTCGCGGCCGACCCTCACCGCCAGATGGCAAGTGGAATACTTGGCCAACAGGGATTCGGGATTTCCGGAGATGCCGATTAAGGGGATATGGTGATCGAGCAAGTAAGGTATGAAACGGAGGAGCTCGTCGGTCTGGCCGGAGTTGGAAATGGCCACGACGACATCGCCGGGCGTCATCACCCCCAAGTCGCCATGGAACACGTCCAGGGGATTGATGAAGAAGGCCGGCGTGCCCGTGCTCGACAACGTGGCGGCCATCTTGGCTCCCACGTGCCCGCTCTTGCCCACTCCCGTGACGATGACCTTTCCGGCACAACGGAACATCAAATCCACCGCCTCGTCGAAACAAGCGTCCAACTGAGGTATCAAGTCCAAAACGGCCTGGGCCTCGTCGCGGAAGCACCTGACGGCGATTTCTTTCACGCGGCTCATAACAGCGAAGCGATTACGGTTTCCAAATCTTTCAGATACAACATGTTCGCCCCGTCGCTCATGGCCTTTCGCGGGTCGGGATGCGTCTCGAAGAAATAGCCGTTGGCATCGAACGCCTTCGCCGCCAAGGCCATGGCCGGCACGAACTCGCGGTTCCCGCCGGTCGTCTCCCCGTCCGCGCCGGGACGTTGCACGGAATGCGTGCAGTCCATGATGACGCGGGACGCGAAGGCCTTCATGTCCGGTATGTTGCGGAAATCCACCACCAGGTTGTTGTAACCGTAGGTGTTGCCGCGCTCGGTCAGCCATACCTCCCTCGCCCCGTTTCCCGCCGCTTTCTCTACCGGATACTTCATGTCACGCCCCGAAAGGAACTGTGCCTTCTTGATGTTGACAATCCTGCCGGTGAGGGCCGCCGCCGCCAGCAAGTCGGTCTGCCGGCACAAAAAGGCAGGTATCTGTATGACGTCCACCACTTCGCCCGCCGGGGCGGCCTGATAACTCTCATGTATGTCCGTCAGGAGTTTAAGGCCGTGGCGTTCGCGCACGTCGCTCAACATCCGCAGTCCCTTTTCCAGCCCCGGCCCGCGGTAAGAACGGACAGAAGTGCGGTTCGCCTTGTCGAAAGAAGCCTTGAAATAAATCTCTATGTTGTATTTCTGCCTTATCCGAACCAGTTCACACGCCACTTCGTCCAACAATCCGGCGGACTCGATAACGCACGGGCCGGCTATAAATATAGGAGTCATCACAATCTGTTTTTAATACGACATACAAAGGTATATAAAAAAGCGTGATTCCCGCGCCCGGCGCGCAAGAAAGTCAAGGCCGTGGCCGTCTTTGCGGGAAATACGGGGGAGAATCGCGGTTTCGATGTCTGCGCACGGGAAAACCGAGACGGATTTTCCCGTCCTCCGTATCGTCACGGGAGGCTTCCGGAGGCGCGGGCAGGAGACCCGTCTCCGGCAGGCGGATTTCCATAATTTATGTTAAGCGGGACGAACAAACGACCAGGCGGGCAAAGGCGTTACGGGGGATTTTGACTACTTTTGCACAAATAACGACACGCAACGCAACGACGGTATGGCGACAAGGCGTAAATTCTCTTAATTCCTCCTACCGATGAGAGTTCTCATTGTCAACACCTCTGAAAACATAGGCGGGGCGGCTATCGCCGCCAAACGCCTCGTGGATGCCCTCAACAACAACGGTGTCAAGGCCAAGATGCTCGTCCGCGACAAACTGACCGACCAAATCACCGTCGCCGCCCTGCCGCAGTCCCCCCTGCTGAAAGCCAAAAGTGCCTGGGAGCGAGCCGTCATCTGGAAAGCCAACCGGTTCAAGAAGCACAACCTGTTCCGGGTGGACTTGGCCAACACCGGCACGGACATCACCTCCCTCCCGGAGTTCAAGGAGGCCGATGTCATACACCTGCATTGGATAAACCAGGGTTTCCTCTCGCTGAAAGACATCCGGCGCGTCATTGAAAGCGGCAAGCCTGTGGTCTGGACTATGCACGACCAATGGCCTTCTACCGCCATCTGCCATTATAGCGGCGACTGCACGAACTACCAAACCGAGTGCCATGAGTGCCCCCTGCTCCTCCGTCGCGGCTCCGGCGACCTCGCCGCCAGAGTGTTCCGCAGGAAACAAAGAATGCTCAGCAGGGCGCATATCCTCTTCGTGGCTTGCAGCCACTGGATTGAGAAGCAAGCCCGGCAAAGTGCCCTCTTGGTGGGACAAGAGGTGATTTCCATTCCGAACACGCTCAACGCCAACATCTTCCACCCGGAAGAACAGGCCAAGGCGCGGCTGAAATGCAACCTTCCCGTCGACAAGAAACTCCTCCTCTTCGGTTCTCTCAAGGTTACCGACCCGCGCAAAGGCATTGACTACCTCGTACATGCCTGCCATATATTAAAGGAGAAACACCCCGCCCTCGCCGCCCACACCGGCATCATCGTGGTCGGCAAGCTCGCCGACCGGATACGCTCACTCTTCCCTTTCCCTGTCTATCCCTTCCGATACGTCAACGACGAGAAGCTGATGGCGCGGCTGTACAACGCCGCCGATGCTTTCGTCACCCCCTCGCTCGAGGAGAACCTCCCCAACACCATCATGGAAGCATTGTTCTGCGCCACGCCTTGCGTGGGCTTCAACGTCGGCGGCATCCCCGAGATGATTTCCCACCGCAAAAACGGCTACCTCGCCGAGGCACGCGACGCCGACGACCTCGCCGAGGGCTTGCGCTTCGTGTTGGAATTCGACGCGCCGGACGAACTTGCCGACAACGCCCTCCGCTTCGCCTTGGCGAATTACGGCGAGACGAACGTGGCGGCGAAATACATCGCCGCCTATAACCATGCGGCCGACAAAAGATAACCTCTTCGCTCCCATGGCATGAACGAAGCCCCCTCCGTCACCGTCGTCACCGTAACCTACAACGCGGAAGAGACGTTGCCTCCCACCCTCGAGAGCGTGGCCGCGCAGACATATCCGCACGTGGAACACCTCATCGTGGACGGATGCTCCACGGATCGCACCATGGAACTCATCCACCGCTACGTGGACGGAGGCGCGTCCAAGTCCTCCCCTCACTTCATCCGCGTCTTGCGCGAACCGGACAGGGGGCTCTACGATGCCATGAACAAGGCGCTGAAACTCGCCTCCGGGCAATACGTGGTGTTCCTGAACGCCGGCGACAGGTTGCACGCCTCCAACACCCTGCAGCGGATATTCTCCCGCATCTCTCCTGCCAGTCCCCTCCCCGCCGTCCTTTACGGAGAAACCGACTGGGTGGATGCCCGGGGACGTTTCCTCCGCCACCGCCGCCTGCGGGCACCCGGACACCTGACATGGAAGGACTTCCGCAACGGTATGCTCGTCTGCCACCAGTCTTTCTACGCCCGCACCGACTTGGCCGCGCACGTGCCCTACGACACTCGCTACCGCTTCTCCGCCGACTACGACTGGTGCATCCGCTTGCTGAAACGTGCGGAACGCCTCGCCCTCCCTGTATGCGACACGGGGCTCGTCCTTACCGATTACCTGCGCGAGGGTCTCACCACGTGCCATCATCGCGAATCGCTATGGGAGCGTTTCCGCATCATGGCCAGACACTATGGATGGTTCGTCGCCGTGGCCGAACACTGTTGGTTTGTCGTCCGCGCCGTCCTTAAAAGGTGAAACGGGAGGGTCATCCAGAGCCGCCTCACGCATTGGGCGAAGCCAAACTCCGATACTCTTTATATAGGCATCGGAGGCAAAGTCGTGCCGATGGTTTCTTGCAAGGTCTAAACCGACTTGTCCGAGGAGGGCAAAATCAAAAAATGATTGACGCTTTCGCGCGACTCTCGCCGCTGAAAGGCCTCGACTTCACCATCGGGCAGATGCACGTCCCGTTCACCATCGACGTTCACCGCTCCTCACACCTGCAATACTTCGTCCACCGCCCCTTCATTGCCAAGCAGGTGGGAAACGTGCGCGACGTGGAAGCCATGCTGGCCTACGAAACCGCTGTTCCGCCAAGGCGCAATGCGGGTTCCCGAAAGGATTTTCCGTCACGCTGATTGTACTGAAAATCAAACCGGAACTCGTCTCGGCTTTGAACAAGTGTTCGTCATTGGGCTCATGACGCGCTCCTGCCCCCTTTCAGAACTGGAAATAGATGAACGGTTGCATCTCCGCCCCCACGAACTGGTAAACGATGAACACCACGAGCGTCACCACCACGGCCATCAGCGCGAGGGGCATCCGTGCGAACCAGATGCGGTAACGGCGCTTCCAATCTTCCGGCAACCAGTGTATCGCCATTCCCGCCACGAACAGCACGAATACATTGCGGTAGGCCGACACAATCCCCCACACGTCGGCATTCCATGCCGTCCCCATCTGGTTCACCATCTCCGTGGCCGTGCGCCACGCCGTCTCGTTGGCAGTGGCCGGGTCAAGGTTCGACCCCGAACGGAAAAACAACCGCGTGAACGTGACGAACACGAAAGTCACCCCCACGGCCCACGCCCGCGACAACCAACCCACGCGCCAACGTGCCCCGCTCACGCCGTACAACCATCCGACGACGGCACTCGCGGCGATGAACGACATGAACACGCCCGACACGTTCCATATAGGGGCGGGAGCCTGCCACCGTAGCACCTCCACCACGCCCCACACGAGCAACGACACCGCCATGCGCACCGGCGGCCCGAAGTCCCTCCAAAACTTGTAAACGATTATCCCCGCACCGTTCAATCCGCCCCACACCATGAAGTTGCAACTCGCGCCGTGCCACAATCCGCCAAGCAACATGGTTATCATCGAGTTCAGGTTCGCCCAAATCTTCCTGCGGCGCCCCGGGCAACGTATCCCCACCACCGCCACGACCGCGCCAAGCACCAACGCGCCCGCCGCCACATAGACGTTTCCGGACAGGACAAGTGCCACGACCGTGATGGTCAATATCCAAAAATACGTGCCGAACGTCGAGTTCCGGTTCCCGCCCAACGGGATGTAGAGGTAACTCTTCAGCCAGCTCGACAACGAGATATGCCAACGACGCCAGAACTCCGCGCAACTCAGCGACTTGTACGGAGAATTGAAGTTGCGCGGCAGGTAAAAGCCCATCAGCAACGAAAGTCCGATGGCGATGTCCGTGTAGCCAGAGAAGTCGGCGTACACCTGCAGGCTGTAGACGAAGAGTGCCATCACGTTCTCGAAACCGGAAAAGAGCAACGGGTTCTCGAACACACGGTCTGCGAAGTTCACCGCAAGGTAGTCGCTCAGGACAATCTTCTTCAGCAACCCGTTGACAATCCAAAACACGGCCATGCCGAACTGTAGCCGGCTCAAAGCGTATCTGCGGTAAAGCTGGGGGATGAACTGCCCCGCCTTCACTATCGGCCCGGCCACCAACTGCGGGAAGAAGCTGACGTAAAAGCCGAAATCCAGCAGGTTGCGCACCGGCTTCACCACTCCGCGGTACACGTCCACGGTATAACTGATTACCTGGAACGTGTAGAAAGAGATGCCCACGGGCAAGATGATGCGGCCTGCGTCGAACACCGGCTCCCCGAACAACCGGTTTCCCGCCGCCCCCAATACGTTGCTCACCCCGAAGGGCGTGCCGAACAGCGTATTCGTCAGGTCGGCGAAGAAGTAGGCGTACTTGAAGTAACACAGGATGGAGAGGTCGATGCCGACGCTGACGACGAGGAACACGCGCTTCTTCCAACGTTCCCGCGCCCGGTGCATCAGTTGCGCGATGAGAAAGTCGCTGCACGTCACGAACAGCAGAAGGCCGAAAAACAACCCGCTCGTCTTATAGTAGAACAGTATGCTGACAAAGAAAAGGTATGCATTGCGAAGAAGACGGCGATTGCCCAAGAGCGAGAAGCCGGCGAACACGAGGGCGAAGAACGCCCAAAACCGGAACTGCGTGAACAACAACGGACTGTCCGCGTCGAACGAGAACACGTCTTCCACGTATCCCCGCACAAGCGGGAAGATTTCCTTAACGCCCGTCCCCATCACAGTAGTCGGCCATGATTGCGGAAAACAACATGTCGCCCACGAGCTGATAACCCGTCGCGGTGAAGTGGACGCGGTCTCCGCGCATCAGGCCCTTGCCCAGCCACAACGCCGAAGAGCTTGCGCCTCCCATGACGTGGTACAGGTTCCACACCGCGCCCTCCGTCTCCGCCGCTATCTCCTTCATCGCCTCCACCGCCCGCACCGTGTTCGGGTTGGTGCGCTTCCCGCGCCTCCTTCCCACGTTCAGCACGCAGTCGTTGTTCGTGATGAAGAGCAAGGCCGCGTGCGGGTTCGCCCTCTTCACCAAGCCGACGAGCTCGCGATAACGCGCCTTGAACCGCTCCACGTCGAACTTCCCCGGCGGCACGTTGGCATCGTTGATGCCGATGCCGAAGACGACCAAGTCCGGGCGCACCATTCTCAGGTCGTCCTTCAGTCGGCGGCAGCGCAACCACGCCGCCACGTCCGCACCGTTAATCCCCGCGGCATGATACACCAGTCCGCTCCGGTCGTTCTCCGGCACGATGCCCGTCAGCGTAAACCGCTCCCCCCTTCCGATGTGGAAACGGATGCACGCCGTGTCGCACGCTTCCGGATAGTCTATCACGTAGCTCTGCGTCGCGCCGTCGAGGCGAGCCATGAGCGTGTCCCCGCCATGCACGGCATACGGATATGCCGCTCCCTCGCCATGACCCAATATGCGCAGCCGGGTGAACTCCCATGCCGTCGTGTCGCTCATGTTGAGGCGGAGATCCAGCCCCGCCGCGCCGTCGCCGGTGCGGACTGCGGCTCCCGTCAGTCCGAGTTCTGTCGCGCAGTCCGGATTGACGCACCGGAACCCTTCCCACGCCCCCGTGAAACTTATATGGTAGTCTTGCGGCGCGTTCGTCCGCAAGATGCGGAACGGGAACACCACCCCGCGCGCCGTCATCACCGAGTCGCCCAAGCCGCAGAAGTCCGTCCGCAACCGGTTGCTCAGCCAGCCGGCTTGCACGTGGCTGCCCCCTATATGCACGATGCTCACCTTTCCCTTGCCGCCGCCCAGCACGTCGTCCATCTTGCGATAGAGCGTGTCGAATGCGGTGCGTCCGCCCGGAAACTGCAACACGTTGTCTTCGTAGCGGATGAACGGATAATCGGGAAGTTCCGGCAGGGCAACCCGCCTGCCGGGGGCGTTCCGCTCATGGGCGCATTGCCCCTCCATCAAGGCGAATACCGCCAGGACTACGGACAATATCCTGTATCTCTTCATTTTCTTGTATTTTATTCTTGACCATGGCGTTCCCGTCCGCCGCAGAGTCGGCCGCCGCCGGTGCTTCCTTTGCGCGACCGTTCCCGCCCCCTGCGGAATCAGCAGGAGCCGGTTCTTTCCCGAGGAGGACATTCGCTTTCGCCGCGGAATCAGCCGCCGGTACTTCTTTTTCGAGGATGATTCCGCCCGCCGCGAAGTCAGCAGGGTTTGCGTCCGTCGGCGCGTCCTTCCCCGTGCGGAAACGGTAAAACCTGTGATAAAACTCCAACGTCTCGTAGAGGAGTTTGCCCACGCGCCGCGCCCCCTTGGGAGTGAAATGCACGTAGTCCTGCCCGGCCAAGGCCGCTTCCACCCACTTCGCCATGCTTCCGCGTCCGCCCATGGCGGCGTAAAGGTTCCAGAATGCTATCCCGCATTCCTCCGCACCGGCTTTCATGGCCTCCACCAGACGCGGCAATATGGGGTAAGTGCGCATCTCGCCGTCTATCATCGCGGCCATGTCCGACGGCCCGACAAAGAGGAAACAGGCTTCGGGCGCCATCTTCTTCAAGTAAGCCACCTGCCGTTTCAGTCCCGACACATAGGCCGACACGCCCTTTTCATCTTTCAAGTAGGGCACGGCGTTCCCCCCGTATTGCAGGATGACGAGCCTTACGTTTTCTCGTCCGAAGAACGGGAGCAGCGTCTCCGAGCGGATGCCGGTGAACACCATGCCCGAACAGCCGCGCATGGGGATGTTGTCGAGCGAAACGCCCGTCCGCCCGTCGAGCGTCACCCCGTAAACGTCCGCCCGTCCCTCCGCCGACAGGCTTACCGAGCCGCATGGCGTGCCGAAGTCGCGGCTATAGCAATAGAAACGTTCGCCGAGCCGCTCTTCTTCCATGGCGAAAGTGTCCGCCCCCGCCACGACGGACGCTTTCAGGGGCGCACCGGACAGGAGCGTCACACGCCCGAAAGTGGATGCGTGCGGGAAATGGCGGCGATCCCGTGCGGAGAACCGGAACACTGCCGTCCCGTCCACCGTGACCGTCTGCCCCATCACCCCGTATGCCCCGTCAGCGAGACGCATTTCCCGCGGGCCGTAAGCGATGTGGCGGGACATCTCTGCCGGCCATGCGCTTTGCGACAACGTGTACGTCGCCACCGTCTGCACCGCCGGCACCAGTCCCACGCCACCCCCGCCGAACCGTTCCTGCAGACTCTCCCGCAGGACGGACGAGATGCGGTCGCACTCCAGTTGCGAGTCCCCGTAGTGCATGACGCGCACACGCCGTCCGCCCGCTTCCTCCAGCGCGTCGAAGAAAGCGTCCAGATAACCCGCGTCTCCTCCCGGCATATAAATCCGGGAGGCATTCTTCTCTTGGTACTCCAAGAATTCGTTCTCCTTCTCCGCTTTCAACGCTTCCATGCGCTGCCGTAGCAGTTCTTCCGTGTCTATCGTGTCCGCCGCCGCAGTGTCCGCTTCCTCCCCGTTCCTTTCCTCTCCCGTCCGCAGCACTTCCGCGAGCGGGGGGAATTTCAGCCGCACGTCCGCCACGGTCACGCCGTCTTCCGGGAAAAAAAACGACACCGCCGCCAACAGTCCCAAGACGGAGAAGATAAAACAGACAATAGTCCTCGTTTTCATCCAGTTGTTCGCTTCGTTTATTTGGCCGGAGCCTCCGGCGACAGAGAACCCCGCCGAACACCCGTATCAGGATTCCGCCGAGTTTCATCTTGCCCGCCCCGCTCCCAGAGCCGGGACACGGCAAAGTTACGGAATATAACCGGAATAACCGAATGAAAAAGCCGATTTCGCGGCCATGCGCGACCCGCATCCGGCGGATACGACCCGTCCGTCCGCCCCGATGTCAGCTTATGTCGAGGCGGACGGACGGAACTCGCCGCCGCTTACCGTCCGCACGGGCTTCACACCCAAGCCTTTATGCGCCGCATGGCTTCCACGCAGTCCTCGCGCCTGCCGAACGCCGTGAGCCGCAAATAACCTTCCCCGCACGGGCCGAAGCCCGCGCCCGGCGTGCCCACCACGTTCACCTCATGTAGCAACAGCTCGAAAAACTGCCACGAGCCCATGCCGCCGGGTGTCTTCAGCCAGATGTAGGGCGCGTTCACTCCCCCGTAAGCCTCGAACCCGGCCTCCCGCAACCCCTCGCGCATGACGCGTGCGTTTTCCATGTAATAGTCGACGGTGGCTCGCACCTGCGTCTTCCCCTCCGCCGTATAAGTGGCCTCCGCGCCGCGTTGCGTGATGTAGCTCGTTCCGTTGAACTTCGTGCACTGGTGGCGGTTCCACAGCCGCCACAGCGCGACGCGTTCGCCCTTCGGCGTGGCAGCCGTCACTTCCTTCGGCACCACCGTGTAACCGCACCGCACTCCCGTGAAGCCCGCCGTCTTGGAAAAGCTGCGGAACTCCACCGCGCACCGCTTCGCACCGTCTATTTCGTAAATCGAATGGGGGATGTCCTCCTCGCGGATGTAAGCCTCGTAGGCGGCATCGAAGAATATCAGCGCGTCGCAATCCAGTGCGTAGTCCACCCATTTCTTCAGCTCCCTGCGTTTCAGCGTTGTGCCCGTGGGGTTGTTCGGGTAGCACAGGTAGATGATGTCCACGCGCCGGTCGGGGATTTGCGGCACGAAGCCGTTCTCCGCCGTGCACGGGAAGTAAGTCACGTTGCTCCATTTCCCGTCCTCGCCCGGCTCTCCCGCGCGCCCGCACATCACGTTGCTGTCTATGTAAACCGGGTAGATGGGGTCTGTCACTCCCATGCTCGCCTCCCGGCACAGTATCTCGCCGATGTTGCCCGTGTCGCTTTTCGCCCCGTCGTTGACGAATATCTCCTCCGTCGTCAGGTTCACGCCCCGCGGCGCGTAGTCGTTCCGGATGACGGCCTCTCTCAGGAAGTCGTAGCCTTGTTCCGGCCCGTAGCCGCGGAACGTCTCCGCCCGTCCCATCTCGTCCGCTGCCTTGCGCATGGCCGCGACGCAAGCCGGCGCAAGGGGGCGTGTCACGTCTCCTATGCCCAGCCGGATGAGCTTCTTGTCCGGGTGCGCCGCCTTGAACAGGCTCACTTTTCTGGCTATGTCCGAGAACAGGTAGTTCCCCGCCAGTTTCAGGTAATGTTCGTTTACTAATGCCATAAATCCTATGTTTTGTTACAAGTCCGTGTCTATCGTCCCGTCGAACACTTTCGTGGCAGGCCCCGTCATCAGTATCCGCCCGTCGTCCCATCCTATGGAGAGCGAGCCCCCGTCCATGACGATGGTGTACGTTCCGCCCTTCCCGCGCCCGGTGCGGCTTGCGGCTACGGCGGTGGCGCACGCTCCCGTCCCGCAAGCCTGGGTGATGCCCGAACCCCGTTCCCACACGCGCATCCGGACGACCCCTTCGCGCAGGACTTGCGCGAACTCCACGTTGACGCGGTCCGGGAACAACGGGTGGCGTTCCAAGGCGGCACCCGCCGAAGGCAGGTCGACGCGGGAAACGTCTTCCACGAATATCACCAAATGCGGGTTGCCCACGTCCACGGCCGTTCCCTCGCGGAAAGCGTAGCCCTCCCCCAAGTCCACCCGATGCACGTCGCCGACCCGCCCCATGTCCACCGTCACCGTTTCCACCTCGCCCCCGCGCATGTGCAGGTGCAAAGTCCTTGTCCCCGAGCGCGTCTCCAAGGCTATCTCCGTCTTGTCCGTAAGCCCGTATTCATAAACATACTTGCCGATGCAGCGGCACGCGTTGCCGCACATCCCGGCTTCCGACCCATCCGCGTTGAAGATGCGCATGCCGAAGTCGCCCGTCGCCGACGGCTCTATCAACACCAGCCCGTCGCTCCCGATGCCCGTGTGCGGCTTGCTCCATTTCCTCGCGAGCTCTTCGGGGTTCCTTATGGGATATTTCAGGGTATTGACGTAAACGTAGTCGTTCCCCGCCCCCTCCATTTTCGTGAATTCTATTTTCATCAGCCTCCTTGATTGATGTCGGTGGTGCCCGTCCCAGCCTCCTGCGGCCTTGCCCGTCCCCTCACCGCCTTTCGTTTTCATTTCCAGTTCATTCCCGGTAAGCATCCGCGTGAACGCCCCTCACCGCGCGTCCGCTCGGCTCGTTCCGCCCCTTGAAAGAAGAGTCCCACGCCAAAGCTTCCGCAGTGGAGCAAGCCACGCTCGGCACGCTCGGCACGCTCCGCGCCGCACTTTCGCTCGGGAAGTACTCCTCGAAGATGCTACGGTAATAGTATTCCTCCTTGTTCATCGGCGGATTTACGGGAAACCTCTCGGCCGCGTGAGCCATCTGCCCGTCGCTGACGGCCGCGGAGGTCGCCTCTTTCAACGCGTCAATCCAGCCGTAACCCACGCCGTCGCTGAACTGTTCCTTTTGCCGCCACGCCACGCTCTCCGGCAACAAGTCCGCGAAAGCGTCGCGCACCACTTTCTTCTCCATGGTCTTGCCGGGACACATCTTCACGCGGGGGTTGAGACGCATCGCCACGTCGAGGAACTCCTTGTCGAGGAACGGCACGCGCCCCTCCACTCCCCATGCCGCCAGCGACTTGTTCGCGCGCAGGCAGTCGTAAAGATGCAGTTTGGAGAGTTTCCGCACCGTCTCCTCGTGGAAGGCGCGTGCATCCGGCGCCTTGTGGAAGTAGAGGTAACCCCCGAACACCTCGTCGGCTCCCTCGCCGCTCAGCACCATCTTGATGCCCATGCTTTTGATGACGCGGGCGAGGAGGTACATCGGCGTGGAGGCCCGCACGGTGGTCACGTCGTAAGTCTCGATGAAGTATATCACGTCGCGCACGGCATCCAGCCCCTCGCGGATGGTGTAATGTATCTCGTGGTGCACGGTGCCGATGTGGTCGGCCACCTCCTTCGCCTTGGCCAAGTCCGGCGACCCCTCCAGCCCTACCGCGAAACTGTGCAACCTGGGCCACCATGCCGTGGTCTGCCCGTCCGCCTCCACGCGCCGTGCCGCGTACTTTTGCGCTACGGCGGAGATGACGGAGCTGTCCAGTCCCCCCGACAGCAGCACGCCGTAAGGCACGTCGCACATCAATTGACGGCGCACGGCGGCTTCCAACGCCTCGCGCACCGCCCCCGCCTGGATGCGGTAGGCATCCCCCTCGTCGGCATTCGTGGCGTTTCCCGCCTCGCGCGTGTAGTTGTCCTTCACTTTCACGTAGTCCGTCCAGTCCCTCGTGTACCACCGCGTCATCTTCCCCTCGCCGCCACGGTAATAGTGCCCCGGCGGGAACGGCTCGTATTCGTCGCAGAAACCCTCCAGTGCTTTCAGCTCGCTGGCGCAATACACGATGCCGTCGCCGTCGCGCCCGACATATAAAGGTATCACCCCGACCGGGTCGCGCGCTATCAGGAAGTCGTCCCGCTCCTCGTCGTAAAGGGCGAAGGCGAATATGCCGCTCAGTTCTTCCAGGAAATCCACTCCCTTGTCGCGGTAGAGCGCGAGTATCACCTCGCAGTCGCTCCCCGTCCGGAAGTCGTAACGCCCCGCATACCGCTCGCGGATGTGCCGGTGGTTGTAAATCTCCCCGTTCACGGCCAGCACCTGCTTCCCGTCGGAAGAGAAGAGAGGCTGCCTCCCGCTTTGCGGGTCTACGATGGACAGCCTCTCGTGGCACAAGACGGCCGTCCGACCCTGATATATGCCGCTCCAGTCCGGGCCGCGGTGGCGTATCCGCTTCGACATGTCCAAGGCCTTTTCCCGCAGTCGCGGCGTTTGCCGTCTGATGTTGAAAATAGCCGTTATTCCACACATGGTGCCGAAATGCCGTTCAGGTAAGCGTCTATGTCACGTGCCGCCTTGCGCCCACCCGCGATGCAGCGCACCACCAGGCTCGCCCCCGTCGCGGCGTCGCCCGCCACGAACACTCCGGCGGGGAACGACGACTGCCGCGGCCTGAGGAAACCCATCGCCAGCAGCACGAGGTCGGCCTTGATAATCTCCTTATTTCCCGTAGGGCGCATCACGGGACGCTCCCCGCCGGGGGAGGGAAGCCATTCCACCTCTTCCACCTCCACGCCGCACACGCGCCCGTCTTTCGTGCCGACGAAGCGGTTCGAAGCCAGACTCCAACGCCGCGTGCAACCCTCCTCGTGGCTCGAACTCGTCTTCAGCACGAGCGGCCATGCAGGCCAAGGCGTGGCCGGGTTGTGACCCGCGGGCGGCTTGGGCATGATTTCTATCTGCGTCACGTCCGCCGCTCCCTGCCGGTTGGCGGTGCCTATGCAGTCGCTTCCCGTGTCTCCGCCTCCGATTACCAGCACGTGTTTCCCCTTGGCGCTGATGCGTTCTTCCTTGCCGAACACCTGCCCCGCCAGGATGCGGTTCTGCATCGCCAGCATCTCCAGCGCGAAGTGTATGCCTTTCAGCTCCCGCCCCGGGATGTCCAGGTCGCGCGCCTGCGGGGTCCCCGTGCAGATGCAGTAAGCGTCGAAGCCTTCCGGCAGGGAATTCACGTCGACGGGAGAGTTCGTCCTGAACACGACGCCCTCGGCCTTCATCACTTCCACCCTCCTGTCGATGATGGCCTTGTTGAGCTTGAAGTTCGGGATGCCGAAGCGCAACAGCCCCCCCACGTATTCGTCCTTCTCGAACACCGTCGTTTCATATCCCATGCGGTTCAGCTGGTTGGCCGCCGCCAGACCCGCCGGCCCCGACCCCACCACCGCCACCTTCTTCCCGTTGCGGGCGAAGGAGCGCGGCCTGACGTACCCCTCCCGGAAAGCCGCCTCCACGATGGCACACTCGTCCTCGCGCACCGTCACGGGGGCGTCCATGGTCAATTTCAACACGCAGCTCTTCTCGCACAGCGCGGGGCACACGCGTCCCGTGAATTCCGGAAAGTCGTTCGTCCGCGACAATATCTCGTATGCTTCTTCCCACTTGCCCTTGTACAGCGCGTCCTGAAACTCCGGCGGGCGGTTTCCCAGCGGGCACGCCCAGTGGCAGAACGGCACCCCGCAGTCCATGCAACGCGAGGCCTGTAGCTTCCGTTCCCCCGTGTTCAGCGTCTGTTCCACCTCCCCGAAGTCGTTTATGCGGTCATGCACCGGACGGTAGCCGGCTTCCTGCCGCGGTATGGTGAGGAATGCTTTTGGGTTTCCCATCTTTCTTTCTTCTTTTTGTGATTTCCTTCTTTTGCCCTGCTTCGCGCGCGGCGCAGGTCGGCGCCATGCCCCTTTCCGTCAGTAATCCCGTTGCACGTCGGCTATCTTCTGTTGCAACTTGCGCATCTGCTCCTCCGCCAGCACGCGCTTGTATTCTATCGGCGTCACCTGGATGAAGTCCTCCACGTAGCGGTTCCAGTCGTCCAGCATCGTCCGCGCCAGGTTCGACCCCGTGTACAGGTAGTGCTGGCGTACCAGCTCGTGCAGCTCCTTGCGCGAGGTGGAGTTCTCCAGGAGAGACAGTTCCACCATCTCCATGTTGCAGAAGTAGTCGAAAGTGTGGTCCTTGTCCCAGACGTAAGCCACGCCTCCGCTCATGCCCGCCGCGAAGTTACGGCCCGTCTCGCCCAGCACCACCACGCGCCCGCCCGTCATGTATTCGCAGCAATGGTCGCCCACGCCTTCCACCACGGCTATCGCGCCCGAGTTGCGCACCGCAAACCGCTCTCCGACTCGCCCGTTGATGTACACTTCGCCGCTCGTCGCTCCGTACAGCAGCGTGTTGCCCGCTATCGTGTTCTTCTCCGCGTCGAAGTTCGACCGCACGGGAGGCCCCACGGAAATCCGTCCGCCGCTCAGTCCCTTGCCAAGGTAGTCGTTGGCCTCTCCCTCCAGCTTGAACCGCACCCCGTGCGCCAGGAATGCCCCGAAGCTCTGCCCCGCCGATCCCTTGAACTTCACGTTGATGGTCTCGTCCGGAAGGCCCTCGCCGCCGTGCCGCTCCACTATCGCTCCCGAGAGCATCGCCCCCACGGCGCGGTCTGTGTTCGCGATGGCGTATTCCAGCGAGACTTCGCGCCCGCGCTCTATCGCCTCGCGTGCCGAGGCGATGATGTCCGTGTCCTTCACGCCGCCTATCTCGTGCTTCTGTCCGCACACGTGATGCAAAGCCGCGCCCGTCTCCACCTTGCGCGGCACGAGCCTCCCGAAGTCCAGGCGAGCCGCCTTCGTCCCTTTCTCCGCCGGCCTTGTCTCTATCAAGTCCGTCCGCCCCACGATGTCTTCCAGCTTCCTGAAACCCATCTCCGCCAGGTATTCGCGCACCTCTTCCGCCAGGAAACGGAAGTAATTCTCAACGTACTTGTAATGCCCGCGGAAATGCGCCCTGAGACGCGCGTCCTGCGTGGCCACCCCTACGGGGCAGACGTTCGTGTGGCACTTGCGCATCATCACGCACCCGAGCACTATCAGCGCGGCCGTGCCGAACCCGAACTCTTCCGCCCCCAACAGAGCCATCGCCACGATGTCGCGCCCCGTCTTCAGCTGGCCGTCCACCTGCAACCGCACCTGTCCGCGCAGTCCGTTCAGCACCAGCGTCTGCTGTGTCTCGCTCAGTCCTATCTCCGCCGGGATGCCCGCGTAGCGCATTGACGATGCCGGCGAAGCTCCCGTGCCGCCTTCCGCGCCCGAAATCACTATCAGGTCGGCCTTCGCTTTCGCCACGCCTGCCGCTATCGTGCCCACGCCGCTCTCCGCCACCAGCTTCACGCTGACCTGCGCCTTCGGGTTCACGTTCTTCAGGTCGAAGATGAGTTGCGCCAAGTCCTCTATCGAGTATATGTCGTGGTGCGGAGGGGGCGAAATCAGCGAGATGCCCGGTATGGAGTTGCGCGTCCTCGCTATCACCTCGTCCACCTTGAAGCCCGGCAGCTGTCCTCCCTCGCCCGGCTTCGCCCCCTGCGCTATCTTAATCTGTATCTCCTCGGCGTTCACGAGGTACTCCGTCGTCACGCCGAAGCGTCCCGATGCCACTTGCTTCGTCTTGCTCCCCGTCGCTATTCCCTCGCACGTGCCGTGGAAGCGGCCGCTGTCCTCGCCGCCTTCGCCCGTGTTGCTCCGCGCCCCCAGCTCGTTCATCGCCATGGCCAGTGCCTCGTGCGCCTCCTTGCTGACGGCTCCGAACGACATCGCGCCCGTCACGAAGTGTTTCACTATCTCCTCCGCCGGCTCCACCTCGGCGATGTCCACGGGGTTTCGCCTGAAGCCGAAGAAGTCGCGCAGGAACATCGCGCCCCCGCCCGCGTCCGCCTTCTTCGTGAACTCCTTGAACTTCGCGTAACTTCCCGTGCGTGTCGCCATCTGCAACGCCGCTATCGTCTCGGGGTTCCAGGCATGGCGTTCCCCGTCCTTGCGGTACGAGAACAAGCCCTCGTGCGGCAACAACCGCCCCGGCTCCGCGCCCCCGAAGCCCGAGGCGTGGAACGCCGCGTAGTCATTCGCTATCTCCCCGAGTCCTATCCCGCCTATGGTCGACGTCGGCGTGCCGAAATACGTCCTCAGAAGTTCCTCGCCCACGCCCACCGCCTCGAATATCTTCGCCCCGCGGTAAGAGCGTATCGTGCTTATGCCCATCTTGCTCATCACCTTGTACAGTCCCTTGCAGATGGCCTTGATGTAGTTCTTCTCCGCCGTCTCGTAGTTCATCTGTATCTCGCCCCGGCGCACCAAGTCGTCCAAAATAGCGAAGGCCATGTACGGGTTCACCGCGCTCGCGCCGTAGCCCAGCAGCAACGCCGCGTGCATCACCTCGCGCGTCTCGCCGCTCTCCACTATCAGAGCCGTCTGCACCCGCTTCTGCACAGAAATCAACCTGTGGTGCACCGCGCTCACCGCCAGCAACGACGGCATCGCCGTATGCTCCGCGTCCACGCCCCGGTCGGACAGGATGATGTAGTTCACCCCCTCGTCCACCGACTCCTCCGCTTTCTTGCAGATGTCCGCCAACGCCTCGCGCAGGCTCGCCTCGCCTCTCCCCGCCTCGAACAGTATCGGCAGTTTCACCGTCTTGAAACCCTTGTAACGTATGTTGCACAGCATGTCCAGCTGCGTGTTCGTCAAAACCGGATGCGGCAGCCGCACCATCTTGCAGTGAGCCTCGCTCGGCGACAATATGTTCATCCCCACCGCGCCGATGTACTCGCTCAGCGACATCACCAGCTCCTCCCTTATTGGGTCTATCGGCGGGTTCGTCACCTGCGCGAACTGTTGGCGGAAGTAATTGTACAGCAACTGGGGCTTTTCCGAGAGGCACGCCAGCGGCGTGTCGTTGCCCATCGACGCCGTCGGCTCCGCGCCTTTCTCGCACATCGGCACCAGCGTCCGCTCTATGTCCTCCCGCGTGTAGCCGAAGGCGAGCAGCTTGCGCCCGAAGTCCTCCACCCCGTTCTCCACCTTCCTTCCGCTCCGTAGCGCGTCCAGCTCGATGCGGTTTCCGGCGAGCCACTGGCGGTATGGCTTCGCCGCCGCCAGGTGAGCCTTTATCTCCCCGTCGCGAAATATCTTCCCCTCCTGCGTGTCCACCAGCAGTATCTTCCCCGGCTGCAACCGCCCCTTCTCCTTCACGTCGCCCGCCTCGAAAGGCAACGTCCCGGCCTCGCTCGCCGCCACCAGCATGTCGCCGCGCGTAATCAGGTAACGAGCCGGACGCAAACCGTTCCTGTCCAGCATGCCGCCCGCATACCTACCGTCGCTGAACAGCAGTGCCGCCGGGCCGTCCCACGGCTCCATCAATATCGAGTGGTATTCGTAAAAAGCTTTCAGATCCTCGCTTATCGGGTTCTTGTCGTTGAACGATTCCGGCACCAGCATCGCCATCGCATGGGGCAGGCTCAAACCGGACATCACGAAGAACTCCAGCGCGTTGTCAAGCGACGCGCTGTCGCTCATCCCCGGCTGCAATATCGGACGTATGGCCTTCACGTCGCCCAGCGTCGGGGTCGACAGCACGCTCTCCCGAGCCTCCATCCACGCCCTGTTCCCCCTTATCGTGTTTATCTCCCCGTTGTGAGCCAACAAACGGAACGGTTGCGCCAGTCCCCACGTCGGGAACGTGTTCGTGCTGAAACGCGAATGAACCACCGCAATCCCGCTCGTGAAGTACGGACGTGCCAGGTCGGGATAATACTCCCGCAGCTGCATCGACGACAACATCCCCTTGTACACGATGTTCTTCGCCGATAACGACACGATGTAGAAATCCTTGTCTCTTATCCGGTTCTCTATTTTCTTCCTTATTATGTATAAGGTGCGCTCGAGCGCCTCGGTGTCCGTCCCGCCCGTGATGAACACTTGCTTGATGCACGGCTCCGTCTCGACCGCCGCCTTCCCCAGGACAGAAGAGTTCACCGGCACGTTACGCAAGTGCATCACGTTCAGCCCTTCTTTCTCCGTCTCCTCTATCATCACGCTCAGTATTCGCGACTGCGCCGCCTCGTCCTTGGGCAGGAAAACGAGCCCGGTGCCGTATTTCCCCTTTTCCGGCACCGGGATGCCCTGCAACAGGATGAACTCATGCGGAATCTGCAGCATGATGCCGGCACCGTCGCCCGTCTTGTTGTCCGCCCCCTCCGCGCCGCGGTGCTTCATGTTCTCCAAAACCTTGAGCGCGGCATCTACCAGTTCGTGCGACTTGTTGCCGTGGATGTTCACTATCATGCCCACGCCGCAGGCGTCGTGCTCGTTTTCCGGGCTATATAATCCTGACGAGCCGGCGCGGCTCCGCGCCTTGGATGTCGTTCCGCCTCCGTATGCTGGATTTATACGCTCTCTATTTCTTTCCATAATCTATTTGCGATGTTATACCTGCCTGTTGCGTCAAAATGTCTTGCAAAAGTAGTCGTTTTCTTTCAAAATGCAAAGGAAAAGCCGCCGTTTTTTCCCTGTTTTTTTTAAGGGAATGGTGCTAAGACGTCATTGTTCCAACGTGAAAAGCACGACGGAACAGCGCGACTCTCTTCCCCGCGGACGCGCTTTCCGCGACATGTCGTTTTGTCGCCGGAACGCGGTTTTCGCTTTCTTCCTGCCGGGAACAAGCCGTTTTCGCTAACCGGCACCCGGTGAAAAAGTCTCCGTACAGAGCGGATTTCGGCTCTTTCCGGATACATATTTTTGCAGTCCGGCCTCGTTTTTCACGCACGTTAACCAAAACGGCGCGATTTTGTGCCGAGAAAAATTTCCGGATGACGTGACAAAACACTTTTTTTGTCGTGTCGCCGCGATTCGAATCTCGGCACTTTCCGGGAAAAACCGCCCGCGGGCGGGGCGGCGGACTGCCCAAGGCGGCCTTCTGGCATCTCCTTGACGCTCCGTCTTTGTAAGGATTTTGCCGACAGATTGTCATGCGGAACCGCCTTTCCGCTTGCGCGTCCCGTCGCGACGGGCGCACGGCGTGCCTCCCCGTCCGGCACGGTGCAAGCCGAATCCCGCTTCCGGCTTGCAATTTGATTTCCCGAAACTGTGCGAAAACCGGTTTTTCTCCTTCGTCTCCTCCTGCGGGCGGAAAAACGCGGAAATCGATGGGGTCGGAATGACGTTTTGACAATCTGTCATCGTGCGAAATGCCGCACGTCGCGAAATCTGCCTCATTCCCTTATGTCCATTTCGTAAGTGTCGTACACCACGGCTCGCCCGCCGAAACCCTCCTTTTGGAACGTCAATCCCCCGTTCAGCACGCGGCCTCCTTCCTCCACGGAAGTGCCCATGTCGAAGTAAGGGACATCCTTGTATTCTTCATGAATCAAACGGTGGAACAAGAAGTCCACGGCCCCGCACTTTCTTCCTTCGGAAGTGGAACCTATATACTGTACATGAACCGCCCTTGCCGTCATGTACAACACGCAACCGGCCACCGTCCGCCCCTCCGCACTGCGAACCCTGTACAACAATATCTGTTGCGGAAACCGGGAATGCAACGACGTTATCTCTTCCAAGGTATGTACGGGACGTGTCCGGTGGCGTTCCATCAGATTTTCTTCCAGTACCTTCCAAAAAGAGGGGAAGTCGTCATCCCGGGTAACGGAAAGTCCCTCACGCAAAGCATACTTCACCTTACGACGACGAAGTTCGCTGAATCCCCAACCCATTGAAGGCAATATGACCGTGGAAATCCTGCGTTCCGACAGGCGAGCCCCGAAGCGGTACAGCGCGTACAAGTCTTCTTCGCTGGGATAACGGGCATATATATGAGGCACGGGCGAATAAATCCACCTTACGGCCGACGTATGCGCTTTCACGTAACGGATTATTTCTCCGAACAGCTCCAACATGAGCGCGGTCTTCATTTTCTCGTCCGTCACCACACCTCCATACGTCAGTCCCCGATGGCTACAGAACTTCGTCGCCGTGCAATGTGCGGGCAGCAAGGCGCGAAGCCGTCCACCCCTGTAAGCCATCAGGGAGAAGTCCGCGAAACGGTCGGCATGATAATCCATGTAGTCGCGCATGAAAAGGAAAGTGCCGTTGCGGGAAGCCCGGACGAAGGTGTCCCATTCCTCTTTGCGGGCAGGTTCATACCTGCGTACCTCCCATGTTTTCTCCATCTCCGCCCTCCTTCCTATCCGTGGACGACGCGCAGGAACTCCTCGTGAGAGTTTATGTACGTCTCGGGCACGTAAGGCTGGGAAGAAAGCACGAGGAGCACGGAGCCTTCGGAGAAGTGCGACAGTTCCACCCATGTCAGGGGGGAGACGAGAAGGCCTTTGTCCGGCGCGTCGAGCACGTGCGTCCGGCGGCCATCTTTGTCTTCTAAGGCAATCTCCACGCTTCCTTTCAAAGCCACCAGGTATTGGCTGGTGACGCGGTTGGCATGCTTTCCGCGTTCTTGCCCTTCGGGGATGTCGTAAATCCAGTACGCCCGCCTTACTTCGAAAGGCAAGTCCTTTCCGGTCTCGACGACGGTAAGGCTTCCGCGTTCATCGGTAAAAGTGTCCAAACGCTTCATAGCGCCCCCTATTTCCCGGATATTTCCAACATCCTTTGGATGGGGCGGACGGCCTTTCGCGCCACTTCGGCATCCACCTCCACCTCCGGCCACTCGTATTTCAACGTGTTGTAGAGTTTTTCCACCGTAATCAGCTTCATGTAGTTGCATTCGTTGCAGGCGCACGTGCTGTCGTCGGGCGGTGCCGGGATGAACGTCTTCTCAGGGCAGGCTTTCCTCATTTCGTGCAGTATGCCGCTTTCCGTAGCCACGATGAACTCTTTCCCCTCATGACGGACGGCGTATTTCAGCAACGCTGCGGTGGATCCCACCACGTCGGCCAGCTTCAGCACCGCCCCCTTGCACTCCGGATGGGCGAGAATCTTTGCACCGGGATGCCCTTTCTTCAGTTCCAGTATCCTCTCCACCGAAAACTTGTCATGCACGTGGCAGGCTCCGTCCCATAGCAACATGTCGCGCCCCGTGATGGAATTGATGTAGTTGCCGAGGTTGCGGTCGGGGCCGAATATCATCTTTTCGCCCGGAGGGAAACTTTCCACGACGCGGCACGCGTTGCTCGAAGTGACCACCACGTCTGTCAGGGCCTTCACGGCGGCCGTGGTGTTGACGTACGACACTACCGTGTGGCCGGGATGGGCGGCGATGAAACGGGAAAACTCGTCCGCCGGGCAACTTTCAGCCAAGGAGCAGGTGGCGTTCAAGTCCGGCACCAACACTTTCTTGTGCGGACAAAGTATCTTGTTGGTCTCTCCCATGAAGTTCACTCCGCACATGACGATGATGTCCGCCTCCGTCTCGGCGGCCTTTTGTGCCAGCGCGAGGCTGTCCCCCACGAAGTCGGCCAAGTCCTGTATAGCCCCCACGGTATAGTAATGTGCCATGACGAGGGCGTTCTTCCTGCGGCAGAGTTCCCTGATTTCTTTCTTCAAGTCAATCCCCTCTTCAACGGGTTCGTCCGCGAATCCCTTTTCAATCCATTCTTTCTTAACCATATTCTTATACCTCCAGACACTTCTTTTATTTGATTCTTTGTTTAAGTCCTGCGTCGCATCGGGCACGGACGGGCGCAAGAGCGTTTTCCGTCTTCTTTCGCCATCCCGCAACCGCCGACGCCTTTGCTTTTTTAAGATACGAGGACATCCTGCTTCTGATACCAGATCCGGCCATAGTTAAGATTATCGATTTGCTGAATATGCGCCGCTATTTTCGCACCGTGCCCGAAATATGTCGCAAAGATAACTTAAATTCGTATTGACAAGTCAACGACATGGCAAAAATGTTGGCGGCAAAGGCGAGGACGGAACCTGTTTTTGTTTGCGCCGCGATGTGATGGAAGTCGGAAAACGGTTTTTTCGGCTTTCCCCGTCAAACGGTCGGAAACCACGCAAGGCCGAAATCCGCTCGAGCGGATTTCGGCCTTGCGTGTCCCTTTTGTCATCGCATGGCTTACTATTCGGCCACGGGCTCCTCCGTTGCTTCGGGAGCTTGGTCGATAAGATCCATGAACTGATCCAGCTTCGGCGTGATGATGATTTGCGTCCGGCGGTTTCGCTGTTTCCCTTCCGGCGTGTCGTTCGATGCCAACGGGTTATACTCGCCCCTCCCGGCCGCGGTCAGGCGTTTGGGGTCTACCCCGTAAGTGCCTTGCAAAGCCTGTACCACGGAAGATGCACGCAACGTACTCAAATCCCAGTTGTTACGGATGTTAGGCCGCGAAATGGGGTCGGTATCCGTATTGCCTTCTATCAACACCTCGTATTCCTTGTAATCCATGATAATCTTGGCTATCTTGCTCAGCGTCTCGCCCGCGCGCTCGCTTATCTCGTAACTGCCCGACTTGTACAGCATATTGTCTGCCAAAGAAATATAGACAACGCCTTTCAACACTTGGATGTCGACGTCCTTCATTTCCTCGCGGCTTAGCGAACGCGTCAGGTTGTTGGTCAGAACCATGTTCAGGGAGTCTGACTTGTCTTTCGCCTCTACCAGTTGCTTGATGAACTTGTTGGAGGCGTTGATTTCGTCTACCAACTTGGAAATGTTCACGTTGCCCTGTGAATTTTGCTGAATGCTTTTGTCCAACGAGGCTTGCATGGCGGCATAAGAGGCTTTCAACTCGTCGTTCGCCTTCCGCGCCTCGGCCAGACGATCCTCCAGACTCTTGGAATTCGTACCACAAGCCACCAGTTCCATCTTCGTGTCCTGATACGACTTGTCCAACGCTTCATAATCGGATTGCAATCGGGTGAACTGCTTTTTGCTCACGCAACCCGACAGCAACAAGGTTCCGAAAAGGGAAGAAAACAAAAGAAATGAACGATTCATTTATAGTTTGGTTTTGGTTTATTGCCTATGAATATCTGGTTGCAAGTTTAGTAATTTCCCCAAATACGACGGCACGTCATTGCGTATATTTAATAGACATTAGGTTTTATTAAGTTGTCATGTCCATGTGCGCGACCACCCGTACCCCGTGGGGGTGCCGAATGGTTACCGCTTTTCCCGGAGCGTTTCCGCGATGGCCCGTTGTATGGCGGCTTCCTCCTCCTTGC
>CAZGBV010000014.1:0-31778 GCA_964523985.1 uncultured Paraprevotella sp.
TTGCCGACAGATTGTCAGGCGGAACCGCCTTTCCGCTTGCGTGCCCCGTCGCGACAGGCGCACGGTGCGCCTCTCCGCCCGGCACGATGCAAGCCCGATTTGTCCTTTCGCTTACGAAATGATTTCCCGAAACCGCGCGAAAACCGGTTTTTTCCGCCCGCCTCATCCTGCGGGCGGAAAAACGCGGAAATAAAGGGAGCCGGAATGACATTCTGACAATCCGTCATTTTCGCGCAGGGCACTCTCCCCTCCCCCCCACCTCCCTGCCAGACAAAGCCGGTTCGTCCCGGGCGAATGCGGAAAGGACTGTCCATGCGCGGGACATCTTCCGGTACCCGGCGGACAGGAAGCAGGGCGGCATGTGCGTGTTTGTCACTTTGCCGTGTCTGGTCGCGACAGCTCTTCGGTATCCCCGCCCGGAACCGCATTCGCCCACGCGGCCCCGGGCGGCAGAGGCGGCGAAAAAGCCGCGGGGAGAGACCCGCGCGGCATCATTCTTCCGCAGGAGGAGGCAAGAAGCCGCCGTAATCTCGTTTTTTTGACGGCTTATTGCTGTTTTCTTCGGAATGAAATCACTAAATTTGCATCGGACAAACGGACGAGCGTTCTTCCGTGAAATCGACTATTCACAATCAAGTTTCAGACATAATGAGCAAGTATCCTAAGATTGGCATTCGTCCGACCATCGACGGTCGGCAGGGCGGTGTCCGCGAGAGTCTGGAGGGAAAGACCATGAGCCTGGCCCGGGCCGTGGCGGACTTGATTTCCTCCCATGTGAGGTATGTCGACGGCACGCCTGCGGAGTGCGTGGTCGCCGACGGCACGATAGGGCGCGTGGGCGAGAGCGCGGCCTGCGCGGAGAAGTTCGAGCGCGAGGGGGTGGGTGCCACGATTACCGTGACTTCCTGCTGGTGCTACGGCTCGGAGACGATGGACATGAACCCCTATTGGCCGAAAGCCGTATGGGGCTTCAACGGGACAGAACGCCCGGGAGCCGTTTACCTGGCCGCCGTGCTGGCCGGCCACGCACAGAAGGGATTGCCCGCTTTCGGCATCTACGGGCGCGACGTGCAGGACTTGGACGACAACTCCATCCCCGCCGACGTGGCCGCGAAGATACTGCGATGGGCGCGCGCGGCCGTGGCCGTGGCCCAGATGCGGGGGAAGAGCTATCTGTCCGTCGGCAGCCAGTGCATGGGCATCGCCGGGAGCATCGTGGACCAGAACTTCTTCCAGGAATACCTGGGAATGCGCAACGAGAGCGTCGACGAGACGGAAATCCTGCGGCGCATGGACGAGGGCATCTACGACCATGAGGAATATGCGAGGGCCGTGGCCTGGACGGAGAAGCATTGCAAGACGAACGAGGGATGGGACAAGAACCGTCCTGAGCGGAGGAAGACACGAGAGCAGAAAGATGCCGACTGGGAATTCATCGTGAAGATGACCCTCATCGTGCGCGACCTGATGCAGGGCAACCCGCGCCTCCGCGAGATGGGCTTCAAGGAAGAGGCCATCGGGCACAACGCCATTGCCGCCGGCTTCCAGGGGCAGCGCCAGTGGACGGACTGGAAACCCAACGGGGACTTCACGGAAGCCTTGCTGTGCAGCACGTTCGACTGGAACGGCATCCGCAAGGCATACGTGCTGGCCACCGAGAACGACTCCTGCAACGCGGCGGCCATGCTGTTCGGCAACCTGCTGACCGGATGCGGGCAGATGTTCAGCGACGTGCGCACGTATTGGAGCCCCGAAGCGGTGAAGCGGGTGACGGGGAAGGAACTAACCGGCACGGCGGCCGGCGGCATGATACACCTGATTAACTCGGGCGCCACCACGCTGGATGCCACGGGCGGGAGCGTCAACGCGGCGGGCGAGCCTTGCATGAAGCCTTGCTGGGAGATGACGGAGAAAGACGCCGAAGCCTGCCTGAAAGCCACCGGCTGGATGCCGGCAGACCGCGACTATTTCCGTGGCGGCGGTTTTTCCTGCCACTTCCTGTCGCGAGGGGGGATGCCCGTCACCATGTCGCGCCTGAACATCGTGAAGGGACTGGGACCCGTGCTTCAAATCGCCGAGGGGTGGACGGCCGACGTGGATCCCGAAATCCATGAGACGCTCGACAGGCGTACCGACCCCACGTGGCCCACGACATGGTTCGTGCCCCGCTTGTGCGACAAGCCGGCTTTCCGCGACGTGTATTCCGTGATGAACAACTGGGGAGCCAACCACGGTGCCATCAGCTACGGGCATATCGGACAAGACCTGATCACGTTGGTGTCCATGTTGCGCATTCCCGTCTGCATGCACAACGTGGACGACGACGGGATATTCCGCCCGGCGGCATGGAACGCTTTCGGCATGGACAAGGAGGGGGCAGACTACCGCGCTTGCCGGACATACGGCCCCATCTACAAATGACGGACGCCCCGAAAGCCCACGGACCGGGCGGGAACGTCCACAACGGCATTCCCGCCCGGACGGCCGCGAGGGGCTTCGCGGAGGCCGGTTGCCGCCGGGGAAGCAAGGGAAACAGCATTTCACGCCATGAACGAAAGGAACATGACAGGTTATAGAGTAAGGCAATACGACGGGCCGGTGAAGCGTTATTGCCGGACATTGGAACTCCGGGACAATCCCGGACTGATTGCGGAGTACCGCCGCCGCCACGGACGCGGGCAGGCATGGCCGGAAATCTGCCGGGGCATCCGCGAGGTGGGCATCCTGGAGATGGAAATCTACATAGCGGGCAACAAACTCTTCATGATAGTGGAGACACCTATCGACTTCGATTGGGACGAGGCCATGGCGCGGCTGGCCACCCTGCCGCGCCAACAGGAATGGGAAGACTGCATGGCGGCGTTCCAGAAGGCGGAGCCGGGAACTTCTTCCGCCGAGAAGTGGCGACCGATGGAGAGGATGTTCCACCTCTACGAATAAAAGACGAAAACAGTGGGAACCATTAGACAAAAGACATGAAAAACATCGCGCGAAAAACAATCGTAGGCGACGGCACGTGGGCGGCCCTCGTCCCCTTCATCCTGATAACGAGTTGCTTCGCCCTGTGGGGCTTTGCCAACGACATCACCAACCCCATGGTGAAAGCCTTTTCCAAGATATTCCGCATGAGCGTGACGGAGGGTGCGCTCGTGCAGGTCGCCTTTTACGGGGGCTATTTCGCCATGGCCTTTCCCGCGGCCATGTTCATCCGCAAGTATTCTTACAAGGCCGGGGTAATGCTCGGGCTGGGATTGTATGCCGTGGGCGCGTTCCTCTTCTTCCCCGCCAAGCTGACGGGGAATTACTACCCCTTCCTGCTGGCCTACTTCATCCTGACCTGCGGCTTGTCGTTCCTGGAAACCAGCTGCAACCCGTATATCCTGTCCATGGGTTCGGAGGAGACTTCCACGCGGCGGCTCAACCTGGCGCAGGCGTTCAATCCCATGGGTTCGCTGCTCGGCATGTACGTGGCCATGAACTTCATCCAGAACCGCTTGAACCCCATGGACACGGCCGAACGCGCCCTTCTGTCCGACGCGGAGTTCGAGGCCGTTCGCGACGCGGATTTGTCCACCCTGATTGCCCCGTATCTGACGATAGGGCTGGTGATACTGTTCATGTTGATTCTTATCCGCGTGGTGAGGATGCCGCGCAACAACGACCAGACTCACAGCATAGACTTCATCCCCACGTTGAAGCGTATCTTTTCCGCGCCGCGCTACCGCGAAGGCGTTCTCGCCCAGTTCTTCTACGTGGGGGCGCAAATCATGTGCTGGACGTTCATCATCCAGTACGGCACGCGCCTGTTCATGGCATCGGGGATGGAGGAGCAGGCCGCCGAAGTGTTGTCGCAGAAGTACAACATCATCGCGATGGCCATATTCTGTACCAGCCGCTTCATCTGCACCTTCCTCCTGCGCTACCTCAATCCGGGCCTCTTGTTGCGGACGCTGGCCGTGCTGGCCGGGGCCTTGACGATAGGGGTGATATGCCTGCAAAACGCCTGGGGCATGTATTGCCTCGTGGGAGTATCGGCTTGCATGTCGCTCATGTTCCCCACGATTTACGGCATAGCCCTGAAAGGGCTGGGCGACGATGCCAAGTTCGGGGCGGCCGGGCTGATTATGGCCATTCTCGGCGGCTCGGTGCTGCCTCCGTTGCAAGCCGCCGTCATCGACTTGCAGACGCTTTGGGGGATGCCCGCCGTCAACTTGTCGTTCGTGTTCCCGCTCGTTTGTTTCGTCGTCGTGACGGTTTACGGGCATAAGTCTTACCGACGGGGCTGGGCGTGAGGAACGAAAAAATCCCGCTTTGAATCGCGATTGCACAATTGCCTCATGAAAAGGAATGCGTAACTTTGCCGTCGGAAACCCAACAAAAAAGCAACGGATGGAAAGCAAGTGGTTATCTTCTTTGTGTTGCGCGTCGGCGATGCTCGCGTGCGTCCCTGCGGCGGCGCGCCAGGACATGAAGCCCGAACCCATGGAAGAAGGCAGGTTTCAACCCACGTGGGAGTCGCTGGCGGCGTATGAATGCCCCGACTGGTTCCGCGCCGCCAAGTTCGGCATCTGGGCGCACTGGGGGCCGCAGTGCGAACCGGAGTCGGGCGACTGGTATGCCCGCAACATGTATTACCCCGGCACATGGCAGTACGACGTGCACGTGAAGAAGTACGGCGACCCGGGAAATTTCGGCTTCAAGGACGTGATAAACGAATGGAAAGCGGAGGAATGGAACCCCGATTCCCTGATCCGCCTTTACAAGAGCGTGGGGGCGCGCTACTTCATGACCATGGCCAACCACCACGACAACTTCGATCTCTGGGACAGCAAGTACCAGCCGTGGAACTCGGTGGACATGGGGCCGAAAAGGAACATCGTGGGCGAATGGGCCGCCGCCTGCGAGAAGTACGGCCTGCCGCTGGGCGTGAGCATACATGCCTCCCACACATGGACGTGGATGGAAGGTGCGCAGGACTTCGACGGCAAGCTGACGAAGGAAGACGGCAAGGGGAAATGGTGGGAAGGCTACGACCCGCAGGACTTGTACGAACAACGGCACGAGCGGAGCGCGGAGAGCGAGAAAGTGGAGGGCATATATTCGCAATGGGAATGGGACAACGGCGCCTCGCAACCGTCGCGGGAATACAGGACGAAGGTGTACAACCGCACGCTTGACGTGGTGAACCGCTACCATCCCGACGTGCTGTATTTCGACGATACCGTGCTGCCGTTCTACCCCATCAGCGACGAGGGCGTGAAGATACTGGCTCACGTGTACAACAAGAGCCTGAAGGACAACAACGGGCAGATGCGTGCCGTGGTGACGGGCAAGATGCTGAAAGACAAACACAAGGAGGCCATGGTGTGGGACGTGGAGCGCGGCATACCCGATCGCCCGCAGGAGAAAGCGTGGCAGACGTGCACCTGCCTCGGTTCGTGGCACTACGACAGGGGGATATACGACCGCGACGAATACAAGCAGGCGGCAACGGTGGTGAAGATGCTGGTGGACATCGTGAGCAAGAACGGAAACCTGCTGTTGAGCGTTCCCCTGCGCGGCAGCGGCGCGGTAGACGAGAAGGAGGCCGCCGTCCTGGAAGACATCAAGGCGTGGATGGACATCAACGGCGAGAGCATCTACGGCACGCGCCCCTGGACGACGTTCGGCGAGGGGCCGCTGGCCGATGCCGTCAGCCCGATGAAGGAACAAGGGTTCAACGAGGGACAGAATTACACGGCGGCCGACATCCGTTACGTGCGGAAAGGGAGGACGCTGTACGCCACGGCCTTGGGCTGGCCCGACGCGGGAGTGATTGTGATGAAATGCCTGGCGAAGGGGAACCCGCATGGCAAGGTGAAAGGCGTGGAACTCTTGGGCTACGGCAAGGTGAAGTTTACCCGCAACGGAAACGGCCTGACGGTCACGTTGCCGGACGAAAGGCCCAACGACATCGCGCCGGTGCTGAAGATGAAGCTGTGACGGCGGGGCGCGGCAGGCGGCACCGTCCGCGAGCCTGCCGGATTCGGAGCGGGACTTACGAGCCGTCGCGCGCCTCACATCCCGGCGTTCCGGATTGGCCGGGGAAGCCCGTGCGTCGCGACCCGTCGCCGGTGACGGCCGAAGGCGTGGCGTACCGGTAATACCCCTTTTCCCGTATGGTGCGCCACACGTCCGGGTCGAGGCCGGAGGACGCGTCCTTGCCTTGCGAGACGAGGCGGCGGATTTCGGTGGAACTCAAGGGGATGAGCGGAGCGTCCGCGAGCCTGACGCCGGGGGGGAGCGACGCGGCCTCTACCGGATAGCCGGGACGGGGGCAGACCAGAACGCGGTGGCGGCGCAAAATCTCTTCCGCCCTCTTCCATTCCTTGAACGCGAGCCAGTTGTCGGCTCCGATGACCAGCGTGAAGAGGCGGCCGGGATAGGCTTTCCGCAGGGCGGCCAGAGTGTCCGCCGTGTAGGACGGACGCGGCAACCGGAATTCGAAATCGCTCACCTTGAGGCACGGTCGTCCGCGCACGGCCATGCGGGCCAGTTCCAGACGGATTTTCTCATCCGACAAGTCGGATGCCGACTTCTTGAACGGGTTTTGCGGGGACACCATGAACCACAACTCGTCCAAACCCTCGTTCCGGCAGAGGAATTCGGCAAGCTCCACGTGCCCGCGGTGGATGGGGTTGAACGACCCTCCGTAGATGCCCGTCCGCGTCATTTCCTTTCGTGCGCCTTGCGTTGGAACCGGGGCTTGTTGTGGCGCTTCCGTTGCCACCACAGGTAGATGAAATAAGCCTGCATCACGGCCAACGCCCCCATACCGGCGGCGATTTCCGTCCAGTGCATAAGAACGGCGGCAACGGCAACCGTCAGGCACAGTGCGAGAAGCACGATGCCGATTTGTAAGTTCTTCCGGATAGTCTTGTCGTCCATAGGTTTCAATGTATTGTTCGTGCAAGGGATTTTCCCAGCATACGTAACGGCACGGGGCGCCTGTCCCGGTTACGCCGCGCCCGCAACTGTAACCGCGAACGCAAAGATAACCAAAACCATATACGGATGCAAACGGGAGCGGGGATTTATTTGCGGCGGGTTTCCAAGACCGCGGGGGGACGGCACGGTTGCCCGGTCGCTCCCGCGGCCTCCCTTTTCAAAGCCGGGAAAATTTCCCGCCCGTAAATTTGCGCAATTCCGTTTTTCTTCTTTTATTTGCATCCTGTAAATTCATTTGCCGGTTATTAAACGTTTATTGCCTATCGGAACACTCTTACTCGAACATAAAACGGAGAAGAATGGAGAGTCTTGCGAACTTGACCGACGAAACGTTGGTCAAACTGTATGCGGGGGGCGATAACGGTGCTTTTGATGTCTTGTTGGAGCGGTACGAGGAAAGGTTGTTTTCTTATATTTTCTTTGCCGTGCGCGACAGGGAAGCGACCGACGACATATTCCAGGAAACGTTCATGAAAGCCGTGGTGACCATCCGGCAGGGGCGTTATGTGGAAAACGGCAAGTTCCAGGCATGGATTACCCGCATAGCCCACAACTTGGTCGTCGACTATTTCCGGCAGGCGCGCAACGAGAATTGGGTGTCGAACGACGAGGCGGGGCACGACCTGCTCAACGACGCGAGGCTGGCCGAGAACAGCATGGAGACCAAGATGGTGCGGGATCAGGTGCTGGAAGAAGTGAAGCTGTTGGTGGAACATCTGCCCCAAAAGCAGAAGCAAGTGGTTTTCATGAGATATTACCAGAAATTGTCCTTCAAGGAGATAGCTGAGGCAACGGGCGTGAGCATCAATACGGCCTTGGGGCGCATGCGCTACGCCTTGCTGAACCTGCGCAAGATGGCGGCGAAGAAGGAACTCCATGCGGCCATCTCCTGAAAATAACCGTCCCGCGACATACTAAACGGGCGGCGGAAGCGTTATAATAGCAGATTTAAGAAACCTGACGACTTATGGACGCAACCATACCAGACGGAACGCGGCGGCCGTCGCGGCGGACTATCGCCTTCTTGAAGCTGTTCGCACGCTGTTACGAGGAACTGGAATACGGCGACGGGGAATTCGCGAGGATGATTCTGAAGTAGCAAAGGCGCGTTTTACGGCGCGCCCGCTTGCGTATATGGGATAATTGACATAACTTTGTGCATATATTGCGCGCGTTGGAAATATATGTGCTATGAAACATCTTGTGGCTCCCTCGTTGTTGTCCGCCGATTTCGGGAACCTGAAGTCGGAGTTGGAGATGATAAACCGTAGCGAGTGCGACTGGTTGCACATCGATGTCATGGACGGCGTGTTCGTCCCCAACATATCTTTCGGCTTCCCCGTCCTGAAGCACGTGGCGCGCTTGTGCGAGAAGCCACTCGACGTGCATCTGATGATTGTGCAACCCGAAAAGTTCATCGGCGAGGTGAAAGCCCTGGGGGCTTATTCCATGAACGTGCACGTGGAGGCCTGCCCGCACCTGCACCGCGTGATACAACAAATCAAGGAGGCCGGCATGAAAGCCGGGGTGACGCTCAACCCGGCCACCCCCGTCGCTTCGCTGGCCGACATCATAGAGGATGTGGACATCGTCATGCTGATGGCCGTCAATCCGGGCTTCGGGGGACAGGCGTTCATCCCCCGCACGCCGGACAAGGTGAGGAGGCTACGCCGCCTGATAGACGGGAGCCGGTCGGAAGCCCTGATAGAGGTGGACGGCGGAGTGAACCGCGAGACGGGACGGTCGCTACTCGATGCCGGTACGGACGTGCTGGTGGCCGGGAGCGCTGTTTTCCGCGCCGCCGACCCCGTGGAAGAGATTCGTGTCCTGAAAAACTTGTAGACACTGGCTGGAGATTGTTCGGAAACGTGGGGGAGGCATCCCGTCGTGAGGCTGGCCGTGCCGCTCCTTCCCGGTTTGTGGCTGGGGCGGCTGTCGTGGCAGCACGCGGGCGGCGGGGCGGCGGAACTCCCTCTACTGGCGGGAACGTTGCTGGCGGGTGCCTGGTGCCTGTGGACGGGAGTGCGTTCGTTGCGCGGATGTCCCTTGCAAGGCGGGCTGAAGAGGAATGTGTCTTTCGGTGTCTCCGCCTGTCTCTTCTTTTTCTTTTTCGGATCGTGGCGTTCCTATCAGGCGTGGGAAAACCTGCAAGTGGATTGGCCGGACGGGGAACGCGAGTACCACGTCATATTGTCGGGCACTCCTCAGGTCTCGTCACGCACGGTGGGGGCGGAAGCGATGCTGACGGACGGGCGCGGTTCCGCGGCAAGGCGGGGATGTAAGTTGTGGCTGGCATTCGCACGCGACCCCGCGGCGGAAGCCTTGCGGACGGGCGACGAGCTGGTGTTCATGGGGCGTGTCAGCAAGCCGGGGAACAGAGGAAACCCGGAAGAGTTCGACTACGCGGGATATCTGGCCGTGAAGGGCATCTCCGGAAGCGCGTTCGTCGGGAAAGGGCGTTGGATGCGGCTTCATGGATACGGGGACGCGAGCCGACATCTTCCCGTGTGGGCGGATTTGCGCGTCAAGGCTCTGTTGTTGAGGGACAAGATGCTGGACGTGTACCGCTGTGCCGGCTTGCGGGGAGAGGCGTTGAACTTGTTCGCCGCATTGACGTTAGGGGACAAGTCGGGACTGTCGGGCGAGCTGAAGGACGTTTACGCGGAAGTCGGCGTGAGCCATGTGCTGGCTTTGTCGGGCATGCATCTCGGCTTTCTGGTGGCGATGTTGGACTTTTTGGTGCTGGGCCGTTTCCGGAAGCGCCGCCTGCTGGTGCCGGGAGCGGCGTTTGTCATCGTGACGGTGTGGGGGTACGTCTTTCTGGCCGGTCTGCCTCCGTCGCTCGTGAGGGCGGCGTTGATGTACTCCCTGATGCTGGCCGGTTCCTTGGCGGGACGTTCGGGCTTCTCGGTAAATTCCCTGGCCGCGAGCGCGGCGTTGATGGCGTGCTTCAATCCCTTGTGGATTTACGACGTGGGTTTTCAGTTGTCTTTCTCCGCCATGGCCGGCATACTGACGGTGTGCCCGCGGATTCAGGTTCTGCCGGTGATGCGCTGGCGTCACGTGCGGTGGATATTCCAAAGCCTTTCTGTTTCGTTTGCGGCGCAGTTGTTCACTGTCCCTCTGGTGGCTTACCGTTTCGGCACGTTCTCCCCTTATTCGGCATGGGCCACTTTGGTGATAACTCCCCTGACGGCATTGCTGATTTACGGGATGCCTCTGTCGTTGCTCTCCGGGATTACCGGCGTGGGGACGGCTGTCGGCTCCTGGTGGGTGGAGCGGCTGGCGACGTGCCAGAACGAGTGCTTGCGAGCGATAGCGGAATGGCCGTGCGCCGCGGTGCGCACGGACTGGTCGCTTTGGTTCACGGCGTGGTGTTACACGGCCTTGTGCGTTTGTGTGATGTTCCCTTTCCGCACCCGGGTGCGGAAAGTCCGGTTCGTGTTCGCGGCTGCGATATTGACCTTATGTGCCTTCGCCGCGAACAGGCAGGCTTGCAGGGTGCGTCCGGAAATCGTGTTTTACGACAATCCGTCCTGCCCGTCGGTGCACGTCATTTATTCCCCGGGCCGCTCTTATTTGTTCCCGGCCCAGAAGGACAGCGTGGCGACACGCATGTCGCACATCGCGGAGACTTTCTGGGAAAAGAAACTTTCGGCCGCCCCTGCCATCGTGGCCGGCGATTTCAGGGACAGCTACGTCTCCCTGATGCACGGTTTGGCGACGGGCAGGGGCGGCGTGTCCTTCTTGATGCTCACGGACGACCGTTGGAACGGGACAAGAGGAACGCGCCGGGCCGACATCGGCTACCTCCACGTCTGTCGTGGCTTCCGCGGCAGCATGCGCGAACTGTCCCGCCTGTTCAATCCCCGTTGCGTGGTGTTAGACGCTTCCTTGCGGTGGAGCGACAGGAAACGTTATGTTCAGGAATGCAACGCATTAGGCTGGCGTTTCCACGACATGAACGCCGAGGGAGCGTTAAAAGTTGCTTTAAATTGAGGCGCGGCGCACTTTTTATAGTACTTTTGTAATCCGTAACCGTAACGCGATTTCACATGCTGGATAATTTCTTGTCCGAAGCCGACGCGCGGTGCTTGCGCACGTTGCTGGAAGAGGCGGACAACATCGTCGTCACCTGCCACGTGTCTCCCGACGGGGACGCGATGGGGTCGGTCTTGGCCTTCTCCCACTTCCTTTGGAGGAAAGGCAAGAACGCCCTGCCCGTGGTGCCCAACATGTTCCCCGACTTCCTGAAATGGATGCCGGGAGCGGAGCGCGTCCGCGTCGGCGAGAAACATGAAGCCGAGGTGACTTCCTTGGTGGAGGCCGCCGACCTGATAGTCTGCCTGGACTTCAATGCCCCCGACCGCCTGCGTGGGTTACAGAAACTCGTGACGGATTCCCGCGCCCCCAAAATCATGATAGACCACCACCTCGACCCTGCGGACTTCTGCGACTGGGCGGTTTCGCGGCAGGAGATGAGTTCGACTTGCGAAATGCTTTACCGCATATTGGTTCAACTGGACGGGTCGGATCCGATGACATACGAGGAGGCGGTGTGCCTTTACACCGGAATGATGACGGACACCGGCTGTTTCTCCTACAATTCCAACCGCAGCGACATCTACCACATCATCGGCCGGCTGCTGACGAAGGGCATCGACAAAGACAAAATCTACCGCAACGTGTTCTTCAATTATTCGGCGGAGCGCTTCAGGCTGATGGGATACATCCTGTATGTCAAGCTGGAGTATTTCACGGAATACCATGCTTCGCTGATGACCCTGACGAAGGAAGAGCAGAAGAGGTTCTCGCACAAGAAGGGCGACACGGAGGGCTTCGTGAACATCCCGCTCCAAATCGGCAAGTCGCGGCTCTCCGCGTTCCTGCGCGAGGACACCGAGTGCCAAAGCATACACGTGTCGTTGCGCTCGGTGGACGATTTCCCCTGCAACCAGATGGCGACGGAGTTCTTCCACGGCGGCGGGCACCTGAACGCCGCAGGCGGGGAAATCTTCTGCACGATGGACGAGGCCGTGCAGCTGGTACGGAAGGCCCTGAAGAAATATGCCCCCTTGCTGGCAGACCGGCGAGACGCAAGTCGTATAACGTAAAAAAGACCAAATATGAGGAATTTTGTTTGTTTTTTGTTTGCCTTGTCGTGCGCGGCGGCGGGGTTGCAGAGCTGCAACGACGGGGAGACTTATGCCGAACAGCGGGAGAAAGAGCTTGATGCCATCGCGGCCTTCCTGAACCGCGACGTGGTAATCCGCCTGAGCGACGGAGAAGAATTGATACACGTGGGAAAAATCAACACGATTTCGGAAGAGACGTTCTATGCCCAGGACAGCACGACCGACCTCGAAAGGAACGAGTACGTGGTGTTCGAGAACAGCGGCGTGTACATGCAAATCTTGCGCAAGGGCGTGGGCGAAAAGATGAGGGACGGCCAGCAGAAACGCATCATCTGCCGCTACACGGAGTTCAACATATTGAGGGACACCGTGCAGTCCACGAGCAATTCGGCTTATTGGCAGACGAACCCGGACATCATGGACGTGACGGACAACTACGGCACTTTCACCGCCTCGTTCAACACGTCGGTGAACGGGGGCGGGGCGATGTACCAGTATTACGGGTCGAGGGCGGTGCCGTCGGGATGGCTCGTTCCCCTGACTTACATCAACATAGGCCGCCAGGTCAGCGCGGACGGGGAAATAGCCAAGGTGCGCCTCATCGTGCCGCACTCGCAGGGGCATAGCGACGCGTCGGCCAACGTGTACCCCTGCTTTTACGAAATCACTTACCAGGAGATGAGGAATTAATCCGCCACGTAAAGCAAGTCCCTCATGACGGAGTCGGAAAGCATGATGCCCCGGCGCGTCAGCCTGAGCAAGCCTCCCGGGGGCTGCTCCCCTTTTCCGGCGACTTCAAGCAATCCTTCCCGCAGGTGGGGCGCGGCGGCTTGCAGGCAGTAGTCGGCCATGGGGCGGCCGAACTTCCGTTCCACCTCGTCCAAGTCCAGGCCGTCGGACGTGCGCAGGGCGGTGATGACGCAATCGTTGTATCTTTCTTGCGGGGTCAGTTCCTCCCTCTCTATCCACGGCGCGTGTCCGAAGTCCTCGGGGGAAAGGCATCTCCCCGCGCCGTCGATGTAGAGATCCAAGTCCGGACTGTTCCATTGCCGGTCGCGCCCGTCGAAAGAATGCGCCGAAGGGCCGCATCCCAGGTAAGGGGTGCCTTTCCAGTAACCGGAATTGTGCCGGGAACGGAAGCCCGGGCGGGCGAAGTTGGAAATTTCGTAATGTTCGAAACCGCCGTCCTCGAGCCTCCGCTTCAAGAGGTCGTACATGTCCAGGACGGTTTCCTCCTCGGCCTCCTCTATCGCATGCCGCTCGCGCATGTCCCATAGCGGGGTGCCCTTCTCGCAGGTGAGCGCATAGGCCGAGACGTGTTGCACCCGCAAGCTCAAAGCCATGTCGACATCCGTCTCCCATTCGCGCAACGATTGCGCCGGGAGGCCGTACATCAAGTCTATGCTGATGTTGTGGAACCCGGCGGCCTGGCTGTCGCATACCGCGCGGACGGCCTGCTTCGCGCCGTGCCGTCGGCGGAGCAGGCGCAGTTTCCCGTCGTCGAAGGTCTGCACCCCGATGCTCAGGCGGTTGACGGGCAAGGCACGTAACGATTCAATCTTTCGCGGGGCGAGGTCGTCCGGGTTGGCCTCCACGGTGACTTCGGCGCTTTCGTCCACGTCGTAGGTCGCGTACAACACGTCGAAGACGCGCCCGAGCAAGGAAGCGTCGAGCGTGGTGGGGGTGCCTCCCCCCACGTATATCGTTTCTATCACGGGCATCCGTCCGCCGCGCGACAAGAAGCCCGCCCTCAGGCGCAACTCGTTCGCCAGCGCGTCCACGTAGGCTCCGCACTTCTCTCCCCGCGTCGTGGAATAAAAGTCGCAATATGCGCAACGACTCGCGCAGAAAGGGACATGAATGTAAATCCCAGCCATATATGTGTAAAAGCAGGGGCGCAAAGATAGTGCAAGGAGCGCAGAGAACCAGCCGCGGCCACTATGTTTAAAAACATGGTCAACAAAACCGCGTAAACGTTGGGCGTGTCGGATTTTATTGCTAAATTTGGCCTCATTTAGTTGTTATCTATAAATGTTACACGATGAAAACATATCAGACGAACGAGATTAAGAACATTGCCCTGCTGGGGAATGACGGTTCCGGAAAGACGACACTCACGGAAGCACTGCTCTACGAAGGCGGGCTGATAAAGCGCCGCGGCAGGGTTTCGATGAAGAACACGGTGAGCGACTATTTCCCGGTGGAGCAAGAATACGGCTATTCGGTGTTTTCCACAGTGTTCCATGTGGAATGGAACAACAAGAAGCTGAACATAATAGACTGCCCGGGGTCGGACGATTTCGTAGGTGCGGCGTTGACGGCACTGAACGTGACCGACACGACCGTGCTGTTGCTGAACGGGCAATACGGCGTGGAGGTAGGGACGCAGAACCATTTCAGATATACGGAAAGATTGGGGAAACCCGTGATATTCTTGGTGAACCAGCTGGACGACGAGAAGTGCGATTACGACAACATATTGGAGCAGTTGTATTCCATCTGCGGCAAGAAAGTCGTCCCCATACAGTACCCCGTAAAGACCGGGCCGGACTTCAACGCCGTGATAGACGTGTTGCTGATGAAGAAATATTCGTGGAAGCCCGAGGGCGGGGAGCCGACGATAGAGGACATCCCGGCAGACCAGATGGGGAAGGCCACGGAGATGCACAAGGTGTTGGTAGAGGCCGCCGCGGAGCACGACGAGGCACTGATGGAGAAGTTCTTCGAGAGCGAGGAACTGACCGAAGACGAGATACGCGAGGGCATCCGCAAGGGGCTGGCCGCAAGAGAGATGTTCCCCGTGGCCTGCGTCTGCGCGGGAAAGGACATGGGCGTGCGCCGGCTGATGGAATTCCTCGGGAACGTGGTGCCTTTCGTCGGCGAAATGCCCAAGGTGAGCAACACGGCGGGTGCGGAAGTGGCTCCCGACCCCGACGGCCCCACGTCGCTCTTCTTCTTCAAGACGGGCGTGGAGCCGCATATCGGCGAAGTGCAGTATTTCAAGGTGATGAGCGGGAAAGTGCATGAGGGCGACGATCTGGTAAACGCCAACCGCGGGTCGAAGGAACGGATGTCGCAACTGTTCGTCTGTGCCGGCGCCAACCGCATCAAGGTGGAAGAACTGTCGGCCGGCGATTTCGGTTGCTCGGTGAAGCTGAAGGACGTGAGGACGGGCGACACGCTGAACGACAAGAACACCGAAAACCGCTTCGACTTCATCAAATATCCCAACCCGAAATACACGCGCGCGGTGAAAGCCGTGAACGAGTCGGAAACGGAGAAAATGATGAACGCCCTGTACCGCATGAGGGAGGAAGACCCAACGTGGATGGTGGAACAGAGCAAGGAACTGCGCCAGACACTGGTGCACGGGCAGGGCGAGTTCCACTTGCGCACGTTGAAGTGGCGCATGGAGAACAACGAGAAGATTGCCGTCAAGTTCGAAGAGCAACGCATCCCCTACCGCGAGACCATCACGAAAGCCGCGCGTGCCGACTACCGCCATAAGAAACAGTCGGGGGGAGCGGGACAGTTCGGCGAAGTGCACCTGATAGTGGAGCCCTATTACGAGGGAATGCCCGACCCGGAGATTTACCGCTTCAACGGGCAGGAATACCGCGTCAACGCGCGCAGCAAGGACGAACTTCCACTGGAATGGGGCGGCAAGCTCGTGTTCATCAACTCCGTGGTGGGAGGCGCCATAGACGCGCGGTTCATGCCGGCCATCCTGAAAGGCGTGATGCAACGCATGGAACAGGGGCCGCTGACGGGAAGCTACGCCCGCGACGTGCGCGTCATCGTCTACGACGGGAAGATGCACCCCGTCGACTCCAACGAGATTTCCTTCATGCTGGCCGGGCGCAACGCCTTCAGCACGGCATTCAAGGCCGCCGGCCCGAAAATACTGGAACCCATCTACGACGTGGAGGTGTTCGTGCCCGGCGACAAGATGGGCGACGTGATGAGCGACCTGCAAGGCCGACGCGGCTTAATCATGGGAATGACCAGCGAGAGCGGCTACGAAAGGCTCGTGGCCAAGGTGCCGTTGAAAGAGATGGCCAACTATTGCACCTCGCTGAGTTCCATCACCGGCGGACGCGCTTCTTTCGCCATGTCGTTTTCCAGCTACGAACTGGTGCCGACAGACGTGCAGGAGAAACTAATCAAGGACTTCGAGGCCAAGCAAGACAAGGAAGAGTAACAATCCCGATAACCTTGGCGCGCCCCGCCTCCCGGCTTCTTCGATTGCAAAGAGACCGGGAGGCGGGGTTTCCGTGTCCATGTAGACCTCCCTCCTCCCGCGTCCCTTTGCCGGGCGTAAGGCCTCGTAAAGTGAACCCATGTTCCTCCTCCCCCCGCCGATATAACCGTGCGCTTTTTTAAGACAAGCGGAATATATCCGCCCGTATGCGTCATTTCTCTCCGTCTTGCGGTTAACAATGTTAAAACCGGCAAAAGAACAATGCGTAAATGGACTTGAAGCCCGTTTCCGGTATGTATATTTGCAGACATGAAAAAGTGCACAATCTGGATAGTGAGCATAATCATCGGGGTCTCGTTCCTGGGACTTCTTTTGTTGCAGATGCGTTACGTGGAGCAGATGGTGAAGATGCGGAAGGAACAATTCGACGAATCGGTAGTCCGCAGCCTGAATCAGGCTTCCCGCAATCTGGAACAGAACGAGACGTTCCGCTATCTGGAGAACCTTGCCCGGAAAGACGTGAGCGCGGACTCCTTGCCCGGACTCCAGGCGGAAGCCGGCATCGGCATCGCCAGCGTGCACGGCGGGATGGGGCTCGCCCACCGGAAGACGTATTCCGATTTCGAGTTGCATACGATAGTGAAGCATCCCTCCACCATGCCGAAAGTGTTGCGCCTCGGGCGCGACAATCCGATAGATGCGGCAACGAAGTCGTTCCGGGAATACGTGAAGAATGCCTACGTGTATCACAAGGGCTTGCTCGACGACGTGATATATGCCATATTGTACAAGGCGAGCGAGAAGCCTCTGGAGGAGCGGATTAATTTCAGGATATTAGACCAGGACATACGCAACGCGCTCGAAAACAACGGCATCAGTATCCCGTATCATTTCACCGTGGCCACCAACGACGGAAGGGAAGTGTACCGTTGCCCGGACTACGAGGAGAAGGGGCAGGACTATTCTTACTCCCAAGTGTTGTTCCGCAACGACCCCGAGGGCAAAATCGGCATCGTGAAGATACACTTCCCCGACATGAATTCCTATCTGATGAAGACGGCGCGCATGATGATACCGGCACTGGCTTTCACCATCATCCTGTTCGTCACGTTCGTCTTCACGTTGTACGTGGTGTTCTGGCAGAAAAAGGTGACGGAAATGAAGAACGACTTCATCAACAACATGACGCACGAGTTCAAGACCCCGATTTCCTCCATCTCGCTGGCGGCTCAGATGTTGGACGACCGGTCGATAAAGAAAAGCCCGGCGATGTACGAGAACCTTTCGCGGATAATCAACGACGAGACCAAGCGCCTGCGCTTCCAAGTGGAGAAGGTATTGCAAATGTCCTTGTACGACAAGGACAACATAGCCTTCAAACAGAAACAACTCGACGCACACCAGTTGTTGGAGGGAGTAATCAAGACGTTCACGTTGAAAGTGTCGCAGAACGGGGGGAGTATAAAGTCCGACTTCAAGGCCGGACAGGCGCAGATTTACGTGGACGAGATGCACTTCACAAACGTGATATTCAACCTGATGGACAACGCCGTCAAATACAAGCGCGACGACGTGGAGCTACGCTTGACGCTCCGGACGTGGAACACGGGCGACAAGATTAACATCTCGATAGAGGACAACGGCATAGGCATACAGAAAGACGACTTGAAGAGGATTTTCGACAAGTTCTACCGCGTGCATACCGGCAATAAGCATGACGTCAAGGGGTTCGGCCTGGGGCTGGCCTACGTCAAGAAAATCGTCGGCTTGCAACACGGTACGATACATGCGGAGAGCGAATACGGCCAGGGAACGAAATTCATAATCACATTACCAACAATTAAAAAATAAAATCATGGAAGAAAAGTTGCGAATATTGTTATGCGAGGACGATGAGAGCTTAGGCATGCTGCTGAGGGAGTATTTACAGGCCAAGGGCTACGACGCGGAACTGTTCCCAGACGGGGATGCCGGCTACAAGGCGTTCCTCAAGAACCGCTACGAGATGTGCGTGCTGGATGTCATGATGCCTAAGAAGGACGGCTTCCAACTGGCGCAGGAAATCCGGCAGGTCAACGCCGAAATACCCATCATATTCTTGACAGCCAAGAACTTGAAGGAGGACATCTTCGACGGTTTCAAAATCGGGGCGGACGATTATATCACCAAGCCTTTCTCGATGGAAGAGCTGGTGTTCCGCATGGAGGCCATCCTGCGCCGCGTGAGAGGCAAGAAAGTGAAAGAGACGAGTGTGTACAAGCTGGGACGCTTCACTTTCGACACCCAGCGGCAAATCTTGTCCATCGGAGACAAGCAGACTAAGCTAACGACCAAGGAGAGCGAGTTGCTTTCATTGCTTTGCGTACACGCCAACGACGTACTGCAACGCGAACTGGCATTGAAGACAATCTGGATTGACGATAATTACTTCAACGCGCGAAGCATGGACGTGTACATCACGAAATTGCGCAAACACTTGAAAGAAGACCCTTCCATCGAAATCAACAACGTGCACGGGAAAGGTTATCGCCTGATTGTCCCCACGGAGGACGAATAAGAACAGATGTGGAAAAGCAAGGGCTTCGGATTCCTCCCCAGGATGTGTCCGAAGCCCTTGCTTCTAACCTCCTAATCCTGTATCCTTTTGTTCATGATGATGTGGAGGACGATACCCGCAACGATGGCCAGTAAGGCCACGGCGTTAGGCCAATTGTAATCAAGCCAGTTGCAAGCGTAACTCAGAATCATTATCACCGTTCCCAAGATGATTAAGAGAATGCCCAAATTCTTTTTCAAATTATTCATCGTATGTTTCTTTTTTATGTTTTTCTCCGTTCAAACCACAAATTAAAGCATAATTATTCAAATTCCGAAACTTTTCACGGGAAAAAAACCGGAAATACGGCATTTTAGTCTTTCGTGTTCAAAAACACCCGCCTTAGGACTTCCTGGCCTATGCTCAGTTCCTCCATGCTGAGGCCGCGCAGAGCCTCTTTCAGGGTCTTGTTGGCAACGAACCTCGACATCTCTTCCAAGTCCCGTCCCGTCCTGGTCAGGTGAATCAGGTTGATTCTCTTGTCCGTCGTTCCCGCAATTCTGACGACGAGGTTTTGGCGTTCCATGTTGTCGATAAGCCGCGTCATGCTCGGTTTGTCCCTAAGGGTAGCGTCGCATAGTTCTTGCTGTGTCACCCCGTCCTTTTCCCACAGGCAGAGCAACACCGTCCATTGTTCCGGAGTGATGTTCACCTTGTACTGGCGGAAGTTGCGGTGAAGCCTGCGGTTGATTGCGCCCGACACTTTCCCGTTCAGGATGGCAAAAATCAACTTCATGTCGAATTTGAATTGTTCGTTCATTTCTTTCACGGTCGTTCAATTACGCAAAGGTATGATTTTAACCACATACTGCGGCCGTGCGGGCTTATTAAAATTCTTTAAAACCCAAGAAGCTACGGTGATGCCCCTTAAATCTGCCCGAATTTGCATGTTCATCTTTTCAGTCTTTAAAATCAAGATTTTCCCGTAAAACTTTCAGGAGGCGTTTCCATCGTATCTGCGAATCTGGTGCTTTGGACGACCGGCGGATTCCTTGCCCCGACGAACAACCGTCCTTGACGCTCGCACGGGCGCGTCTGCCCGTCTGCGTGAAGCCCTACGGCGAGTTTCAGACGTTAGGGGACGGCATGTTACCTTATTATAATAAGGTGAGGGTGTAGAGATAGACGACGGAAGCCGGGATGGCCAGCAACGAACTGTCGAAACGGTCCAACATTCCCCCGTGCCCCGGGAGAGCCTTACCGCTGTCCTTTATATGCAATTGCCGTTTCAGGAGACTCTCCACGAGGTCGCCCCACACGCCGGATACAGCCACCGTGAGCGCCAACCCCAGCCACGCCCACCTGCCGGGCAACGGCTCGAACGCGGCGAAGACTTGCGAGGCGGCCGTAGCGGCCAGCACACCGCCAGCGAAGCCTTCCCATGACTTGTTCGGGGAGACGCGCGGGAACAACTTGTGGCGACCGAGGAGCGAGCCGATGCAATACGCCCCTGTGTCGCCGACCCACAGGAACACGAACACCGAAAGCGGGAGTATGCCCGAATAGGCTGCGCCGATGCTGTAAGAGGCCTCGGGACGGTATGCCAAGGCATTCAGCGATGCGAACGGCAAGGCCACGTACATCTGGCTCATCATCGCATAAGCCCAATTGTTCAGCGCGTGCGGACTTTTCAGGTATAATTCGCTGACCAACAGGTACGCTACCGACAGAAGATACGGGATGAATATCCCCGAAGGGGCAATGTTGCTACAGAAGCCCGATACGGCAAGAAAGAGATAAACGCCGGCCATCGTGCAGATTACCGTGTTAGTCCGCACGTCCGCCCGACAGTTCACCAAATGACAGAACTCCCTGACGCTCAGCCCTGTCACGATGGCGAAGAGCAGGGTGAAAGTGACATACCCCAAAGAAATGCCGCCCGCCACCACAGCCACGAAAGCGATGCCTGTGGCTGTTCGGAGAATCAGGTTCCTCGTCTTGCCGCTCATTTCCGTGAGGGGAGACTTCCGCGCCTTGCGGTTTCGCCGCCTCGCGGGACAGATTCCCGCTCCTCATCGGCGGCGGGATGCCCGGAAGGCGGCTCCGACTGTCGTTCCTCCGGCACTGCGGTCTGTTCCTTCTCCGTCCCGCAGGAGTCCTCTTGCGGCTTGTTTTCCGGAGTTTCCTCGTTCAGTCTGAGCAACTCTTCCGTGCGGCTGGCCCACGGGCGTTTGCCGAAGATTTTCTCCACGTTCTCGGCGTAAATCACCTCGCGTTCCTCCAGCACCGCCGCCAGTTCCGCGTGGCCGGCCTGATGCTCGCGCAACAACGACTTGGCCCGTTCGTACTGTTCGGCGACCATGAGCTTCACTTCTTCGTCTATCAGCCGTGCGGTCTCGTCGGAATAAGACTTCGTGAAGTTGTATTCGTCGTTGTTGTAATAACAGAGGTTCGGCAACCTTTCGCTCATGCCCAAGTAGGCAATCATGCTATAAGCCTGTTTCGTCACGCGCTCCAGGTCGTTCAGCGCACCGGAAGAGATGTGTCCCGCGAACAATTCCTCTGCCGCCCGCCCGCCGAGCGTGGCGCACATCTCGTCGAGCATCTGTTCCTTGGTCGTGATTTGCCGTTCCTCGGGCAGGTACCACGCGGCACCCAAAGCGCGTCCGCGCGGCACGATGGTCACTTTGATTAGCGGGTTGGCGTATTGCAGGAACCACGAGATGGTGGCATGCCCGGCCTCGTGCAAGGCTATGGTGTGCTTTTCCTCCTTCGTCATGACCTTGGTCTGTTTCTCCAACCCTCCGATGATACGGTCCACGGCACTCAGGAAGTCGTCTTTGCTTACGGCTTTCTTGCCGTGCCGTGCCGCAATCAAGGCCGCTTCGTTGCATACGTTGGCGATGTCGGCACCCGAGAAGCCGGGAGTCTGGCGAGCCAGCAAGTCGATGTCCACCGTGCTGTCCGTCTTCACCGGGCGGAGGTGGACCCCGAACACGGCTTTCCTTTCGTTCAGGTCGGGCAAATCCACGTGTATCTGGCGATCGAAACGTCCGGCGCGCAACAGGGCCTTGTCCAGGATGTCCACCCGGTTGGTCGCCGCCAGAATAATGACACCGCTGTTCGTGCCGAAACCGTCCATCTCCGTCAGCAGCTGGTTCAAGGTGTTTTCCCGCTCGTCGTTGCCGCCCATGGCCGGGTTTCTGCCTCGCGCGCGCCCCACGGCATCGATTTCGTCGATGAAGATGATGCACGGGGCTTTCTCCTTGGCTTGCCGGAACAAGTCGCGCACGCGGCTGGCTCCCACGCCCACGAACATTTCCACGAAGTCCGACCCGGAAAGGGAGAAAAACGGGACATTGGCTTCTCCCGCCACGGCCTTGGCCAGCAACGTCTTGCCCGTTCCCGGAGGGCCAACCAGCAGGGCTCCCTTGGGGATTTTTCCTCCCAAGTCTGTGAACTTCTTCGGTTTTTTGAGGAACTCCACGATTTCCTCCACTTCCATCTTGGCACCGGCCTGTCCGGCCACGTCCTTGAAAGTCACCCTTGTGGCTTCTCCTTTCTCAATCAGTCTGGCTTTGCTCTTGCCCACGTTGAACACGCTGCCGCCCGTGGGACTCCCGCCCCCCATCCGCCTCATGAGGAATATCCAAATGGCGATGATGAAGAGCAGGGGGAGGAAATTCCAGAAGATGTTGCTCATGAAGTCGTTGCTCTGCTCGAAGCGCAGGTTTCCCTTGAAGTTGCCGCTCTTCCTTGCCTCCTCCACGAGTTCCATCAGCTTTTCGTTGGAGGCATATTCCACGGTCACAGTGGGGAACACTCCCGGTTTTCCCGGGACACTCGTGCCGAACACGTCCTTCGCGTGTTCGGCCGTCACATACATTTCCAGCACCCCCTTGTCTTTTTGGGCGACGATTCGGGAAGCGTATCCGTTCCTCACGTATTGCTCGAACAACGTGTAGTCCACTTTCTTGGAGGAATTCCCGCCCGTGCCCGTGACAAAGAGGTACGCCAATATCAAAACGATGATGCCGTATATCCAACTCATGTTGAACCGCGGCATTTTATTATTCTTGTTGCCTTTCTCGTTCATGACGTGTTCGGAGTGTTTAGTCGATATCGGGGAGCGATGTCAATCGCGCGTCGGCCCATAAGTGCTCGAGGTCATAAAAGTCGCGCACCTCTGGCAGGAACACGTGTACGATGACATCGGAATAGTCCATCGCCACCCACTCGGCGTTTCTCATCCCATGCACAGCCATGGGCTTGACGTGCACTTTGCCCCGTGCGGTTTCCTCCACGGATTCCGTTATCGCCTGCACCTGCGAGGGTGAATTTCCCTGGCAGATAATGAAATAGCGGCAGATAGTGCCGCCGATGTCCGTCAAGTCGGCCACGACGATGTTTTTCCCTTTCTTTTCCTGCATGCCTTCCGTGATGGCATTAACTAACTGTCGCGTTTCGTCCATGCGCTGGTTTCATACTATTTTCCGTAGGGCAAAGATAGCACATAATAAGTTATCATTCCAATTTTCAGGTTCAAAACCCCTTGATTTTTATCTTTTTTAGACAATACGGCAGGATTGGTGCACGGAACGGAGGGGAGGTTGGCGCGGGCAACGGGATACCGCACCCCGTATCGAAACTATCCGCCAAAACGCGAGGTCTCCCAGCATTTCCCCTTAATTTCGCACTTGCCTGCGCCTCCGTGCGGATTTGCGAATCAGTCAAGGACTTATGCCGCGGATTTTGACCCTCCAGATAAGATTTCACAGCCCGGGAAATGTTTCGGAGACATGGAAAAGGCGGACGGCGCAGAGAGATGGCTTGCCGGGATCCCCCCCGAAGCGGTTCTGCCTGTCACGGACACGGCAACCGCGGACAGGAAACCGGCATCGCCCGCAAAGAGTGACAACCCCGTCTGTCCGGGGCAATGCCTTTGGATGATACCACAACATACGGGCACGGAGACGGTTTTGCCCGCGCCCGTGCCCGCCGCCGTCATTGTCCAATAATGGGACGAGGCACATGCCTCGCGGTCACGACATTTTCAGCCGCAAAAGGTTCCCCACCGGCGTATCCGAACTGTTCCCGTACATGATTTCGTATTCGCCGGGGACTACGCGCATCGTGTTCGTGGCCGTGTCGAAGAATTCAAACGCCTCGGGAGCAAGTTCGATGGAAACCGTGCGGCTCTCTCCGGCTTTCAATTCCACGCGGCGGTAACCTCGGAGAGACTTCAACGGCCCCCCCGTGTCGCCCACCTTGCGGACATAAACCTGGATTACCTCGGATCCATCGCGTTTGCCCGTGTTCGCCACGCGGGCACTGAACGTCACGCCCTCTCCTGATTTCGCCGAAGATTTGCTCAAACGCCCCTCGGAGACATCGAATGTGGTATAACTCAAGCCATGGCCGAAGGGGAAAAGCGGTTTCTCCGTCATGTAGCGGTAAGTGCGCCCTTTCATGCTGTAGTCTTCGAAATCGGGAAGCTGCTCCGTGCTTTTATAAAATGTCACGGGCAACTTGCCGCCGGGATTGAAGTCACCGAACAACACGTCGGCCACGGCCAACCCTCCGGCCTGTCCCGGATACCAGGCTTGCAGGATGGCATCGCATGATTCCAACTCCGGAGTCAGAGCCACGGCGGAACCCGAACAGTTGACAAATATCACTTTCTTGCCCGTAGCTTTCAAGGCTTTCAGTATGTCGCGCTGCACCTGCGGCAACTCTATCGTAGTGCGGTCTCCTCCGGAAAAGCCCGGGAAGTGGACATGCCTCATCTCTTCGCCCTCCAAATCCGGAGATATGCCGCCCACGAAAACTACCGTTTCGGCATCTTTCACACGTTCCACCACCTCGGCGGGAGAAATCTGGCGACGCACGCCGATGTCGAACTTCAGCAAGGCCTCGCCTCCGACTTGCATGTATTCGACCCTTATTTCGTAGTCTTTCCCGCCGGTGGCATCCAGCGCGTATTCCCGTTTTGCACTGGCGTGTTCTCCCCAATAATCGATGACCTTTTCGCCGTTCACATACACCCGGTAGCCATCGTCGCCCTCGATTGTCAAGTCATACCTGCCATCCTGCAACGGACGGAAAGTACCCTCGCACACCGCCGTGAAGTTTTGCAGGTTCACTCCCGCGGCAAACGCGGTATTGTCCCCGTTGTTCTTGTTTACCGGCGATGTCAGTTCCTGCGTGGCGACCGCCTCCCCCTTCATCTCAAGGTTGTTCCAATAGGTGACTTTCAATCCTTTCCGCCCGTCGCACGACAGCTGGTTGAAATAAGATTCAAACGCCTCGTTGCTCAGGAGGTCGCATCCTTTTTCATATCGCACGTCAGGGCCGAGCTTTTCACGGATGCCCTCCAACACCGTATAGGTATGCGAGGGCGTGCCCTCATAGTTCCCCCACTGCATGACGGAATCTGTCGCGTTCGGCCCCATCACGGCCACGCCTCCACGTGTCTTGTCCAAAGGAAGCACCCCGTCGTTGTGCAACAAGACCAACGACTTACGCGCGATGTCCAAAGCCTTTTGCCGGTGCGTCTGGCAATCCACCGTGTCTATGCCGATGTTGCTCCAAGGCACCAATTCGTCGGCATCCATCTCGCCGAGGGAAAAACGAGCCTCCAGCAGACGGAAAAGGCTGGTGTCGATGCGCTGTTCCGTTATCAACCCTTTCGCCACTGCCTCCTCCAGTTGCATGTAATCGTTCCCGCATTCCAAGTCCGTCCCGCTGGTCACGGCGGAAGCACTTGCCGCGGCAGCATCGGGATGTGTCCCGTGGCGGCCCGGAATGAAGAAGTCGCTTATTGCACCGCAATCGCTCACCACCACATGTTTGAATCCCCACTCGTCCCGCAGGATTTGTTGGAGCAACTTTCCGCTTCCGCAACAGGGTTCTCCCTCGAAACGCTGGTAGGCGCACATCACTTCTTTCACGTCAGCTTCCCGGACTAACGCCTTGAATGCCGGCAAATACGTTTCCCACAAGTCCCGCGGGTCAAGCTGTTCCACGTCGAAGTAATGCCGCTTGGATTCCGGGCCGCTGTGCACGGCAAAATGCTTCGCGCAGGCGTGCAACTTGTCGTATTTAGCATCCGGCGGGCCTTGCAACCCCCTGACCACGGCCACCCCCATCCGTGAAGTCAGGCAAGGGTCTTCTCCCCACGTTTCCTGCCCGCGTCCCCACCGGGGGTCGCGGAAGATGTTCACGTTGGGTGTCCAAAACGTCAGTCCTTCGTATTTTTTCCCGTAGATTCCTTTCTTGTGCGCCTCGTGGTATTTCGCGCGAGCCTCGTCGCTTATCGTCGCGTACACCGCTTCCACGGCCTCGTCGTCGAACATGGAGGCCATGCCAATCGTGATGGGGTAAACCGTGGAAAGCCCGTTGCGCCCCACTCCGTGCAACGCCTCGCTCCACCAATTGTAAGGCTTGATTCCCAGACGTTCCACTGCGGGAGAAGTGTTGACCATCAAAGAAATCTTCTCTTTCAGCGTCAGCCTCTTCAACAAGTCCTCCGCCCGTTCACGGGCAGACAAGTCCGGGTTCTTGTAAGGTTCCACTTGCGCGTGCCCGACACCGGCCAAGGCCAGCCCTAACAGCAAGACAGAAATTTTGTTTTTCATGCTCTTTTGATTTTAACGGTTTCGTTCCACAAAGTAAGACAAATAAAATCGTCCGGCAAAGGACGGGCGTAAAAAAACGACGGCTATCGCGCCAAAACATCCTTACCACTGGCCATATCCGCCGAACCGGAGCTTTTTCGGGCGGGTTCATACACCCGAGAATGGCGGAACCGTCTCGGAAAATAAACCCGCATACCGGTTGCCGGACGGAAGCGGAAGGAAACGGGGTGCGCTTTTTCCCCATCTCCTTCCGCCTTTTCCTTTTTATCCGCCTTGCGGCCGCCTCGTCATCCCAGGAACGAGATTAGCACGCCTGCGGCCACGGCAGAGCCTATGACACCGGAGATGTTGGAAGCCATACAGTAGTTCAGCACATGGTTCTTCACGTCGTACCTCGTCGCGATTTCGTTGCAGACACGGCTGGCCATGGGGACGGCACTCAGGCCGGTGGCGCCAATCAGCGGGTTGATTTTCTTCTTGCCGAACAAGTTGAAGATTTTTACCATGACGATGCCGGAAGCTATGGACAACGCAAAGGCAAGGAAACCGCCCACGACGATGCCTATCGTCGTCCAGTTCAGGAAAGCGTCCACGGTCATGGTGCCGCCCACGCAGAGGCCGAGGAAAATGGTGGCCGCGTTCATGATGGAGTTGGAAGCCGCGTCGAAGAGACGCAAGGTGTCGGCACCGATTTCCTTCAGCAAGTTGCCGAACATTAGCATACCGATGAGGGGAACCGCCGTGGGTACGAACAAGGCCACTATCGTCGTGACGGCGATGGGGAAGATGATTTTCAATACGCGCTGGTTCTTGATTTCCGTGGCGGACGGGTGCAGTTTCTCCTGCTCTTTCATGTTAATCATCAGCTCTTTTCTCGTACAGGTTAGTTTCACCACGAGCGGGATGATGACAGGCACGAGTGCCATGTAAGAATAGGCCGCGATGGCAATGGGGCCAAGCAAGTGGGGAGCCAGCTTGATGGTGGTAAAGATAGCCGTCGGGCCGTCCGCGCCGCCGATGATACCGAGCGAGGCGGCCTCCTGCGGCGTGAAGCCCATCAAGATGGACACCAACAGCACGGCAAAGATGCCGAATTGGGCAGCCGCCCCGAAAATGGACAGGCGCAGGTTGCGCAACATCGGCCCAAAGTCGGTGAGCGCACCCACGCCCATGAAGATGACGGGCGGCAGGAAGCCGGTCTTGATGAGCAGGTAGTAAAGGAAATTCATCAAGCCGAACTCGTGCGCTATGTCATGCAACGGCATCTTCCATATGTCGACCCTGTTGCCGTCGGCCAGCGTGACCATCCCTTCCGAGTCTGCCTGTATCACGCCCATCTCGCCGCCCGGAAAGTTGGCAAGCAACACTCCGAAAGCGATGGGCACGAGCAACAGCGGCTCGTACTTCTTGACTATCCCCAGATAGAGCAGGACGAAGGCCAGCGCATACATGATGAGGAACGACGGGTCGGCGATGATGTCGCTGAAAGCCGTCATCCGGTATAGTTTGTCGAATATGTCTGCTAACTGTTCCATGATTTACTGCTTGGCTATTTTCATGATTACGTCGTCTTCTTCCACGGCATCGCCGGAGTTGACCACGATGGCTGTGATGATGCCGCCGAATTCGGCGCGGATGGCGTTATAGGTCTTCATGGCTTCGATATACCCGAGCACGTCGCCCGCCTTCACACGGTCGCCCGGTTTCTTCGGTGTTTCCTCGGCATTTTTCACGCGGTAAAATTTGCCTTCCAGCGGGGCAAGGATGTCTTCGCCCCCGTCTGCGACCGGAGAAGGTTGCGCCGTCTGCGCGGCGGACGCCTGTGGCTGTGCGACTTGTTCCCCGTAAGCAATATCCACCTTGTAGGATTGTCCGTCGACGGTGACGGTGACGGTGGAGGGATGTGCCGGTGCGCCTTCTGCCGCCGCTTCCTCGCGCCTCTTCTGCAGGTCAGCCAGGAAATCCTGTTTGGCCTTGCCGCTCTTGTAGGCCACGTACTGCGACGGGTGCATGGCGTATTCGAACAGTTCCTCGTCGTCCTGCCCCGTGTCCCATCCCTTTTCGGCCATCAGCCGGCGGTATTCGTCCAGTTCGTCCGGATAGTTGGCTTGCGGGTCGGTGTCGGAGAACTTCCGCCCTTGCTCCCCGGCCAGCTTCTTCAGTTCCGGCGCCACTTGACCCGGCAACCGTCCGTCCTTGCCCAGTATCATGTCCCAGATGTCGTCGGCAATCATAGTCCAGCGTTCCTTGCCTTTCTCCATTTGGACGACATTCATCAAGGCCAGGTTCTTCACGTATTGGCTGAACGGGGTCACGAGGCAGGGATAGCCCACCTTGGGCCAGATGTAGGCTACTTCGTCGAACAGCTTGACGAGCAGTTCGTCCTGCGTCAGTTCCGCTTGCCCGTGTTTGGTCTTCCACTTGTTGAGCGAATCAAGATTGGTTTCCAAGTCGGCCATGAGCGACCCCATCATGCCGCCCGGCAGTTCCGGCGCGATGAGCAACGAATTGTTGACGCGGTTGAGCGGGTTGCAGTAGAAGCCGAGGAAGTCGTCCAGCATGGCTTGTATCTGCGAGCGCACCTCCATATAGGCCGCCATGTTGACTTCCTTCACCTTGAAGCCCGCGTCCTTCAGCATGGCCTGCACAGCCAGCACGTCGGCGTGGCCCGTGCCCCATGCCAGCGGAGCCACCGCCGTGTCCACGTAGTCGCAACCGTTCTTGCACACTTCAAGGATGGAAGCCATGTTAAAGCCCGGCCCGGAGTGGGAATGGTATTGCACGATGATGTCTTTTTTGTATGCCTTGATGCCCGCGCATATCTTTCCGAGGGTCACGGGCCGCCCGATGCCCGCCATGTCCTTGAGGCATATTTCGTCGCATCCAAGGTCGATGAGCCGTTTGGCCAAGTCCACGTAATAGTCCGCCGTGTGGACGGGAGAGTGCGTGATGCATAGGCTGCATTGCGATATCATCCCGGCATCCTTGGCGTAATGGATGCTGGGCGCGATGTTACGTATGTCGTTCAGTCCGCAGAAAGTGCGGGCGATGTCCGTGCCCTGCGCCTTCTTGACCTTATAGAAAAGGCGGCGCACGTCGGCTGGCACGGGGCTCATGCGCAGTCCGTTCAACGCGCGGTCGAGCATGTGGGTCTGGATGCCCGCCTCGCGGAACGGTTTCGTCCATTGTCGCACGGCGGTGTTCGGGTTTTCCCCGAAGAGGAGGTTCACCTGCTCAAAACCGCCCCCGTTGGTTTCCACGCGGTCGAAACATCCCATCTTGATTATGGCCGGAGCCACTTTCACCAACTGGTCGGCGCGCGGCACGTATTTTCCGGCACTTTGCCACATGTCGCGAAACACCAGGCTGAATTTCACTTCTCTTTTTTCCATCTTATGTCTTTTCCTTGTTTATGTTACGATTGACTGTTTGTCCCTACAAGCGTTCCACCTTGCCCACGCTCCCCTTGCCTCCGGTGATTTGGCCGACGGCCGCCTTGATTACGGCAAGCGTCCGCTCGTCTATGGCGAGGAAGCCCGCTTTCCGCTTGGCGGCGGGAGTTTCTTCCGGGGCGACCTTGTTGACAATCCGTATCAGCCATTTGCCCAATTGGATGACTATCATGAGAATGATGAACACCGTTATCATGCCCACCACCATGAGTTGTAAAGCTAAACCTATGTTTCCCATTGCTTCAGTGATAATTTACTATGTGGAATTGTACTTTCGTTTCGGTTTTGCGCAATTGACCGCTAAATTACTATTTTTTTTCGTTCGGCGGAAGAACGGGAATGGAAAAACCTATAAAAAATGTAATTCCGGCCTCATTCCGACATAGGCGATTCTCCTTTTTCCTTAACGATTGAAGTTTCGGCAGGAGTACTGCCGACGTTTCGCCCATATCACCATGGCTTGCTGTTTCATTCGGAATATACAAATAAAACCGCCACTAACTCCAATGGGAAACCAGCGAAGGCAAACGGCAGATTCCGAGCAAGGGGGATTTACCGTTTGCCTTCGCTGAATAGTCACTTTCGGCCGTCCGCCCATACGGCCTGCGGTTTGCCGTCTGCCGCATGGGACATTTCGGGGAATCCGGGCGAGTCACGGCTACTGCAAAAGAACAACCGACTCGTTCGTTTTCACCGGCTTTGAGTACTTCGGAGTATCTGGTTTATTTTCGCTTGTGAACGTGAATGTCCGCTTTCCATCATCGCTGTTCCGATTTTCAATTCGCGTATGTTGTCACCGTCAAAGGTGGTGGTGTATGCCCAGCTCCACGGGGTTCCTCGACAGCCCATACGCCTTCTTTTTCTTTGTCGGTAGGATGACCGTCATGTATTCCGATTTCTCACCGCCTTTCCCCGGTATGTTTTGAATATGGCATTGTCTCTCCGCCATTCCCTTTTTCACGATGGTTAATATCAATTGTACATCCGAGCGTGAGACACAGGTAAGTATCAGTAAATGTGTTATCCCAACAGGAAAAATCAACTTTATAAACATCCTTTTTATTGCGATAACATGTGTTCGTCCGATTGCTGTCCCAGTCGTCTTTCTTTTTGATTCCCTTGTCGCGGTTCGGATTGTCCGCCGGATAGTCCTCCACCCAAAACAAATCATGTTCTCCGCCCTCTTCAAAACCGGTAAGTTTCATATTCCGCGACATTGGACATTTCTATTGAGTTGCCAAATTTAGATTTACCTGCGCTGAAAATACATCGGCGGTACTGCTGTGGATGCCGGTTTAACTTCCAAAACTGAAGTCCAACTTCGAATAAATGCCTGCATATATGCCTCCGCTATACCTGACACCTCGGCCTCTTCCTTATCATACACGGTTTTATCGTTTAACCCTTTTCCTTCACTCCCGGCATTATCCGCTAATAAATCCAGAAGCGTAAGTCATTTCAGTTCTTTTATCTTCATTTTGGCCACGCAGGAAGATTCCGCCTCCGTTACAAGCCTCTTGTGGTGGATATCTATACTTCCGTCCATCGTTATACGAACATACCCGTCAGCGGCAATACGTCCTCCAGCTTTCCCATCCGTGCTGTTATTCATTTATCGTACTACTATCCAAGTAAAGATGAATTTCATATCCGCGCTTGAACCTCTACTTTAAACTTATCTTATTGGTCATCAGTACATATCAAAAGGAAAAACTATGATTTGATACCATAGATTTCCCATTTGATGTTTGTATACCGCAACCTTTATCCATGAATTTCCGCGATTGCTTCACGAGGATGAAAAGGAGTTTGTGTTCAAGACACAGGCCA
>CAZGBV010000015.1:0-31357 GCA_964523985.1 uncultured Paraprevotella sp.
CGCAAATCGGGTGGTACGGCACGGCCATGCTGTGCTACGTCACCCCGAAGGAACACCTCGGTCTGCCCGACAAGGAGGACGTGCGCACGGGCGTGGTGGCCTACAAAATCGCCGCGCATGCCGCTGACATCGCCAAGGGGCATCCCGGTGCCACGATACGCGATGACGCGTTGAGCAAAGCCCGATACGAATTCCGCTGGAAAGACCAGTTCAACCTGAGCCTCGACCCGGAACGTGCCTTGGAGTACTACAAGGCCGGGAACCATCTTGGCGGAAAATATTGTACGATGTGCGGCCCCGACTTCTGCGCCATGCGCATCAGCCGCGACTTGAAGAAATGCGAATTCAACTCCGACAAGGAGGTGCGCTTGCAGGAAAGATGAAAGGGAGGACGGCGGGGGCGGGTCGCGAGGGGGCGGACGAAGCCCCCGGCTGACGGCTCGCCCCCCGACCCCGCCGGATTAACTTTCGTCAAACGCACCGCCTTGAAGTGAAAAATAAAGGCCGGGCAAACGCACGACTGTCGTTTTTTTGCTAACTTTGCATTGCAAATAGCGAGTTCGCCTCAATGAAATTGATATTATTGACACCTCCCGACTTTTTCGTGGGGGAAGATAAAATACTCACGGCCTTGCTTGAAGAAGGCTTGGATTTCCTTCATTTGCGGAAACCGGACACGGATCCGGTTTTTTCGGAACGCCTGCTCTCTTTGTTGCCGGAAAACTACCATGACCTAATCGTCGTACACGACCATTTTTACCTGAAAGAGGAATTTAACCTGCGGGGCATACACCTGAACCGAAGGAACCCGGAACCGCCCGTCGGCTACAAGGGACACGTCAGCAAATCCTTCCACCGCATGGACAAGTTGAAAGCGGAAAAGAAAAACTTCGACTACGTTTTCCTTAGCCCCATTTTCGACAGCATATCCAAATGCGGCTACACGTCGGCGTTCAACATGGAAACGCTGAAGCAGGCTTCCGCCCACGGCATCATAGACAAGAAAGTGATGGCATTAGGGGGCATCACGGCGGAGAACATGGCGGCGGCAAAGGATCTCGGGTTCGGAGGCGTGGTGATATTCGGCGACCTGTGGAACCGTTTCGACATCCATGCCGCGTTTGACTACAAGGAATTAATCAGCCATTTCCGCAGGTTGCGCAAGGCGGCCGACTGACAAAAGACAAGGTTCTTCTAACATTAAACGTCATAAGAAAGATGAGCGCTGACAATTCATTTATGGTTTTTTCGGGAACGAAATCCAAGTATCTGGCGGAGAAAATCTGTTCGGCCTTGGGTTGCCCGCTCGGGAAACTGGTAATCACCCACTTTGCCGACGGCGAGTTTTCCGTGTCGTATGAGGAATCCATCCGCGGACGCGACGTGTTCCTGGTGCAGTCCACGTTCCCGAACTCCGACAACCTGATGGAGCTCCTGCTGATGATTGACGCGGCCAAGCGTGCCTCGGCCAAAAGCATCATCGCTGTCGTCCCCTACTTCGGCTGGGCGCGGCAGGATCGCAAGGACAAGCCCCGCGTGTCCATCGGCGCGAAGCTCGTGGCCGACATGCTGGGCGTGGCGGGGATAAATCGGTTGATTACAATGGACTTACACGCCGACCAAGAACAGGGATTCTTCAACGTGCCCGTAGACCACCTGTATGCATCCAGCGTATTGTTGCCCTATATCAAATCCTTGAAACTCAAAAACATCGTCATCGCCGCACCCGACGTGGGCGGCTCGAAACGCGCAAACACCTACTCTAAATACCTCGGATGCCCTCTGGTCTTGTGCAATAAAACCAGAAGCAAGCCCAACGAGGTGGCCGGCATCCAGATCATAGGCGACATAAAGGGGTGCGATGTCGTCTTGGTGGACGATATGGTGGACACGGCTGGCACTATCACCAAGGCCGCCAACCTGATGAAGGAGAAAGGTGCCACTTCCGTGCGCGCCGTGGCTACCCACTGCATCATGTCGGGCACGGCCTCGGAACGCGTGCAGGACTCCGCGCTCGAGGAACTGGTGTTCACCGACAGCATCCCCTATTCCAGCCGTTGCGCCAAGGTCAAGCAAATCAGCATCGCCGGAATTTTGGCCGAAACCATCAGGCGGGTGGAAACCAACGAATCTATCAGTTCGCAATACTTGATTTGACACGTGCTTCATCAACAAATACGACAATCGGGGAAAGGGCGGGGCGGATTTCCATGCCGTGAATACCAAGCGCACCCCCTCCCGGCAACGAAAACCTATGAAAAAGAGAATTCTGTCCATACCCGTCCTCGTGGGGCTTCTCGCCTCTTGCTCGTCACGGGTATGCAATGTGGAGGGAACGGTGAAGAACGCAGAGGACGGCGACACGCTGTATCTGGCGCGAATGACTGACGGGAATTTTACCCTCGCCGACACGATTGTATTGCGTCAGGGAAAGTTCACCCTCCGTGAAAATTGTGACTCCACCATCATCGCGAGTTTCTTTTTCCACGACAAGAAAAGCGATGAAATATACAGCAACATCTTTTTCATGGAGGAGGGAACCGTCCGGTTGGACATCGGCCCGGAAGGAAAAGCGTCGGGAACGGAGAATAACGACGTTTTCCGGCAATTTTTGGACTCCCTTTATGTGCTTCATGAACGCATGCGCGAAATCTACGGGCGGCAGATGTCGTCCGACACGACCGAGGAAATGGAACGGGAACTCGAGGCGTTGGAACGGCAATCCGACAGGTTCGTGACCGAAAGCGTGAAGAAACACATTGACAAGCCGGTAGGATATTTCCTCTTCCTTTCATGTTATGGTATGTTCAGCCCGCAAGAGGTGCACGAACTCGCGCAGAAAGTCTCGCCGCATTACAGGAATAGCAACACGCTGAAACACATCGAGGAAGATGTAGAAAAAAGCAACATGGCCGCAAAAGGGCAACCCTTCACAGATGTCACCATACCGTCCTTGGACGGGGGTGAATTGAAGCTCTCCGACATCGTACAGGCCAACAAGTTGACCTTGGTGGACTGTTGGGCGAGCTGGTGCGGCCCCTGCCGCGAGGAAATGCCGAACGTGGTGTCGTTGTACGAGGAATACCACAAGAAGGGACTCGAAATCGTGGGTATCTCGTTCGACGAGGATGAAACGGAATGGAAAAACGCGGTGAAGACGATGAATATGACTTGGCCGCAGGCATCGGAACTCCACTCGTGGGATAATGTCATGGCTCGGAAGTATGGCGTTTCGTCCATCCCCTACACCATCCTGATAGACAGCGACGGCATCATCGTGGGTCGGCAACTCAGAGGCGAAGAACTCGAAAACGCGGTCAGGCAACACCTGGACTGATTCCCTGCACTGGTTGCGGATTCAAAAAACGTTCCGGAACGGGGACAGACAAGGAGATGCTTGTCAGTCTCCGTCGGTTTCGTTTGGTAGCTAACCGTAAGGGAGAGGTGGATTATCATCCGGAACAAACCGAAACCGGTTCGCAGGCATATAGTTCAAGCCGCAAAGTCTGCCGAATGTGCAAATCCAGTGGTGCCACAACGGGAAGATTTCCGAAAAGCTAATCCTTGACGGACAGGGACTTCACAGGATGGTGATGCCGAATTTGGGTCTGGATAATCGGAGGATGTGCCGAAAAACGGTGCGTTTCCGTTTTGAGGGAGGAAATTAACGTTATTTTTCATCTTGGGAAGCAAGGTTTAAGGCGAAGCGGAGTTTATATGATGTCGGTTACGGACGATAACCTCCGGGCAGACTTGGTTCTGCCCCGTCCCCGCACCGACATATTGACGGAAAGAACGTGTAAAAAACAAAAAGATGAAGAAAGTAAATGTATTGTGGTTGACTGTCTGCCTTTCGGCGGCTCCGGTTTTGTTCCCTTCCTGCTTGGACGACGATGACAATGACTATTACGTGACGTGTCCTTATACTTTTCCGAATGCGTTGGTAACGGTCAAAGGCGGGACAGACTCCTGTTTCTTGCAACTGGATGATTCCACCACGCTTTGGCCGGTCAACATCACCGCTTCACCTTACGGGGAGAAGGAAGTGAGAGCTCTGGTCGGCTTCAGCGACGCAGGAGGGTTGGGCATACATCAGGTCTATGTGCATTGGATGGACAGCATTCTGACGAAGAAGACTGTTCCGGATGCCGCCTTGAAGAATGACTCGCTCTATGGGAAGTCCCCCGTGGACATCGTGAACGACTGGATGACCGTGTCGGAGGACGGCTACCTTACCCTGCACTTCTCCGCAATGTATGGCAACTTGGGTATCGTACATAAGGTGAACCTGCTGACAGGAGGCAATCCGGAGAATCCCTACGAGGTGGAATTCCGCCATGATGCTTGCGGCGATTCCGAAAAAACGAGGTCTGACGGGCTCGTGGCTTTCTATCTGGGTGCCCTTCCCGACACCGAAGGGCGCACGGTGAAACTGACGTTGGTCTGGCAGTCGTTCCAAGGGCGGAAGACGGCGGAATTCAATTACCGCACCCGCAAAAGGTAGGGAAGCGCGTCGTGGCAGCGTGGACGGGAGGCGTTTCCGCGATGGAAGTCCGTGCCGCCGGGACAATCGCACGTTACCTTGAAGTGATAGAATGAGTTCCTTTCGGGATGGCGCGTGTCGGGGACGAAGGCGAAAGGGAGTTAATCCGGGACATACGGAGTGGCGACCGCGTAGCGATGAATACGTTGTATCATCGCTACGTGGGTCGCCTTGCCGCCGTGTGTTCTCGTTATATTACCCGCGAGGACGACGTGAAGGATGTCCTTCAAGACAGTTTCGTGAAGATATTCACATCTGTCGGCAAATTCGAGTGGAGGGGCGAAGGATCCCTCAGGGGGTGGATGGCGCGTATCGTGGTGAACGAGTCGCTGGACTTCCTGAAGCGTAACAGGCAGACGGAGTTCGTGGGTGGCGAGCAGGACATACCGGACGAGGCGGAGGAGGAACCGGACGCGGAAGGCATTCCCCCTGAAGTACTCATGGAGATGGTGCGCCGTCTGCCGCCGGGATACAGGGTCGTCTTCAACCTGTACGTGTTCGAGAGGAGGAGCCACAAGGAAATCGCGGTACTGCTGGACATAGGGGAAAGTACGTCGGCTTCGCAATTGCACCGGGCGAAAGCGATGTTGGCAAAGGAAATCCGAAGATATAAATCTCAGGTTTATGGAAGATAAATGGTTGGATGAATGGCGGAAAAAACTTGACGGTTACGAGGCCACCCCTCCCGACGGACTATGGGACGGGATAAACGACAATATAGAACGATGGCAACAGGGTGTCCGGAGTTCCCGCAGGAGGCGGACTGTATGGTTGCAACTGGTGGGAGCGGCAGCGACACTGGCGGTGGTCGTGCCGTTGGAGAGGAATGTGTGGCATTCGGTATTCAAGTCTCTCGCGGAAGATGTCGCACGAACCGAAGACATCCCCCAAAAACCGTTGGTCTCTTTCCACGAAGAAACCTGTGGCGCACATAATGTGACCCGCGAAGGCAAACTGTCGGGGAGTGAAGCGGGCGACATCCGCAGTCGAACCGCCTCGGCGGAGGAAGACCGCGGCTTCTCCGCGAAAGACATCTGCGGCGTGGTGCAAGGAGAATACCATGATGTTGCGGCGGACGGGAAACAGAATTTCGTGACGGACGCAGGGAAAGAACTTCCGGACGGAGACGGAAAGGCGGATCCAGAGAATGAATCCGGACGAGCGGGAAAGAATCGCCTTGAGGAAGGCAGGCGGCTACTCCCGGTGGGAGCGGAAACCGGAAAGATTGTGAAAAACAGGCCGCGTTTGCTTGCCATAAGCCTTTACGCGTCCGGTACGCCGTGGAGGGCGGCGACAAGTGACGGGAGAGGAAGAACTTCCACGATGAGCGATGCCGTCAACTGGTCAAATCCCGGAACGGAGGGTGACTGGAATGGTTCGGCGATGGTCGTGAGGAATTCCCCTCGGCACACAGATGAAACCGTTCCTCTGAAGCACAAGTTGCCCGTCAGGTTCGGCGTGACGGTCTGTTACCCCTTGAACGAGAGGTTCGGGATGGAAAGCGGCCTTTCTTACACTTATCTCTCTTCGAACTTTTCTTCTTCGGGGCAACATTATAGTTACAAGGTGCGGCAATCCTTGCAATACATTGGTATCCCGTTGAACCTCAAGGCCGTGGTGTGGGAAAGGAAATGGGTGGACTTCTATCTGTCGGTCGGCGGGATGGCCGAGAAGTGCATGGACGGGGATTCGGAAACGGATTACAAGTTGCATGGAAAGGTGGAGTCCGTCACACACAAGGATGTGAAAGAGAAGCCATGGCAATATTCCGTGAACGCCGGCGGCGGGGTGCAGTTCAACTTCTCGCGGGCGGTGGGACTGTATGTGGAGCCTGGCGTGAGTTACCATTTCGACAACGGGAGTTCCGTCTCCAACATATATAAGGAAAAACCGTGGAATTTCAATATGGGTTTAGGACTCAGGTTTTCCCTCGGCTTGTGACCCCGCCATTCCGAGGAGGTATTCGTGTCGGCGAGGACAACGACCGATGCTTCCTGTTTCCCCTTGACCGGCCATGTCGGCTCTCCGCCGTTTTGTCAAAATGCCAATCCACGCCACGCCGGAACTTCCATCTCTCGAAGATGTCGATGAATCTCTTCGCAAGAGCTTTGTACGCTATCTTTTTATGAAACTTTGCCGGGGCGGCTATTGTCCCTACAATACAAAGGAATGAATGCCTTGTCGAATTTAGCCCAATCTATTGCATCCGCCAATTTTGTAAAGCGGGTGTGACAGGCTCAGCATATCTGACAGTCTGCTGAACAATGAAAGGACATTATATTTCTTTCTAATCATAAAAATCTGTTAGCTTATTGTAAGGATAAAAATACTTGTAGATTTAACAAGGAAGAAAACGAAACTGATTTATTATAACGTGAGTTCGACATAAAACTCAAAAGATTTTCAGTTGTCGGTCATTGATGAAATGTACATCAATGGCAGGCTTCTTTTCAGAGAAGCAGTAAGTTGCAATTGCAGAAAGAGCGTTGTCAATGAATTTACTGAATGAACGGCATCTTGAGAGTTCTCCGTGTAATGTTTTTCAATTCATCGTTGACCGTTTCAATCCGTGCCCTTTTTCCCGGCAATATTTTATCGGCTACGCTTACCGGCGAATTCCCCATATTGTTTTTTTTACCTTGGTGACCGACTGTATGCCACTAAGGAACAGGTCTTCAAACAATGCATGTCCGTGAACGCAAGGCCAAGGGAGAAACTCGACTTTAACATACCCAAGGAAGGGTTTTACAAACATTATTTGTAGTTTCGCAAAACGACTTGCACTTGATGGTTGACTCTTTAATGTTTTTGCCGTTTTGTAATTTATAGTAGAAAGTAATTGATTTGCGAAAATATTTCCCTCAAAAGTATTATCTTTGCCCCATGCAAATAGAATTATGCACATCCGACATCAATGCTGTGCGCAAATTGCAGTGTAATTTGGCAGGCAGTTCGGATTATGCGCGTGTTACTTGCATTTTGATGTTGGCAACGGATAATCTGACTCTCAAATTCCGTTTGACTAATTCGCAAACCATTTCTGTTTGATTATACTATATGTGTTATTTTGCAGAGTTATTCCTGCGTAAGGCAGTTTAAAGGACGACGGCGAATGAAGTTGATTCATACGATTGAAGGACTGCGGCGTGGCTTGGTCGGCGCACGCGCGGAAGGAGGAAAGATAGGCTTGGTACCCACGATGGGCGCGTTGCACGAAGGTCACATTTCCTTGGTGAGGCGGTGTGTCGCGGAAAACGATGTGACCGTGGTCAGCGTGTTCGTGAACCCCACGCAGTTTGACGACAAGAAGGACTTGGAGAGGTATCCCCGCACCTTGGATGCAGATTGCGCGTTGTTGCGGGATGCGGGGGCGGATTTCGTATTCGCACCATCGGTGCGGGAGATGTACCCGGAGCCGGACACGAGAAGGTTCAGTTACCCGCCCGTGGACACGGTGATGGAAGGGACTTTCCGTCCGGGGCATTTCAACGGGGTGTGTCAGGTGGTGAGCAAACTGTTCGCCATCGTGGAACCCAATCGTGCCTATTTCGGAGAGAAAGATTTCCAGCAAATTGCCGTGGTGCGTGCCATGGCGCGGGATTTGTTCCCGCGAGTGGAGATAGTTCCCTGCCCGGTGGTGCGCGAGAAGAGCGGACTGGCCATGAGTAGCCGTAACACCTTGTTGACGGAGGCGGAGAAGGCCGTGGCCGCGCAAATCTTCCGTGTCCTTTCCCGGAGCAAGGACTTCGCGCGGGGACATACCTTGGAGGAGACCCGCCGGTATGTGACGGACGCACTGAATGCCACGGAAGGGCTACGGGTGCAGTATTTCGCCATCGTGGACGGCACGTCCCTACAGGAGCCGGACGGTTGGGAGAGTTCGGACGATGTCGTGGGGTGCATCACCGTGTTCTGCGGAAGTCTGCCCGTGCGCCTGATAGACCACATCAGATATAAAGGATAAGATTAAAGGCAAGAGGGTATGATGATTCAAGTGCTGAAATCGAAGTTGCACTGCGTGCGTGTGACGGAGGCTAATTTGAATTACATGGGTAGCATCACAATCGACGAGGACTTGATGGACGCGGCCAATCTTGTGGCGGGGGAGAAAGTCCAGGTGGTGAACAAAAACAACGGCGAACGTCTGGAGACGTATGTCATAAGAGGTGAGCGTGGTTCGGGGTGTGTCTGCCTGAACGGTGCGGCGGCCCGCAAAGTGCAGGTGGGCGACATTTGCATCATCATTTCATACGCCATGATGGATTTCGAGGAAGCTAAGACTTTCGTCCCCACCGTCGTTTTCCCTGACCCCGTGACCAACCAGTTGGTGCGTTAGGGAATTCCGGAGCGCGGGGCAAGGATGACTCCTCCCTTGCGGGACGACCTTGCGGCACAGGTACGGGAAGTAGCGTGGTATGGTCTTGTCGGAGGCAATCTTGCTTTTCGAGTGCGGAATGCCTATCCTTGCCGCTTGAAAGAACTTAAAGACATCCGAGGCTAAGATATGCGGGATTTCGAGTTAACCGCTGATTATTTCCCTACCGGGGATCAGCCGGAGGCCATCGCTCAGCTCACGGAGGGGGTATTGCGGGGCTTACCGGCGCAAACCTTGTTGGGCGTAACGGGGTCGGGCAAGACGTTCACGATAGCCAACGTGATACGGAACGTCAACAAGCCCACGCTGGTGCTCAGCCACAACAAGACGCTTGCCGCGCAGTTGTACGGCGAGTTCAAGAGCTTTTTCCCGCACAATGCCGTGGAGTATTACGTATCGTATTACGACTATTACCAGCCGGAAGCCTACATCCCGTCCACCGACACTTACATAGAAAAGGATTTGGCCATCAACGATGAGATAGACAAGTTGCGCTTGGCGGCCACGTCCGCTCTGCTGTCCGGGCGGAAAGATGTAGTGGTGGTCTCATCGGTCAGTTGCATTTACGGTATGGGCAACCCGGCGGCTTTTTACGACAATGTGATAGAACTGAGGCGTGGCGGGCGGACAGATCGCAACGTGTTCCTGCGCCGCTTGGTGGACAGCCTCTACACGCGGAACGACCTGAACCTGGAACGCGGGTGCTTCCGCGTCAAGGGTGACACGGTGGACGTGTTCCTCGCTTATTCCGACAACCTTCTGCGCGTGACGTTCTGGGACGATGAAATCGACACCATAGAGGAAGTGGATGCCGTGAGCGGGCTCCGTCTCGGGAGCTTCGAGGAATACCGCGTCTATCCGGCCAACCTGTTCATGACCACGAAGGAAAGCACGATTGCGGCCATACGCATGATAGAAGATGACTTGCGCAAACAGGCGGCTCTCTTCGAAGAGGCGGGGAAGCCTTATGAGGCCAAGCGGCTACGTGAAAGGGTCACGTATGACATCGAAATGATACGCGAGTTGGGGCATTGCAGTGGCATAGAGAATTATTCGCGTTACTTCGACGGGCGCGAGGCCGGCACACGCCCCTATTGCCTGCTGGACTTCTTCCCGGAGGACTTTTTGATAGTCATCGACGAGAGCCACGTCTCCGTGCCGCAAATCAACGCCATGTACGGAGGCGACTACGCCCGGAAGAAGAATCTGGTGGAGTACGGCTTCCGTCTGCCGGCCGCCATGGACAACCGCCCCCTGAAGTTCGAGGAGTTCCAGAGGATGGCCAAACAGGTGATTTACGTGTCCGCCACCCCGGCCGACTATGAGTTGCAACAGAGCGAGGGTATCGTGGTGGAACAGGTGGTTCGCCCCACGGGATTGCTCGACCCCGTCATCGAAGTTCGCCCGAGCCTGAACCAGGTGGATGATTTGATGGAGGAGATAGAGCAACGTGTGGAGAGGGACGAGAGAATTTTGGTGACTACGCTGACCAAGCGGATGGCGGAAGAACTCACTGCTTATCTCTTGAAACACGACATCCGCACGAATTATATTCATAGCGACGTGGACACGCTCGAGCGCGTGCAAATCATGGACGACTTGCGAGCCGGACGTTTCGACGTGTTGGTAGGCGTGAACTTGTTGCGCGAAGGGTTGGATTTGCCGGAAGTGTCGTTGGTGGCCATCCTGGATGCCGACAAGGAGGGCTTCTTGCGCTCGCACCGCTCGCTCACGCAGACCGTGGGACGGGCGGCTCGCAACGTGCATGGCAAAGCTATCATGTACGCCGACCGTATCACGGACAGCATGCGGCAAACCATTGATGAGACCAATCGGCGGCGTGAGAAACAGCTGAAATACAACGAGGAACATGGCATCATCCCGCAACAAATCAAAAAAGACCGGAAAATGACCGACCTCATCAACGCCAACGCGGAAGTCGGGATGGAAACCCGTGCTTACGTGGAACCGGAAGAAAAGATGGCCGTGGCTGATCCCGTCATGGAATATATGACCCGCGACCAAATGGAAAAGAGCATCGAGCGTACCCGGAGACTGATGAGGGAAGCCGCGAAGAGGTTGGACTTCATCGAGGCCGCGCAATACCGAGACGAGATGTTGCGCATGGAGGAGTTGCTGAAAAAGAAATGACACGTTCCGGATTGGCGACCGGTCTTGCGGGACGAAAAGAAAGTCCAGAAAGCGGTAGGCCTCTTTCCGGTGATTCCATGTTTTACGGGAAAGAAGAACGAAGATAGGCAGGTTCGGCATCGAACCTATCCATCTCGCAAGAACGGCTCGAAAGTTATTCGGTGATGAAACGTGGGTGTCCGGAAGCGTGACGGTGCGGCGGTCACGCTTCCGGACAATTCATTCATCTTGTCGTTCGTTGATATGTGGGGAGAGGCGGAGCCTGGCGAGAATCACCCGGACGCTCCGTGCACGTTATCCGGCGGAAACTCCGGCGATGTCACGGGAATCCAAGACGGAAGTCCCGGACAGGACGAGGACGGGAACGGATTTCCCTTTTATCCGAGACGGGTACTTCTCCCGTTCACGGTGTAATCCGGAACCAGTCCGCGTCCATCCATCCGCGGTTGACCATGGGGTCGGCATAGGGTTGCACACATACGAACCCGACTTTCGCGCCAATCCATTTCCCCTCGCGAGCCTTGAACGGCTCACCGCACGGAGTGAATTTCTTCCCGTCAAGGCTGTAAGCAAAACGGCACATCCCCTCTTTGGAAACTTGCACGCGCAGGTAGGCCATACGGCTGACCGTGGGCGCATAAGTGGACTTCTGGCGTTCGGACGGCTCGAAATCCGTCAATCGTTCCACGGTTTCCGCCCCGCCTTTCTCGGCATTCTTGCAAATCCGCCGGATGAGGACAAACCGGTCGCCTTCGCGGCGCACGGTCAGTGCCGCGTAATCCAAGCCCATGACTATCAGTCCGCCTTCCTGTCCGTCTTCCTTGCTCACCATGGTAATCTTCGCAGTCGCGGTGAATGTCTCGGCGGGGAACTTCTGAAGCAACAGGTTGGGCACTTCCCATAGGTTCTTGTACTCCTTGGATACAGGGCGGGAATATAAGCGGATGAATCCGTAGGGGGTGGTGAACCCGAACAAATCCTGATAATTGGCATGCCATTGCCATTGCAATCCGAGTTCCGGGGTGTCGAACTCGTCGCTTTCCACCGGGTTGACGCGGTCGGAAGCCGCCACGGTCGGTTTCCGGTAAGTCAGCACGGGATTTCCGCAACCGTCTCCGTCTTTGTCTTCGCCCATCACCGGCCAATCCTCTTTCCACGTCATGGGTTCGAGCCAGACCACGCGCCCGTAGCATCCTCTGTCTTGGAAATGGATGAACCAGTCTTCTCCGGAAGAGGTCTGCACCCAACCGCCTTGATGGGGGCCGTTGACAGGGGTGTCTCCCTGCTCCAAGACACGGCGCGTCTCGTAAGGCCCATACACGTTACGGCTACGGGCTACCATCTGCCATCCCGTTTCCACGCCGCCGGCAGGGAACATCAGGTAGTAATAGCCGTTGCGCTTGTAAAATTTCGGTCCTTCGGTCGTGTGGTTGATGTCGTCGTTCCCGTCGTACACCAGCCTCGAGGGTCCGATTACTTTCGTACCCTCCGCGTTCATCTCGGCCACGCATAGCACGGAGTTAATCCGGGCGCGGCTTGCGGCCCACGCATGGACCAGATAACACTTCCCGTCGTCGTCCCACAACGGGCAGGTGTCGATGATGCCCTTGGAGTCCTTGACCAACACGGGTGCCGACCATTCGCCGGCGGGATCTTTCGCTTTTACCATATACACTCCGAAGTCCGGGTCGCCCCAATAGATGTAGTACTCCCCCTTGTGGTAACGGATGCTCGGTGCCCATACGCCCTTTCCGTGTTGCGCGGTGGCGTAGAAGTCGGTCGGCACCAGTTCTTTCAAGGCGTAGTTCACGATTTCCCAGTTCACCAGGTCTTTGGAATGGAGGATAGGTAAGCCGGGAATGCAGTTGAAACTGGAAGCCGTCATGTAGAAGTCATCTCCCACGGCGCATACGTCGGGGTCGGAATAGTCGGCGTTGATTACCGGGTTCTTATACTTCCCGTTTCCCAAGTCGGGCGACCAGACCTCGGATACGTACTTCCGCGGTTGCGCGGCAAGCGGAAGCCCCCCGCAGAGGAGGAGGCAGCACATCGCCATCCGTAACTTTTTTTTCGATAAGTTCTTCATCGTCATCTCGTGTTTTCTCCTATGTTCGTTTTACAATCTCTCTTTTCATATCATGTGCCATCGAAGAACCGTTCCTGCCTGTTTTCAAGGATGTGGGGCGGTGTGCCGGAACTTTCCGCACCGGCAGTCGAGCCTTTAAATCTCAAGCAGGCTGAACGAATAAGCCGGGAGTTCGTAGTCGAATTCGGGCGTTACCTTGATGTCGCTCTCTTTCGGACGAGCCGTGCGGTCGTCCCGATTGCCGGTCAGCACGTGCAGGCGGGCGTCCGCGCCCCCTTCCTCTCCGAAACGGTCTTTCAGGCTTGACAGGTGCAATTTCCCTTTCACGGGACGGTTCAGGAGGTTCACCATCTTGACATACACCTTTCCCGTCTTGGAGTCGCGCACCGTGCTGACCGCCAGACGCTCGCGTACCCCCTTGCGGTCTTCGTTCACCGCCAACGTGCTTTCGATATATTCATCGCCGCAGTAGTTTCCGCAAAGTCGTTGCACGTAATAACCTACTGTGGGCTTCACCTCCTTGTTGTTGAAGTAAATCATGTCGGGATTCCACTGCGTGTGGTATTCCTTGGCCAGCAAAGGGGCGTATGAACTCATGGCCACCACGTCGCCGTTTCGCTCCATGCCGCAAATGTGCAGGGCCTCGCACAAGGCCGTCTCGATGTTGTTGGGACGGCCCGGAGCGTGAGCTGCATATTCGCCCAGATATACTTTGGAGCCATTGCGGTCGTATTGGTCGTAATAGTCTTGGTGATAGATGAACCATCCGGGTGTCTGGTAGTAATGTTCGTCTATCATGTCTATCTTGTTTTCCTTGGCCAAACGCCATCCGGCTTCGTAGTCGCTGCCTTCCGACCACGGCCCCGCCGTTCCGCAGACGACGATGTCGGGATATTTCTCTTTCACGGCCTTGACAATCATCAAGTAGCGTTCTTCAAACGTTTTGGAAATCAAGTCCTCGTTGCCGATGCCGACATATTTCAGGTTAAACGGTGACGGGTGTCCCTGCCCGGCGCGTAGCCTGCCCCACTTCGTTGTCTTGGCATCTCCGTTGGCCCATTCAATCAAGTCCAGCACGTCCTGTACGTAATCCGGCATCTTGTCCATCGGGATGCCTCCTTGTTGTCCATACCCGCGGTCGCTTGAATTCTGACAGCACACGCCTGCGGCCAGAACGGGAAGCGGTTCGCACCCTATGTCCTCGCAGAATTGGAAGAACTCGTAGTAGCCCAGCCCCTTCGTCTGGTGGTAGCCCCACAAGTTACGTTGAGGTTTGCGGGTTTCCAACGGGCCTATCGTCTCTTTCCATTTGTAAATGTCGTGCAAGCCGTCGCCGTGGGCCACGCACCCGCCGGGAAAGCGCATGAACTTCGGTTTCAAGTCGGCCAAAGCCTGGGCCAGGTCGGCCCGTAGTCCGTTCTTGCGCCCCTTGAACGTCCGTTGCGGGAAGAGCGAAATCATGTCGAGAGCCACCTTTCCCGTTCCCAGCGGCTCCACTTTGAGGGAGGCATGGTCGGCATCCGCCCTTGCCTTCAACACGGCGGACATCTTCTTCCAGCCGGGGGCGGGCGCGGCAAGGACGGCTCGCGCCACCGCCCGGCCGTCCTGCACGAGGCTCACCCGTATCTTGCCTCCTTTGCCTTCCAATTGTTTGGCGAACACCGAAAAATCGTATTTTTCTCCTTTGCGGACGCAGATGCCATCGAAGCCCTCGTTCAGTAAGGCCACCTGCTCCGGTTGCCCGACATCCACGACGGCATAATTCGGGTTGTTCTCGTGGACAGGATTGGAAGTACGTATCTCCCATGTTCCCCCCTTGCCTTCCAGAGTCCATGCGAAATCGGCTTTCCATTCCTTGTTCCTGCCTTTGACATCGGCCTCTGAGTATTCGAAATCGCGATTTTGCACCAGCTCGGCATACAGTCCGCCGTCGGCCGCGTAGTTGATGTCCTCGAAGAAGATGCCTATCAACTTGTCGCTGATTTTCTTCGTCTTGCCCGCCTCTATGCTGATTGTGGCTTCAAGGAGGGGCAACCCATCGAAGCGTGCTTCGTCGTCACGTGCCAGTTCCCCGTTGAGCATGGCCTGATATACCGCGCTTTCCGCTACCTGTACCATGTGTTCCACTTCTGCGTAGGTCACCTTGAACACCTGCCCGTTCACCGTCTGCCCGTCCACAAGAGCTTGTTCCGTCACCGAAGGGTAAGCAGAGACGGCGACTTCGCGCGGTTTGCTGAAATGATAGAAATCCCCGGACGCTGTTTCGTACACGCCGCCGTCTCTGGTCTTGAACGACACCTTGCAGACACCCGCCGCGTCGCATGACAAGACAGGCGCAAGGCAACTGTTCACCCCCTCCATGTATGGATAGTCTTGCGGTTGCCATTTCACCAAATCGGTACTGCGAGTCACGGCGAACTGGTTGGCGTGGTCGTTCACCTGAAACACGCAACGCCACGTACTGTCCGGCATTCGCGTCAGGTTCGGATTGTACATCTTTTTTTCCGTTCCCCACGTGCCGAAGTCACTCTTGACGAAAGCATGGCCGTGCCCGATGCCTTTCCACGTCTGCCGGTTCGCACTCCATGCGAAATTCAGCCCGCCCTCAGGAAACACGTTGTAGGCCATGAGGTACACCGAGTCGGGAACTGCGGCCATTACCGGAATGCCGACCCACGGCATCCACGCCGCAAGGGCCGCCGCGAACACCCTGCTTCCGGAAAGTATCCTCATGTCAGGTCAATAGTGTTGGCGGTTGGATTTAAGGATTTATGGTGCGTCCGTTCAGTTGTTCTTCCCGGCGGATTCCGCTCCCGACTGTTCTATCTGGATTTCGGTGGTCACGCCCCTGCTCGTCAGTTCCAGCACGGCCGTGCGCTTGGCGGTTTCCGTGTTCCCCTCCACATGGAAATCCACGCGGTATCTCCCGGCGAGGCCGGTAGTGTCGCGTCCTTCGTTCTTCAGGCGCATCCATGTGGGTTTCTCCTCTTTGAACTTCAAAGTCCAGCCGTCGCCGTAAGTACGGAACACGAGGCTATCGTCGGCTTGGCTGCTCGAAAACTTTTTCTGGAAGTTGCCACTGTCGTTCCCGTTCTCGGAAGCCGGGTACTCTATCCCGAGATAATGCAACTGCGTGTAAGGCATTGCAATGGAGCCTCCGTTGGCATAGAAGTTGACATGGCCTACGCGTGTCTTGCCCGTAGTGTTGACATCCAACCTCAAAGGTATGTTTTGCAACGTGAAATATCCATCGGGCACGGAACCCGACGTGGAATCCGCGTCGATGTGCAACCAGTCGGGAGCGTCGGAAGAAACGTTCCAGTCGTAAGTGGAGGCGAAAACCAACGAGTCGACGGTTTGATCGGCATAAAGCATGGGGACGGACGTGGGATATAGGATTTGCAAAAAATCATTGTAGCTACTGCCGGTGTCACAAGCCGCGAACAAGACGGCGGCTGAGGTTGCTGAAAGCCAAAATTTCTTCTTCATGACATTAATTCCATTAAAATGACAGGCAAAGATAACCAAATAATCGAATGTGTCCTTGTTCATTGTTATATTTGCGGCATGAAAAGCCCTTTTTATAACGATATTTATGAAATCTTGCGGGTGAAAGGCCGCAAAGGGTTGCCGTGGGCATCATCGCCAAGCACGTCTATAACCGGCACGCCGGACTGTTCGAAACGGATTGAAATACGAGAAAGTTCATAGGAACGTGAAATCTTTCCTGTGGGCGCAGTCGCGCAAGGTTTCGTAGCTGTTCAAGAGGACGGACATACCCTTGCGGCGCAGGATGTCCGTTCTGCGTGAATAAGTCTCGCTCATAGAAATCCCCTGAGCCACCGGGAATTCACCGGAAGAAGAAACGGCGGGGGCATCCGGCTATTTCTCCATTCTCCCGCGTGGTTGCGAACGGGGAGAGGCCGTTCCGCTCCCGCGTGGATGAACTTCCCTTTGTCTGTTCCTCAATGAGCCAGCCTGTACATCCCGCCGTTCACGAGCCGCACCACGCCTTTCATTTCAAGGTTGAAGAGGAAAGCGCTCAGCTTGTGTACGGGGATGTCGGTAGTGACGGCCAGCGTGTTGATTTGCAGACTTTCCGATTGGCGTAGGCAGTCCACGATAAGTTTTTCCTCCGCGCACAGGTCGGGGAAGAGTTCGCCTTGTATGCCCTTTTCTTCGTTCTCCGCGTTTCGCGGTTGCCATCCCATGGCTTCCATGAACTCCCGTGCGTTTTGCAACAGGGATGCCTTGCAGTCCCGTATCATGCGGTTGCAGCCTTGCGAGTAAGGGTCGCACGTGCGGCCCGGGAACGCGAACACGTCGCGGTGGTAACTCGCGGCGATGTCGGCGGTTATCAGTGCGCCCCCCTTTTCTGCGGACTCCACGACAATCGTGGCATCCGCTATGCCCGCCACGATGCGGTTGCGTCGCACGAAGTTCACCTTGTCCGCGTTGGTGCGGCTCATGAATTCCGTGAGCAACCCGCCCTGAGAGGCCATTCGCACTGCCGTGTCGCGGTGCATGCGGGGATATATGAAGTCCAGGCCGTGAGCCAGCACGCCCACGGTGTCCAGCCTGTTTTCCAATGCCGCGCGGTGGCTGTGTATGTCTATTCCATAGGCCAGTCCGCTCACCACCAGCACGTCGGGACAGAGGTCGGCCAGTTCGGCTACGAAGCGGCGGCATGTGTCTTTTCCGTATTCCGTGCAGTGGCGCGTGCCCACCATGTCAATCACGTGTGTGCGGTTCAAATCAGCGTTCCCCTTGTAATAAAGTATCAAGGGGGCATCGTCGCATTCCCGTAGGCGCGAGGGGTAGTCAGCGTCGTGGTAGCACAGGCACCGGATGTGATGGCGGCGGGCAAATTCCAGTTCCTCTTCCGCCCGGTTCGTCTGCGCCTCCATCTCTTGCAATGCGGCAGACAGCCTGTCCGAGGCCTCGGGGTAGAAGTCGCGGACGCGGCGGCGGTTTTCGTACACTGCCGTAGCACTCCCCAACTCCTCCATCAGGCGGAGCTGGATGGCCGCGTTGACGTGCGGCACGCGCGTCAACGCCATGGTATAGATGATTTCTTGTTCGGTCATGCGTCAATGTCAGGATAAAAACGTCAAGGGCGGGTCGGCGGTTGCGGGACGATGTCGTCCAGTTCGCGGCAGGTGGCCAGTCGCCCTCCTATCAGGCAGACGGTGTCCACTTGGCTCTTCATGCAGCATTTCATGTCTGGCAGGCGGAAGATGTCCTGTCGGAACACGTAGCGTATGCCCTCCTTTCTTACTCCCAGCTTGCTGATGAAGCGGTCTCCGCTCCTCAGGGGCGTTTTGAAAGTCATGTCCAGCCGCGCCACTACGGCCTCTATGCCTCGCGCGTGCAAGTCTGCGAAACCGATGCCCCGCGAGAGCAGGAACTCGTGCCGGGTGTGTTCGGTGTAATGTTGGTAGTTGGCGTTGTTCACGATGCCTTGCAGGTCGCATTCATAGTCGCGCACCTTCATTTCCAGTTCGAAGATATAGTCCGTTTCCGGTTTCATGCAGGAGTGTCTTTTCGTTTCAGGTATTCGTAGCCGAAGCGGCAATGCAGGCAACGCTTGCGGTCGCAGTATTCCTTTTTCAGTTGGATGAGGGCTTGCGAATCCGCCGCGCTGTCCACCTTGATGCCGCATTCGGTCCATAGCCGCGTGATGTGGTTGTTCTCCGCCCTGACGGGTTCCAGGAATTGCAAGGCTCGTTCGCGATACTCGTCGTTGCCGTGCGTATTCCCATAGGCATACAGCATCGGCACTACGGTGTTGATGACGATAAGGTTCAGCGAGCCCGCCGTCAGGGTCTTGGCGTTTCTCGGACTGGGACATCCGAAAGTGTAGTGCGTCTCCCAGTAAGGGGTGGCGTGCGTGGAAAGTATGGCGTGCAAATTTTCCGGCGTGCGGGCTTCCAGCAACCGAGAGAAGCCGGCCGTCTGGTTGTAATAGAGCAAAGCGAGTTGCGCGATGCGCACATGGGGGAAGTTTTGCGGCCTCAGGCGCAGGAATTTCCAGATGTTCACATCCATTGGTGTGAGCGAGAACTTGTGCGCCAGATAGTCGTATTCTCTTTTCAGCCGGGGGTAATAGTCGTCCTCTACGGCCTTGTCGCGGCATTTCTTCGGGATGGCGACGATGTCCAACAGTCCCGCCTGCCCCATAAATATGGCTTCTATCTGGAACAGGTCGTCGCGATGGTGCGCCACGTCCTGCAACGGGATATGTTGCGCCCACGCCTCGAAGGCATCCCCGTTGATGCCGAACCCGAAGTTACGGGCGAGGGTGATGAAATAAGCCCGCTCCCAGTCACCTTGCAGTTTTTCCACGCGGGCGGCCACGGCCTGCGCCCGCTGTTCAAGCCTTTCATAAAGCAGGGCACTCATCCACCCGTGCACCGTGAGCGGGTCGGTTTGGGGGATGACGCGGTGGCAGCGCGGATAGTCTGTCGTCCGGCACAACTCCTCGTAGTTGTCGCGCAGGTAGCCGGGGACTTCCAGAACCAGTTGCGGGAGTGTCTTCCCGTCTTGTGTGACGGTGGGGCGGTCGGCTGTCCCTGTCACGTGCAGGATGACATTGTTATAGTGCGCGTCCTCGTGATGCCCGTGGGCATACCAGTCCGCCGTCCGCTCGTGTATTTCTATGTTGCCCACCCAGATTGTGCCGTCCAGCTTCACCTTGGCGTTGAAGAAGTCAGGACCCGCGTCCCGGTTAAGCGTTCCCGAATCGATGACTTCCACTGCCTGTCCGTCGGTGGTTTGCAACGGTTTGAGCGGGAACAGTTTGTATTTCCACATATAATACAACAACTTTTCCATGACGATATCGGGACTGAAAAGTTTATTTTTGCTAACAAAAGTAATGAATTTCGAGCCAAATCCCTATCTTTGCGAGAGAAAATATCAGCATATCACTCGGAAAACATGAGAATAGCGTTAATCGGCTACGGCAAGATGGGTCGCATGATAGAGGAAATCGCCTTGGGACGTGGCCATGAGATAGTGAGCATCATCGACATCGACAACCGCGGGGATTTCGATTCCGAGGCTTTCCGGAGCGCGGACGTGGCCGTGGAATTCACCGCGCCGCAGGCGGCATACGGCAATGTCATGCGGTCTTTCGCCGCCAGAGTGAAGGTGGTGTCGGGCAGCACGGGCTGGATGGCGGAGCATGGCGGGGAAATGCGCCGCCTATGCCGCGAGGAGGGTCGCACGCTCTTCTGGAGCAGCAACTTCAGCCTCGGCATGGCCGTCTTCGGGGCGGTGAACCGCTATCTGGCGCGCATCATGTCCGGTTTCCCGGCTTACGGCGTGAGGATGGAGGAGGTGCATCACGTGCACAAGGCGGACGCGCCGAGCGGAACCGCCATCACGCTGGCGGAAGACCTCATCCGTGCCATAGGCCGCAAGGACAAATGGGTGAAAGGGACTTTCACGGCTCCGGACGGGACGGTGAGCGGCACGGCGGCGTGCGCGGCGGATGAGTTGCGCATCGACAGTGTGCGCCGCGGCGAAGTGCCGGGCATCCATTCCGTGGTTTACGACAGCGAGGCGGACAGCATCACCATCACGCATGACGCGCATAATCGGAAAGGCTTCGCGCTGGGCGCGGTGCTGGCGGCGGAATATACCGCCACGCACGAAGGGATGCTCACGATGGAGGACTTGTTCCGGTTTTGATTCACATCATTCAGACATTGCAGGCCGCGGCTCTGCACGGCTCCGGACGAGCCAGTGCCGACTTCCGTCCTGCGCCGAACGAACAGAAAAGACATGAAAGGAAACGAAAGGAAGCCCAAACGGGCAGATTGGACAAAGATGGCGGTAGTGACAGTGCTCTATCTGGCATTCCTCCTGTGGATAAAAAGTTGGTGGGGACTGTTGGCCGTGCCGTTCATCTTCGATGCCTATATCACGAAGTTCATCCCGTGGTCGTGGTGGAAGACAGCCCGGAATCCCGTGACACGCAGGGTGATGAGCTGGGTGGATGCCATCGTGTTCGCTTTGGTGGCGGTGTATTTCGTCAACATCTACTTCTTCCAGAACTACACCATACCGTCGTCGTCGCTCGAGAAGTCGCTGTTGGTGGGCGACTACCTCTTCGTGAGCAAGATGAGCTACGGGCCGCGCAAGCCGCAGACACCGCTTTCCATGCCGCTCACGCAGCACACGATGCCGCTCGTGGGATGCAAGTCGTACATCGAATGGCCTCAGTGGGACTACGAGCGCGTGCCGGGCGGACGCGTCCGGCTGAACGACATCGTGGTGTTCAATTACCCGGCGGGCGACACGGTGATGGTGAATCCCGAATACCAGAACATGGACTTCTATTCCCTTGCCTATGGGTACGGCGGACAACAATACATGCAACTGCATGGCAGTTATCCGTTTCTGGATTCGCTCACCCGACAGCAGCAACGCGACTTCTTCGCGGAGATTTATGCCATGGGGCGGCTGTATATCGACCGGAACCCCCAAGTGTTCGGCGGGGTGATGTCGCGTCCGGTAGATCGGCGGGAGAATTATGTCAAGCGTTGCGTGGGCTTGCCCGGGCAGACGCTCCAAATCAAGAACCACGTGGTCTACTTGGACGGCAAGCCGAACAAGGAACCGGACAACGTGCAATACGACTACTTCGTGTGGCTGAAACGGGACATCCCGGACGAACTGGTACGGGAGTTGGGCATCAGCGAGGAAGATTTGGCTTCATTGTCCGGAACAGGAACCATGCCGCTGACACGATACGCCTACGAGCGTCTGAAAGTCTGTACGGACATCGTGGACAGTATCGCTTACGATAATGTGAATTCCGTACCCGATGGCGACTTGTATCCGCTCAACGCTCGGACGGGATGGACGCGCGACGACTACGGCCCCGTGTGGATTCCGGCCAAGGGAAAGTCTGTCAAGCTGACGATGGAGAACGTCGCCGTGTACGAGCGTCCCATACGGGTGTACGAACACAACGACCTCGAAGTAAAGGACGGGAAGATTTTCATCAACGGGAAACGGGCGGACAGCTACACGTTCAAGATGGACTATTATTGGATGCAGGGCGACAACCGCCACAATTCGGCTGATTCGCGTTACTGGGGCTTCGTCCCCGAAGACCACATCGTGGGCAAGCCCATACTTGTCTGGCTTTCTTTGGACAAAGACCGCGGTTGGTTCGACGGACGAGTGCGTTGGGGGCGTATGTTCCGCTTCGTAGATGACATCAAGTGAACATTCGCATAAGGACGGGATGTTCCGGGGGCAATCCTTTCCCCGCCTTGCACGGCTCGTGCTAAAGAAGGCCGCATGGCTGTGCGCCGTGTTGTCAGTGGCCGCTATCGGGGTTGTCCTGATTAGAAGATGTTGGGTTTTTCTCGTCAGGATACCGGAGGGCGGCGAATGTCCCGTCTTCATGGCAGGAGACCGAGTGGCGGTGGACTGCACGGCATACGGGTTGCGCCTTTCGCCCATGCGTTGGTGGGGTTACGTGCGTCCCGGCGCGAGAAACGTGCCGAGGGACGAATGGGTGGCTTTCAACAATCCCTCGGAAGGAGGGCATAGCGGGCGGGACATCGACGAGCGCGACATTTTCGTGGGGTGTTGCTACGCCGTCCCCGGAGACAGCATCTACATGGATTCATCGGGGAAGGTTTACCGTGACCGTCCGCGCGACCGCCTTTGCAGGGTGGTGGAACTCCCCCGTAAGAACGCTTACGTGGCACTTACTCCCGACAATGTGCGGTGGTATTGCCGCATGATAAATCTCCACGAAGGGGGGCATGCCGCGGTGACCCGCGATACGCTTCGTGTGTCGGGATATGCGGTATCGAGCTTCCGTTTCACCCACGACTATTATTGGATGTCGTCGGCCGACGAGCGTAACCATGCCGATTCGCGCACGTTCGGCTTCGTTCCTGACACCTATATAATAGGGCGGTTGAGCTGGATTCTTTATTCCTGGGACTCCACGTCGCCGTGGTACGCGCGACTTCGTGTCCGCCGCACGATGATGAGGCCGGGGCGCATGGACGTCGGCAGGCGCGGGAGAAAGCCATGAAAAGCGTTTGCCTCCTTCCTTCCGCTTATCTGGCACCGGTACGCTACTACACCAAGCTATACGCTTTCGACGAAGCGTACATCGAGGCGCACGAGCATTACGTGAAGCAGACCTACCGTAACCGTTGCCTCATCGCCGCCCCCTCCGGCGTGCAGGCGTTGGTAGTCCCCGTGATGAATCCCGGCGCGGAGAAATGTCCCATGAGGGACATCCGCATTTCAGACCACGGGAATTGGCGGCGGCAACATTGGCACGCTTTGGAGACGGCCTATCGCAACAGTCCTTTCTTTGAGTTCTACGCCGACGATTTCCTCCCGTTTTACACGCGCAAGTGGAACTTCCTCTTTGATTTCGAGGAGGCGATACGCGCCAAGGTCTGCGAACTCGTCGGCCTGCACACGAAGGTGCGGCGGACGGTGGCGTATGGCCTCGCGTCGCGGGAGGCGGACATACGTGCGGCGGACTATCGGGACTTGGCTGATTCCGGGACGGACGGCGACGATGCTGCCTTTGTCGCCAGCGAGTATTATCAAGTATTCAGGGAGAGGCACGGTTTTCTCCCCAACCTGAGTGTGGCGGATTTACTGTTCAACATGGGGCCGGAAACCATCTTCGTGTTGCGCGATTCGATACGGAAGGACGCACTCTGCCCGTAAGATTTCTCCTTTCCGAGGCCGCCGGGGCAAGTCCCGGCGCGACTTTCCGTCTTGCTGTGGCGTTCCCGTCCAAGGTGGCCAAAGGATGCGGTGCAAGGGCTACTGGTATATGAGGAGCGTCAGGTTCTCGGGACGGAAAAGCTCCCGCGCCACGGCATGAAGATCTTCTGCCGTCAGCGCGTCTATCTTTTGGTAGAGAAGGTTCAAGTCGTGTGCGTGGCCGTAATGAAGGAAAGTCTTCCCCATGGCCAACGCCACGTTCTCGAAGTTGTCGTGTGAGATGCCTATCTGTCCCTTGATTTGGCGTTTGGCGGCTTCCAGCGTATGAGGGGGTAGCGGTGTTTCGGCCAAATTCCGCAGTTCTTTCATGACCAAGCGGCGGCAACGGGTCACGTCGCGCGGGTCACAGCCGAAATATACGCTCCACAGTCCGGTGTCGGTGTAAGTGGTCATGACGCTCTCCACCGTATATACGAGGCCGTGTCTCTCGCGCAGGCTCAGGTTGAGGCGCGAGTTCATGCCCGGCCCGCCCAGGATGTTGTTCAGCAGGTACAGGCTCATGTGGCGTGGGTCGCGGGCACTGTAAGCCCGTGTTCCCAACATGACGTGCGCCTGATGGGTGTCTTTGTGCAGTGTGGCGGTTTTGGGGCGGTACTCCGGCACGGTGGTACGTCCGGCATCGTCGCCGGAAGGCCGGGCGGGGGAAGTCGTGGCTTGGAGGAGTGTCTTGCAAGGGTTCCCATCAGGCAGGGAGGTTGCCACCCGCTTCAAGGCTTTCGCGATTTCCCGGCAGGCGTGTGTCGGCTCGACGCGCCCGTAAACGAAGAAAACCATGCGGTCCGGGCGGTATATGCGGCCGGCGAAACGCCGGACATCCTCACCGGTGAATTCCCGCAGCCGTGGGGCTTCGCCCAAGATGTTGCGTCCCAAGGGATGGCCACTGAAAATCATGTTCTCGAAATCATCGAATATCAGTTCGGAAGGCGAGTCGTTGTAGCTTTCTATCTCGTCGATGACCACTTCCGCTTCCTTGTTCACCTCCGTTTCGGGATAAGTGCTGCCCAGCACGATGTCGGCCAGCAAATCCGCGGCGCGGGCGAAGTGTTCTTTCAGGAAGGCCGCGTAATAGATGGTTTCCTCTTTGCCCGTGTAGGCGTTCAGGTCGCCTCCCACGCTTTCCATGCGGTTCAGGATATGCCAGGAGCGGCGGCGGTGCGTGCCTTTGAAAGTCAGGTGTTCGCAGAAATGCGCCAGCCCGTTCTCGCCCGGCAGTTCGTCGCGCGTACCGGCATCGACGGCGATTCCGCAGTACACCACGTCCGTGGCCGACGGGGCGCAGATGACGCGCATGCCGCAGGGAAGGGTGTGGCAGTAAGGGATGTCCGAAGCCGGAGATGTCGTTTTCATGTCGTCGTGCTTTTGAGTTTCGCCGCACAAAGTTACTGCAAACCACGGGAAAGGAAAAGAAAAACGGGGCGTTTATTTGAGAAGTGCCGGTGGCGGGCGCGTCGCAACAAGACGCTTTGGCAATGCAGGAAGTCACGGCTCCGTAGCCGCAGGGGAACATTTCAATCACCGGAAACTATATGTAAAGGCGTGTTTTTCCCTTTTTTCGCTCCCCGGATGCAAAGTTTTCGTCGAAATGTTACATATCCGCGTAAGATTTGCTAACTTTGGAAAGGAAAGCCCGATGCTTTGTCGGGAAGATGACTTAATTATCATGAATACAAGCTGCTCGGGAACGCCCGGACGCGAAGGCCGGACACCGGACGGGGAGAAAGGGGCGGCCGTAGGACACGAAAAAATCAAGAAGGAATGAAAGAAAGAACGACCTCGTGCAAGAGTGGGGTGGGGCAGAAGCCCGGCTTTGCGGCTCGCCTCAACGGATTGTGGACGGTAGGTGCAGGGAGCGGCCGGAGGCAACTGTGCCGGGCGTTATGCAGACGGATGGTCGTCGCCGCCATCGCCGCGTGGTTTGTCGTCCCTTCCGCTTCCACGCGGGAGAGATACAATTTCAACGCGGGGTGGCTGTTGCGCGTGGGCGACTTTCCCGGGGCAAGCGAGGCGAAGTATGTCGACGACGACTGGGAGAAGGTGACGCTTCCGCGACCTTTCAACGAGGACGAGGCGTTCCGCGTGAGCATCGAACAACTTACCGACACCGTGGCGTGGTACAGGAAGCATTTCAGGTTGCCCGCAGGGGCGAGGGGGAAGAAAGTGTTCGTGGAGTTCGAGGGCGTGAGGCAAGGTGCGGACTTCTACCTCAACGGTAAACCGCTCGGGCGGCACGAGAACGGAGTCATGGCGGTGGGCTTCGACCTTACACCTTATATAATATATAAGGGTGATAATGTGCTGGCGGTGCGCGTGGACAACGATTGGGGGTACAGGGAACGCGCCACGGGGACGAAGTTCCAATGGAACGACCGCAACTTCAACGCCAATTACGGAGGCATACCCAAGAACGTGTGGTTGCACGTGACGGGTCGCCTTTACCAGACTTTGCCCCTTTACAGCAACCTCGGCACCGCCGGTGTGTACGTCTATGCCGAGGATATGCGGGTGAAGAGCCGGAGCGCGGTGGTGCATGCCGAAGCCGAGGTGCGCAACGAAAAGGATCGGGTCGAGACAGTGGCCTTGCGGGCGGAACTCGTCGACCGCGACGGGAGCGTGGTGAAGGCTTTCCGAGGCGACGAGATGCGCGTGCGCCCGGGCGAGACCGTGACTCTGGAAGCGTCTTCCGAGGTGACCGGCCTGCACTTCTGGAGCATCGGGTACGGTTACTTGTACGACGTGCGTACCTCCCTTTGGACAGGCGGGGAAAAAGTGGACGAGGTGAGCACGCGCACGGGATTCCGCAAGACGCGCTTCGGGAAAGGGATGGTGTGGCTCAACGACAGGGTGATACAGGTGAAGGGATACGCGCAGCGCACGAGCAACGAATGGCCGGGAGTGGGGGCGAGCGTGCCGGCTTGGCTGAGCGACTACAGCAACGGCCTCATGGTGGAGGGCGGTGCCAACCTCGTGCGCTGGATGCACGTCACGCCTTGGAAACAGGATGTGGAGTCGTGCGACCGCGTGGGGCTGATGCAGGCCATGCCCGCGGGCGACTCGGAGAAAGACCGCGAGGGGCGGCAATGGGAACAGCGCGTGGAACTCATGCGCGATGCCATCATCTACAACCGCAACAATCCGAGCGTCATCTTCTACGAATGCGGCAACGAGAGCATAAGCCCCGAACACATCCGACAGATGAAGGGTCTGCGCGACTTGTATGACCCGCACGGCGGACGCGCCGTCGGCTCGCGGGAGATGCTCGACATCCGCGATGCCGAGTACGGGGGCGAGATGCTGTATATCAACAAAAGCAGGCATCACCCGATGTGGGCCATGGAATACTGTCGCGACGAGGGGTTGCGCAAGTATTGGGACGAGTATTCCTATCCTTTCCATCGCGAGGGGGCGGGCAACGACTCGTTCCGTTCCGCCATGACGAACCAGATGCAGAAGAACGTGGACGCACGGGCCTACAACCACAATCAGGACTCTTTTGCCGTGGAACAGGTGAGGCGCTGGTACGACTATTGGGTGGAGCGTCCCGGCGGAGGCGACCGTGCGAGTTCGGGAGGCGTGAAAATCGTATTCTCGGACACGAACACGCACTATCGCGGGGCGGAGAACTACCGCAGGAGCGGCGCGACGGATGCCATGCGCATTCCCAAGGATGCTTACCACGCGTTGCGGGTGATGTGGAGCGGATGGGTGGACACCGAGGAACCGCGTATCCACGTGGTGGGGCATTGGAACTATCCCGACGGCGTGGTAAAGCCGGTGTTCGTGGTGGCCAACACGGAGAAGGTGGAACTGCTGTTGAACGGACGCTCGCTGGGTTTCGGCAGACGGGATTACCATTTCTTGTTCTCGTGGGACGCGGTGGCCTACGAGGCGGGCGAACTGATAGCCGTGGGTTTCGACGAGGAAGGGAACGAGCTGTGCCGCACGGAGCTTCGTACGGTCGGCGAACCGGAGCAAATCAGGTTGGAAGCAATTTCGAACCCGTGCGGCTGGAAAGCCGACGGCGCGGACATGGATCTCCTGCAAGTGGAGGTGACTGACAAGGAGGGACGGCGTTGCCCCTTGGCCAACGACTTGATCCATTTCGAGGTGGAAGGGCCGGCAGAGTGGCGCGGCGGCATCGCGCAGGGCGAGGACAACTTCATCCTCTCGCGCGACCTTCCCGTGGAATGCGGCGTGAACCGCGCCTTGATACGTTCTCTGCCCACGCCCGGCACCGTGCGCGTGAGGGCGACGGCTCCGGGACTGCGCCCGGCGGAGGTGGAACTGTCCACGGCTCCCGTGGAGGTGGAGGGGGGACTATGCTCCTACATCCCTGCCGGGGAATTGGAAGGACGGCTGGCGTATGGCGAAACGCCTATGACCCCCTCGTATGTGGAAAGGAAAGTGGACGTGGGCATCGCGTCGGTCAGGGTCGGGGTAAACGGTGACAAGGCAGAGTGCAGTTTCGACGACAACGAACTGACCGAATGGGCCAATGACGGGCACGCCTCCACGGCGTGGATAACTTACAAGCTGGAACGCCGCGCCGTGGTGGACGAGGTGTGCGTCAAACTGACGGGATGGCGTATGCGGAGCTATCCGCTGGAGATTTACGCCGGCGACACGCTGGTGTGGAGCGGGGAGACGGAGCGCAGTCTGGGCTACGTTCACTTGTCTCTGAAACCCGTGTCGGCCGACGAGATTACCATCCGGCTGAAAGCGAGAGGCAAAGAGGACGATGCCTTCGGGCAAATCCGTGAGGTAGCCGCCCCGGCGGCGGGTGAACTCGACCTCTTCAAGGCCAAGGACGGCGGGCAGACGGGGTATGAGTTGCGCATCGTGGAGGTGGAGTTTAAGGAAGACTTGTGTAAGTGAGCGGCGGCGTGGGCCAGTCCCTGTGAGGTTTGCAAAAGCGGCATCACGGGCGTGTTTATACCGAAACGGGGACGATGCGACATCAATTCGTATGAAAGAAACTAACGTGAACTTGAAACAGACGCTGGTCGCGGTTCTTTTGGTTGCCTCGTGCACGACCCTTGCCGGCGATTGGCAACGGCGCGGGTTGTCGGAAGACGACTTCGGGAAATATTGGAGAGTGGAGTCAGAATCGCCGGATTACGTCGTGACGTTCTCGGGAGACACGGCGGAAATCTTTTCCCCCAAGGGACTGACGCTGTGGCTCAAGGAGAAGATGAACGGGAAAGTGACCATCGAATACGATGCCCGCGTCGTGGTGCGCGGGACGGGCGACCGCTTGAGCGACCTCAATTGCTTTTGGATGGCTTCCGACCCTCTTTACCCCGACGACTTGTGGAAACGCGAGGCTTGGCGGGGCGGCAGGTTCCTGAACTGCTACACCTTGCGGCTTTATTATCTGGGCTACGGTGGCAACCATAACACCACCACCCGCTTCCGCCGTTACGACGGGAACGAGGATGCCGTGACGAATGCCGCGGCGCGTCCCGCCGTCTTGAAAGAATACGGCGACAAGGAACACCTGTTGGAGGCTAACCGCTGGTATCACGTCCGGATTACTACCGACGGTAGCCGCACTTGTTACTGCCTCGACGGGGAGTGTCTCGTGGACTTCACCGATCCCGCTCCGTTGACGGAAGGATGGTTCGGCTTCCGCACCACCTTGTCGCGCACGCAAATCACGAATTTCCGCTACAAGGCCGAACCTTTGCCCGGGCAACCGGACGCTTCCTGACATCGGGGTGGGGGAGAAGTCGAGAAAAGGACGGGGCATCGCTACGAGGCCGAACTTTCGCCGCGACGGCTGGACATTATATTAGGGCCGTTGCGCGTCCTTTATTACGTCTTCATTTCCGCAACCCCGTGATATGTGTTCCTTTCCTTGATTATTCGGCATCTGGATAGCTTGTCTTTCCCGTTTAGGGACATAGTTACCTCCCATGCAGTTTCAAACGAGGATTAATCGGCCTCCGTCTGGTAGGTCACTGCGTGAGCGGGGTTCAGGTATGGATGTTTTGGCACGTGCTTTCTTGCGGCCTTTTTCCATTCCGCGGGACGGTGATATACTTGCGGCTCATGCCTTTGAGCATGGACTTCCTCATCGCCCCGCCTCGTATGGCTTTGTAGAAGTTGCCATACGGGGCGGGGCGATGAGGAATAGGGGAAGCATCGTCCGCCAGGGAATATTCTGGCATCCCCGTTCCAACCGACTCCGTTGTTCATGTCGTCGGGGATTTGTTCCGTGCCTGCGGGTCGTCGCGCCGTTCCGGCTCCGGTCAGTCGCGCCCGCGCAAGTCCACCGTCCGCGTCTTCCCGGGGAACACGGTGAGGCGGGCGGTGCCGTCCTCGCCTATCTCCACGTCCGTGTAGTGCGCCTCGACGACGACCTTCCCGTCTGGGCGGATGACACCCCAGCGGCGGGGGGCGGCCTCGAAGGCGAAGTAGCCGCCCGCGGCGGCGCGTATGTCGCGGTAAACGGGCGGGACGAGCACCCTGCCGCCCCGGCGAAGCCCCCAACCCGCCCCAGCCCGGAAAGGCTCGGCGCGGCGGGAGGGCGCCGCATCACCGCCACCCGCGGCTTCCCGGCGGGCGGCGCGGACGGCGGCACCGGCAAGCAGGCGGGGGACAACCGCGTCGAAGCCACCGTCCTCCCCGCGGGCCACGTAACGCTTCGGCTCCCCCTCCCGGGCGAGGAAATAGCGCCCTCCCCAGTCCGCCGCCAGCACGCTCCCGTCCGCCAGCGTGCCGCAGTAGAGGTAGGGGGACTCGGCGTCGCCGGCGAGGAGGCAGACGCAGTCGCACTCCCCCAGGAGGCCCTCCCCCTCCAGCCTACCGCACCGGGGGGCGGACAGGGGGTCGTAGAACCTCAGGCAGAAGCCGTCCGCGCCCAGCATTCGCAGCCCCGCGCCCTCCGCCCGGCTGAACGGCACGCGCGTCCGGCCGTGGAGGACGCCGTCCAGTTCCAGCATCTCCACCCTGCCGAAGGATCGGGGCGAGGGACGACGCCCGTAAGGCCGGCCGCCCAGCAGGTCGAAGTACGCCGTCGCACCGCGCCCGTCCGTGGCGGCGAGGAGCCTGCCCGGCAGGAACTCCAGCCTCCTGTAGCGCCCCGGGCGCGTCCGCGCCTCCCCGCACGCGTCCACCACGCCCGCCGACATGTCCCCGAAGCGCACCGCGGCGAGGTCACCGTCTACCCCGAGCACCCTGACGTAGCGCGGCGGCACCGTCACCCTGTCCCCGCGCCGCAGGCCCCACAGGCCGCGACCCCCGTCCCGGAAGGGGATCAGGGGGCCGCCGCCCTCCCGGGAGGCGAGGGATTCCAGCAGCCGCCCGCGGGTCGTCACCGTCTCGAGGCCGCAGTCCGAGCCGACACTTCCCGCCGGGGCGGAGGCACGGCGGGAAGCGCCGGCACGGGCCTCGCGGGGATTCCCCTTCCCGGAAAGCCGAC